>DAIPIU010000001.1:19387-103976 GCA_036770645.1 Rubrimonas sp. | reverse complement strand
GGTTGCGCCCGGTCGCCAGCACATAGCCGCGGTCGGCGATGGCCAGCGCCTGCTTTGCGTGCTGCTCGACCAGCAGCACGGCGACGCCTGCATCGCGGACGTCGGTCACGATCTCGAAGATGCGGTGCATGTATTTCGGCGACAGGCCCGCCGTGGGTTCGTCGAGCAGCAGCAGCCGCGGGTCGAGCATCAGCGCGCGCCCCATCGCCACCATCTGCCGCTGGCCGCCGGACAGCCGGCCCGCCTGTTCGCGCCGCTTGGCCACGAGGTCGGGAAACAGCGCATAGACCCGGTCATAGGCCGCCGACAGGTCGCCGCGCTTCAGGAACGCGCCCATCTCGAGGTTCTCGTGCACGCTCATCTCGCGGAACACGTTGTCCACCTGCGGCACGAAGGCGACGCCGTGGCGCGCGATCTTCTCGGTCGGCCAGCCGGCGATGGGGCAGCCGTTGAACCAGACATGGCCGCGGCGGATGCGCAGCAGGCCGAACACGGCCTTCATCGCGGTGGACTTGCCCGCGCCGTTCGGCCCCACCACCACCGCGATCTCGCGCGCGCCGACCGCCAGCGAGACGTCGTGCAGGATGTCGGCGTCGCCATAGCCGCCGGTCACGCCCTCCATCGACAGCAGCGGGCCGGCCAGCGCGGGCGCCGGGGCCGCGCTCATGCCGCGCGTTCCCCGAGATAGGCCTCGAGCACGCGGGGATCGGACCGCACGGCCTCGAAGCCGCCCTGCGTCAGCACCCGCCCCTCCGCCATGCAGATCACCGGATCGCAAAGCTTGCCGATCATCTCCATGTCGTGCTCGACGAGGATGAAGGTATAGCCGCGCTCGCGGTTCAGCCTCTGGATGCGATCCTCGACGTCGCGCAGCAGGGTGCGGTTCACCCCGGCCGCGGGTTCGTCGAGCAGGACGAGCTTCGCCTCGGTCATCATGGTGCGGCCGAGTTCCAGCAGCTTCTTCTGCCCGCCCGACAGCGCGCCCGCGGGCTGGCCCGCGACATGGGAGAGGCCGAGGAAGTCGAGCACCTCGTCCGCGCGGCCGCGCAGCGCGGCCTCCTCCGTCCGCACGCGGCCCCAGCGCAGCCAGTTGGAGAACATCCCCTCGCCGGTCTGGCCCGGCCCGACCGCCATGAGGTTCTCGCGCGCGGTGAGACGGTGGAATTCGTGGGGGATCTGGAAGGTGCGCACGAGCCCGCGATGGAACAGCGCGTCGGCCGGAAGGCCCGTGACGTCCTCGCCGAGGAAGCGCACATGGCCGGCGCTGGGCTTCAGCGCCCCCGCGATCACATTGAACAGCGTGGTCTTGCCGGCCCCGTTCGGCCCGATCAGCCCGGTGATCGACCCCGCCGCCACATCGAACGAGCAGCCGTCGACAGCCCGGAAGCCGCCGAAACTCCTCACGATCGCGTCGACGCTCAGCATGGGGCGGGGCTCCGGCGACAGGCCCCGCCATCTACCCTCAACGAGCCTGAGGCCGCAAGCCGCGGTCGGCAGCCCCGGCCGCGGCCCCGGCGGGTCAGAGGATGAAGTCGGCCGCCGCCAGCGCCAGCAATCCGTCGAGGCGGATCACCATCTCCGGCCCGTTCGGGCCGACCGTGTTGGCCTCGACGAAGGTGGCCCCCCCGGACTGCACGACGCGAAGCTGGCCCGGCGCCGAGAATGCGGCGACGCCGATGAAGGCGAAGGCGTTGTCGGCGCCCCCGGGGACCGCGTCGATCAGGGAAACGTCGATCCGGTCCACGCCCGGCGTGAAGTCGATGATGGTGTCGCGCGCGGCGACGGTCGGTCCGCTGTCGGACACGGCCGCGAAGATGAAGCGGTCGGCGCCGTCCCCGCCGCCGAGGCGGTCGCGGCCCGCGCCGCCGTTGAGGGTGTCGTTGCCGGAACCTCCGTCCAGCGTGTCGGCCCCGCTGCCCCCGCTGAGATTGTCGTTGCCGCTGCCGCCGCGCAGGATGTCGTCGCCGGCCTGCCCCTGCAGCGTGTCGTTGCCCGACCCGCCGCTGAGCACGTCGTCGCCTGCACCGCCGGCAAGGCTGTCGTTCCCGCCGCCGCCGAGCAGGGTGTCGTCGCCGCTTTCGCCGAGCAGGGTGTCGTTGCCCGAGCCGCCCTCGAGCCTGTCGTCGTCGTTCCCGCCGCTGAGGAAGTCATTGCCGGAGCCGCCGGCAATCAGGTCCGCCCCGTTTCCGCCCGAGATGACGTCGTCGCCACCCCCGCCCAGCAGAGTGTCGTCGCCGAACTGTCCCAGGATCGTGTCGTTGCCGCCCAACCCCTCGACGCGGCTGTCGTCGGTCTGGCGCGCCGTCAGCGTTTCCGAGAGGCCGGACCCCTCGATCGCGGCGCCGCGGGGATCGACGATCCGGGTCGCGAGACGGGCCACGTTGGTCGCGTCGCCGGTTTCGGTTTGGTAAACCAGCGCGACGCGTCCGTCCGCGAGAAGCTGCATGTCCTCGAGACCCTGATCGCCCGGGGCGTCGATGATCAGCGGCGCGCCGATCGCGGCGCCGCCGGCGCCATAACGCTGCAGGGCGATCTGCCCGTCGGGTGAACCGTCCGCTTCGGTGCCCACGAAATTCGACCAGCCGACCAGCCAGCCGCCATCCTTCAGGGCCGCGACCTTGGGCAGGATGCCGAAGGCGGTCGGGACGAAGGCGCGGGGCCCGGAGACGACGCCGGCCGCGGTGAACTTCTGGCTGTAGATCCGCTGCTCGGTGACGTCCTGCCAGACCGCGACGTAGCCGCCGTCGACCAGCGCCGCGACCCGCGGGAAGGCGTCGTTCGGCGTGTTCGCGAACGTGAAGCGCCCGGTCCGCGGCGAGCCGTCCTCGTTGAAGAGGCGCATCCAGAGCGTGTCTGTCACCGTGCTGCCGCTGAACCGGAATGTGCGGTAGACGAGCGCGATGCCGCCGTCCGCGAGCACCGTCATGTGCGCGGCGCTCTGGGCATCCGTGGTCGGGTCGACGTCGACGAGCGTGCGGAGAGAGCCGCCCTGCGTGTAGAGGCCGACCTTCAGGTCCGACGTCGGCGCCGCCGACGATGAGCGCCGAAACAGCATGGCGAAACCGCCATCACGCAACGCCTCGGTCTCGTACACGACATCGTCGTTGTTTGCCGTGAAGTCGAGCACTCGCGCAATGCCGCCGGTCAAGAAGTCTGTGCCGGACCGAAAGATCACGGCCGGGTCGTAATCCGTGCCCACGAACACGCGGGCAACGCCGACGGCAAGGCGCCCGTCAAGCAGTTGCGTCGCCTCCGGCCCGTTTAGATCGCGCCGCTCGTTCGCGCCGAACAGGAAATCGCCGCCGGTGGCGAAACCCTCGGCGTCGACGATCCGACCGGCGACGTTGCCGATGGTTCCGGCTTCGACCTGCCAGACGACGGCGAAGCGACCGTCCGTCAGCGCGGCGATCGAGGCGCTGTTGGCGTTTCCGGTGGCGAGGATCGCTTCCGATCCCCAGAGCGTCGGCGTGGTCGTCATGCGTGGGTCCATCGGGATCGCCGGGCGCGGCATGCGGCCGGGTCATCCCCGATGTGTTAACATGTCGGCTCCGGCCGTGAATGCGACATGCGGGGTGTCGCGCGCAGGGGGGACATCCCCTCGCCTATGACGCGCAACCCGCCACCTCCACGGCGCCTGCGGCCCCAAGGCCCGCGCCCAGCAGCGTGATGCGGAAGGCGTCGCGCGCGACCCAAGCGGCGGGATCCGCGAGTTGCGCCTCGGCCGACAGCGCCATCGCCGCACCGTCGACCGCGACCGCGACGGGGCCGATCCACAGCGTGTCGGGCCCCTCGACCACGGCATGCGCGGGCGCGGGCGGCGGCGCATCGAAGCGCAGCGTCGCGGCGAATTCCCGCGCGGCCCCCGACCCGGTGAGGCCGCATTCGGCGGACAGGACCCCCGCCTCACGCGCCGGGGTCGGCAGCGCGCCGAGCGCCGCCGCAATGGCGGCCGCCCCCTCCGCGCGGGCATCGGGCGCGATGGTCAGCGCCAGCTCCGCGCGGTCGGCGATGCAGATGTCGGCGCAGACGCCGTAATCGAGCGCCAGACGCAGCGCGACGGGCCGGGCGGGATCGGCGGGCGTCACGCGCAGGGGCAGGGTGGCGATGTCGGCATAGCCGAGCGTGGCGAAGCCGAAACTGTCGAACAGCTCCGGCGCGGGCCACTCCACCGTCACCGCGGCGAGGTTGCGCGAGCCCGACCAGTCGAACACCGGCGGCACGCCGGCATCGCCCGGATTGCGCCAGTAGGTCTTCCACCCCGCGGCCATGGCGAACTCCAGCCCCGCCAGCCGCCCGCCGCCCTCGAGCGGCACGCCGGCGACCAGCCGCAGCGTCGCCGGCGGCGGCTCCGTCGCAGAGGCGGCGAAGGCGGCGGCCGCCGCGGCAGAAGCGAAGGCGGCGACCGCGGCAATCGCGCCGCCCGTCCCGCGGGCCTTGATGGAGGCGCGCCCCCGTCCCATCATCCCTGCCATGAACGACTCCGAGCCTCGCCATCTCAGCGGCCGCCTGCTCATCGCCATGCCGGGCATGGGCGACAAGCGCTTCGAGCGGACCGTCATCTACATGTGCTCCCATTCCGATGAAGGGGCCATGGGGCTTGTCGTCAACCGTCCGGCGACCGGCGTGACATTCGAGGAGCTGATGGGCCAGCTCGAGATCGACACCGGCCCCCAGACCCAGAGCTCGGACGTGCATTTCGGCGGCCCGGTCGAGATGGGCCGCGGCTTCGTGCTGCATTCCTCGGATTTCTTCGTCGAGGACGCCACCCTGCGCGTCGACGACGAGGTGAGCCTGACCGCGACGCTCGACGTGCTGCGCGCCATGGCCGAGGGGCGCGGACCCCGCCGGGCCATGATCGCGCTTGGCTATTCCGGCTGGGCGCCGCACCAGCTGGAGCGCGAACTGCAGCACAACGGCTGGCTGACCTGCGACGCGGACGAGGAGATCCTGTTCTCCTCGAACGATGCGGCAAAGTGGGAGAAGGCGCTCGCGAAGCTCGGCGCGACGCCGTGGCTTCTGTCGGCGACCGGGGGCAACGCCTGATCCGTTAGAGAAATCGGAACGATCCTCGCGCCCTATCGCACGGTCTTGCCGTGCCCAGGAGCCGCCGATGCCTTCCGGTGCAACCGCCGCATCCCGACAGTCGCCGGCACGCGCGCTGTTCGTCGCCACGATCGGCGTCAGCGCGGCGCTGCTGTTCTCGATCCAGCCGATCTATGCGCGCATGATCCTGCCCGCGCTGGGGGGCGCGCCGGCGGTCTGGACCACCGCGATGCTGTTCTTCCAGTGCGCCCTGCTGGCGGGCTACGCCTATGCGCATCTGCTGGTCAGGCTCCTGTCGCCCGCCCGGCAGGTCGTCGTGCACGGCCTCGTGACCCTCGGCGCGATGGCCGCCCTGCCGCTCGCCCTGCCGCATGACTGGCGCGTCGACGCGGCGTCCGGCGTCACGGCGCAGACCCTGTCGCTGCTGGCGGCGGGCGTGGGCCTGCCGTTCTTCGCCCTGTCGGCCAATGCGCCATTGCTGCAGAAATGGTTCGCCGCGTCCGGGACCGCGGGGGCCGCGGACCCCTATTTCCTCTACGCCGCAAGCAACGCAGGGTCGGCAGCGGCCCTCGTGGCCTTCGCGTTCGTCGTCGAACCCGCGATCGGCGTCGGCAGCGCCGCGCTCGGCTGGTCCGCGGGCTACATCCTGCTGGCAGGGCTGCTGGCAGGGTGCGCCCGGACGATGATCGCCGGCGCGGACCCGGCATCCCCGGTCTTGCGGACGCGCCGTCGCGCGGCCGGACCGGGCCTCGCGCGACTGGCAGCCTGGGCGGCCATCGCCTTCCTTCCGTCGAGCCTGATGCTCGGGGTGACGCAACTCGTCACGACCGATGTCGGGGCGTTCCCGCTGCTGTGGATCGCGCCGCTGGGCCTTTACCTCCTCAGCTTCGTGATGGCCTTCTCGGGGACGGCGCGGGTGTTTTCGCAGCGCGCGAACCGGTTCGCCCTCGTGCTGGGCGCGGGCTGCCTCGTTCTGGCGCTGGCCGGCCGCGGCGCCACCCCCGTTGCCGGCGCTTCCGTGGCGCTGCTGTTCGCGGGGTTCTTCGCCGTGGCCTGCGCCGTGCACCGTCGCCTCTACGAGAGCCGGCCGGACGAGGCGGGCCTCACGGCGTTCTACCTCGCCCTGTCGGCCGGCGGCGCACTCGGCGGCGTGTTCAACGCGGTTGTCGCCCCCGTGGCGTTCGATGGTCCGGCGGAATTCCCGATGATCCTCGCCGCCACGGGCCTCGCGCTCGCGGGCTGGACCGGGCCCGGCGCGCTGATCCGCGACACGGGCGCGGCCGTGCTGGCGCTTGTTCTGATCGGCGCGGCGGTCGCCGCGGCCGATGCGCTCGGCGCGCCGTCATGGCTTGCAGGCGCCAGCGCATTCGCGGCGCTCGCGGCGCTGGCCTCGCGGCCGGTCGCGCACGCGCTCGCGGCGCTCGCGGTGGCGACCGCCGTCACGGCATGGTCCGGATCGGACGCGGTGATGCGGGGGCGCAGCTTCTTCGGCGTCTACGCCGTGCACGACCACCCGGATCAGGGCCAGCGGGCGTTCTCGCACGGAAGCACCATCCACGGCGCCCAGTTCCTGTCCGAGCGCGGCGGCCGCCCGACCCCGATCGCCTACTACCACGCTGCCGGGCCCATCGGCGCGACGCTGTCCACCGCCCCCGAAACCGCCCGCATCGGGATCGTCGGCCTTGGCGTGGGGGCCGTGGCCTGTCATGCGAAGCCCGGCCAGCCATGGACGTTCTTCGAGATCGATCCGCTGGTCGACCGCATCGCCCGCGATCCGGCGCTGTTCGACTACATGACGGCCTGCGCAGGCAGTGCGCCCACCGTGATCGGCGATGCGAGGCTGACGCTGGCCGACCGGCCCGCCGACGGGTTCGACGTGCTTCTGATCGACGCCTACAGTTCGGACGCCGTTCCCATCCACCTCATGACGACAGAGGCGCTCGAACTCTACCTGTCGCGGCTGTCGCCGGAAGGCGTGGTTCTGCTTCACCTGTCCAACCGCCATCTCGACCTCGCCCGGATCGCGGGTCGCGGCGCGGCGGCCGTCGGGGCGCCGGCGACGCTCTGCCGACGCGAAGCCGCGGACGGGCTGGCACCGGGCGAATCGCCCAGCGTCGTCGCGGCGCTGTCGCGCGTCGCGGCCGCGCTGCCGCAGGGGGGCTGCTGGACCGCCCTGGCCGACGATGGCGGGCGACCATGGACCGACGACGCCGCAAGCCTGCTCCACGCTCTCTGAGCGCCGCTACCGCTTGCGGAACCGGTCGAGCCGGACCACCTCGGCCTCGCCCTCGGGCGGTTTCGGTCCCTTCGGCCCCGGATCGTCGCCGCCGGGATCGGTCGGGCCGCCCTCGCCCTCGGCGGCGTCGAAGCGCAGGCCGAAATTCTCGGACGGATCGGCGAAGGTGGTGACCGCGTCGAAGGGCACCACCAGCGTCGCGAGGCGGTTCTGGAACGACAGCGACACCGAGAACCGGTCGGCGGCCACGGCGAGATCGTGGAATTCGTGCTGCAGCACGATGGCCAGTTCCTTGGGATGCTCGGCGCGCAGCCAGTCGGGCATGTCGACGCCGGGATGCGCGACGTCGAACGAGATGAAGAAGTGATGGCCCCCGGGCAGCCCGCGCTTGGCCACCTGGCCCAGAACCTCGGCCATCAGCCCGCGCAGCGCCCGCTGCATCAGCCGCCCGTAATTGAAGCCCTGCCCCGCCATGCATCCCCCGGTCGCGAACCTCGACCATAGCCGATTCGAACCGGCGCGAAAGCGGGGGGCGGGCGCGACAAAGGGGGGAAGTGCCGGCTTCTGTTGCCAGGCGCCGGCGGCCCCGCCCATGGCGGCTAAGCCATGGGACTTGGTTTCGGTTTGGTCACCGCTTACGCGGCGACGGCCACCGGAGCACGGTTGTCGTTGGCAACTGTACTGTTTGCACCGATAACGGTGGTGGCTCACCGAGCGAAAGCAACGTCTTTACGCGTCCGTCGATCCTGTTTCGGCCCCTTGTCCCGCAACGAACGGGAGGGTTGGTGGAGCCGCCGGGTACCGCCCCCGGGTCCGAACCGCCTATTACACGCGCGTTTATCGCCATAGCCGCCTTGCGGCGGCCTTTGAGATATAGGCGATCCCGGCCGCCCGCGAAAGCCCCCTGCGCGCGATGGCGGAACGGGACGACACTCAGAACGCCGGCTCCACCCCCCACACCTCCTTCGCGTAGCCGCGGATGGTGCGGTCCGAGCTGAAATGGCCCATGCACACGGCGTTCAGGATCGCCCTGCGGGCCCAGTCGTCGGGGGCGGCCCAGGCGCGGTCCACGGCGCGCTGGGCGTCCCAGTAGGCGGTGAAGTCGGCCGCGACCTGGAACCAGTCATGGTGGCGCAGGTTGTCGACGAGCGGTCCGAAGCGGTCGCGGTCGCCGTGGCTGAAGGCGCCCGCGGCGATCTGGTCCACGACTTCGGCCAGCCGCGGGTCGGCGGCGATGGCGGCCGAGGGGTCGTAGCCGGCCTGCCGGCGCGCCAGCACCTCGTCAGCGGTGGCGCCGAAGATGAAGATGTTGTCCGCGCCCACCGCCTCGAGGATCTCGACGTTGGCCCCGTCCAGCGTGCCGATGGTCAGCGCGCCGTTCATGGCGAACTTCATGTTGCCCGTCCCCGAGGCCTCCTTGCCCGCGGTCGAGATCTGCTCCGACAGGTCGGCCGCGGGGATCAGGATCTCGGCCATCGAGACGTTGTAGTTGGGCGGATAGACCACCGACAGGCGGCCCTTGCAGTATGGATCATTATTGATGGTGCGGCCGATGTCGTTGATCAGCTTGATGATCAGCTTGGCCATGGCATAGCCCGGCGCCGCCTTGCCGCCGAAGATCTTGACCCGCGGCGTCCAGTGCGCGCCGGGGTCGTGACGGATGGCGTTGCGCAGGGCAGCCGCCTCGAGCGCGTTCAGCAGCTGGCGCTTGTATTCGTGGATCCGCTTTATCTGGATGTCGAACATCGCCTCCGGGGCGATCTCGACGCCATGGGTCTGCGCCAGCCAGCGCCCGAGCCGCGCCTTGTTCGCCGTCTTGACCGCCATGAAGCGTTCGCGGAACGCGGCGTCGTCGGCCAGCGGCTCGAGCTCGCGCAGGCGGTCGAGGTCGGTGACCCAGTCCTCGCCGCCCGAGGCCTCGCACCACAGGTCGCGCAGCCCCGGGTTGCAGCCCCAGATCCAGCGCCGCGGCGTGACGCCGTTGGTCTGGTTCACGATGCGCTCTGGGTGCAGGGCGTGCAGGTCGGCGAACACCGTCTTCTTCATCAGATCGGTGTGCAGCGCCGAGACGCCGTTCACGCGGCTGGCGGCGATGAAGGCGAGGTCGCCCATGCGCACCTCGCCGTTGTCGATGATCCTGACCGACTGGGGGCGGCGGTGCTCGGCGGCATGATGGGCGTCGATGCGTTCGATGATCTGCATGTGCCGCGGCAGCGCCCGCCACATCAAGTCGACCGACCAGCGCTCGAGCGCCTCGGGCAGCAGGGTGTGGTTGGTGTAGTTCAGGCAGCGGCGCGCGATCTCGAAGGCCTCGTCGAAGGGCAGGCCGTGATGGTCCACCATCAGGCGCACCAGCTCCGGCCCGGCGATGGCGGGATGGGTGTCGTTGAGCTGGATCGCCACCGCCTCGGGCAGCTTGCGCAGGTCGTTCGAGGCCAGCAGGAAGCGCCGCAGGATGTCCGCCAGCGAGGCGGCGGTGAAGAAATACTCCTGCTTCAGCCGCAGCTCCTTGCCCTGGGGGGTGGTGTCGTCGGGGTAGAGCACGCGCGAGATGGTCTCGGCGAACACGGCCGGCGCCGCGGCCCCGAGATAGTCGCCGTGGTTGAAGCGCTCGAGGTCGAACTCGAACACCGGATGCGCCGACCACAGACGCAGGGTGTTGGCCCAGCGCCCGCGCCAGCCCGGCACGGGCGTGTCGTAGGCCACCGCCATGACCGTGTCGGCGGGTTTCCACATGCCCGACCCGCCGGTCTCGCGCGCCTCGCCGCCGAAGGAGATCGGATAGGCGGATTCCGAGCGCTCGAACTCCCACGGATGCGCCTGGCGCAGCCAGTCCTCGGCTTCCTCGCCCTGCCAGCCATCGTGGAACGACTGCCTGAACAGGCCATGGGCATAGCGGATGCCGTAGCCATGGGCGGCGACGCCCACGGTGGACATGGAATCGAGGAAGCACGCCGCAAGGCGCCCCAGCCCGCCATTGCCCAGCGCGGCGTCGGGCTCGTCGGCCACAAGCGCGCGGTAGTCGACATCGAAGCTCTCGACGGCGCAGCGCGCCTGGTCCTCGAGGCCGATGTTGTGGATGGCGTCCTCGAGCAGCCGGCCGATGAGGAACTCCATCGACAGATAGTAGACCCGCTTGCGGTTGGCCCCGTAAACCTTGCCCGTGGTGGCGAACCAGGGGTCGACCAGCAGGTCGCGGATCGCCCGCGACAGCGCCAGCCGCCAGTCCGAGACCGTGGCGGTCTTGGGATCCTTGCCGATGGAATAGCGCAGGTGGCGCGCGATGGCCTCGCGCAGGGCATCCACGCTGGGCGGTGCGCCGGTCTCGGCGGCCAGCAGGGTGTCGGCGAAAGCTCCGTACATTGCGCGTCTCCAGCGTCGGGCCGCGCGACGGCGGGTGCCGCCATCGTCCGCGCAACCGGGGACGGTAATCAACCGCCCTGAAGGGAAAATTGCGCGCAAAGGCCGCAGGCGCGGCCGGCATGCGTCAGGGCGCGCGGCGACCGTGTCAGAGACGGGAGAGGATCTCGGCCTTCTTGGCGGCGAACTCGGCCTCGGTCAGCACGCCGCGATCGCGCAGGGCCCCGAGCTTCTCCAGCGCCGCGAAGGGATCCGGCGCGCCCGTCCCGTGCTGCGGCCCGGGCGACCCGGAGGCGGCTTCCTGCCATGCGCCCTGCTGCCCGGCGGCCTGCCGCGGCGCGTCGGCCTGCGGCGGCGCCGGCCGCTGGACCGGGGCGGCCTCGGCCCGGGCCGGCCACACGACCGGCAGATCCGACAGGCGCACGGTTCCGTACTGGCTGGACAGCGTGATGGAGGCGTCGCCGCCCTGCTGCTGGCCGAAGCCGCCGATGGCGTGCTCGCCGGTGTCGTAGACCATCACCGAACCGCCCGCGTCGACCGCGAGGCGGCGGGCGTCCGGGAAATACGCATAGCGCATGCCGTTCTGCGCGCCGGACGAGGCCGGCTGGCCGAGGCCCAGCGAACCGGGCCACCAGGCCCCGCCCCAGCCGGGCGCGCCGCCCGCGGGCCGCGCGAAGGGAGACGGGCCGCGCAGCAGCGCCGTAAGATCGTTGCACAGCGCGTCGACCCGGGCCTTCAGGCCGTTGTTGAACATGTCGCCGACCATGATCATGCCGCCCATGGACCATTGGCCCATGCCGCCGACCTCCGGGTGCGAGAACTGCGCCATGGTCCCGCCGCCGTTCGACACGGCGACCAGCATGTGCAGCGCGGCGTCCTGAGAGATGCCGTGGCGGGCGGCGAGCTCGTCGAGGGCGGCGCGGCCCTCATCGGTCAGCATGGTCATGGCGTGGCCCCCGGGCGAACATCCGTTCGAACGGCGTTGGCCGGTCGATCCTGCCGCGGACATAGCATGCGGGCGTGCGGCCGGACTATGCGCAGCCGGCGCAGTCCCGCCATGGCGCTCGCGGGCGCCTCGGCGGCGCCGCAGGGCATGGGGGCGCCGCGCCGGCCGCGCATAGCCCGGCCGGCGGTCGCCCCTTGGCGCAGGCACGGCCGCGGCGCTAGGCTGTTGCGCCGCGGCGCGGAACGCGGGGGACGGCGCTGGAGCGGGCGATGCGGGCGATGCGGGCGCATGGGCTGGGCGAGCCTCTGGCGCCGGACGACATCGACCCGCCCGAACCGGGCCCGGGCGAGGTGCGGCTGCGGGTGCTGGCCTGCGGCGTCAACTTCGCCGACACGCTGATGGTGGCCGGCCGCTATCAGGAGAAGCCGCCGATCCCCTTCTCGCCCGGCATCGAGGTCTGCGGCGTGGTCGACGCCCTGGGAAATGGCGCGGAGGGCCTCGCCCCCGGCGACCGGGTCTCGGCCATCTGCGGCTGGGGCGGCTTCGCGGAAGCCGTCTGCGCACCGGCCGCGGCCTGCGTGGCCATCCCCGAGGCGATGCCCGACACCGTCGCCGCCACGCTGCAGATCGCCTACGGCACCTCGGAGCTCGCGCTGCGCCATCGCGCGCGGATGAAGCCCGGCGAGCGGCTGCTGGTGCTGGGCGCGGGCGGCGGCGTGGGCCTGACCGCGGTCGAGATCGGGCGGCTGATGGGCGCCGAGGTGATCGCGGTCGCGCGGGGGGCCGACAAGCAGGCGCTGGCGCGGGACAAGGGCGCGCATCACGTGCTGGACGTCGACGCCGGGGGCCTTCGCGATGCGGTGCGCGCGCTTGGCGGCGCCGATGTCGTCTATGATCCCGTCGGCGGCGACCTCTGGCGCGAGGCCCTGCGCGCGGCGAATTTCGAGGCGCGTCTGCTGCCCATCGGCTTCGCCAGCGGCGAGGTGCCCCAGATCCCGGCGAACCATCTGCTGGTGAAGAACCTCGACGTGATCGGGCTTTACTGGGGAGCCTACCTGCGCCACGCGCCCGAGGTGCTGGGCGACAGCCTGCGCCGCCTGCTGGCCTGGTGGCAGGAGGGGGCGATCAGCCCGCATGTCTCGAACGTGCTGCCGCTCGACCGCGCCGAGGAGGCGCTGGATCTGCTGCGCGACCGCGCCGCCGCCGGCAAGGTCGCGCTGACGCTGGGGTGACGCGCCGCCGGCAGGGCGGCCCGCCCGCCTTCCGCGCTGCCGGTCAGGCCGCCGCGGCGGCGGTGCCCGCGAAGGCCTCGCGCACCGTTCCGGCCAGCGCCGCGGACAACGCGCCGCGCCCGGCATAGAGGTTGACCCGCACCGTCGGCAGCGCCGGAAGCGCCCCGCCATGCGGAACCGGCGCGGTCAGGGGCGGCAGCGCCCCGTCGATCTGGCACATCACCGCAAGATCCGCCGCGACGCTGGCCTCGACCGTGCGAGTCTGGTCGCTGTCCACCGCCATTGTCCAGGGCAGGCCGGACTCCTCGAGCGCGCGCAGCGCCAGCGGGCGGAAGGCGCAGACCTGCTCGAAGGCCAGAGGCAGCGGCCGCCGCGTCCAGGCCCGCCCCCCCGGCGCCCCGACCCAGACCAGCGCGCGCGTGGCCAGCGTCTCGCCGCCCGCGCCCAGCCCGTCCTCGGTGGTCAGGATCAGGTCGGCCTCGCCGCGGTCGAACTGCGCCCGCAGGCTGGCGCTGTAGGACGAGACCAGCGACACGCGCACCCGCGGGTGGCTGCGGGCGAAGCGTTCCATCACCTGCGGGATCAGCGGATAGACGATGTCGTGCGGCACACCCAGCGTCACCGTGCCGGCGAAGGCCTCGCCGGTCAGCCGCTCCAGCGCCTCGTCGTTCAGCGCGATGATGCGCCGCGCATAGGCGACAAGCTGCTCGCCCGCGGGCGTCGGCGCCGCCCCGCGCGCGGAACGGTCGAGCAGCGCGACGCCCAGACCCTCCTCGAGGCGCTTTAGCTGCATCGAGACCGCGGACTGGGTGAGGTGCAGGCGGGTCGCGGCGCGGGTCACGCCGCCGGTCTCGGCGACGGCGACGAGGCTGCGCAGGGCGCCGATGTCGAGGCTGCGGGGCATCGCGATCCGTGATGGCTGATCTCACATAGCTTCGTTTCTCTTATAGCTCGGAAACTGGCATGTCCATCGCGAAAGCAGATGGCCGAAGCCTCGGCCGTCACGAACCGCGAAAGGATCGACGCCATGGCCGCCCGCACCCTCCGCCTTTCCGCCAGGTCTGCCGCCGCCCGCCTCGGGCTGCGCGGCGTTCTCGCCCGGCTGCGCCTGTGGGGCGCGCTGGCCGCCGAGCGCCGGGCGCTCTCCATGCTCGACGACCGGCTGCTGCGCGACATCGGGCTCGACCGCACCGATGCGGCGGCGGAGGCCGCCCGCCCGTTCTGGGACGATGCCGGCGTGCTGCCTCATCGCAGGGGATAGGTCGCGAGCGCCGTGTAGACCGGCCCGCCGCGGCCGAGGTCCGAGCGGTAGAGCGCGAAGGCCTCCGCCGCCACCGGCCCCGCGAGAAAGGCCCCGCGCGCCGCCAGCGCCCGGGCGGCCGCCGCGGGCGACAGCGCGCCCGGGGCGTATCGCGACAGGGTGACATGAGGGGTGAAGCGCCGCGGCTCCGGCGCCGCGCCCGCCCCGCGCGCCGCCTGCGCCACCTTGGCCTGCAGCCGGTCCAGCGCCGGCTCGGGCCGCAGGGCGGCATAGACCGCGGTGGGCTTGCGGCCCCCGAAGGCCCCGACGCCGTCGAGCCACAGCGAGAATCGCGGGGCGTCCACGGCAGCGAGCGCGTGGTGCAGTTCCTCCGCCGTCGGTTCCGGCAGCGCGCCGAAGAAGGCCAGCGTCAGGTGGAATGCCTCCGGCGCGACGGGCCTCCCCTCCAGCCCCGCCTGCAGCGCCGATAGCCGCTGCGCGACGGGCGCCGGGATCGGCAGCGCCGCGAACAGCCGGATCACCCAGCCCGGGCCAGCAGCCGCAGGGCGATCGGCCCGATCCGCTCCACGATCACCGCGACGCCGGCGGCGTTGGGGTGCAGCCCGTCCGCCTGCCAAAGGCTGCGGTCCTCGCTGACGCCCTCGAGGAAGAACGGGTCGAGCAGCGCATCGTGGGCCGCGGCGAGCTCGGGATACATGGCATCGAAGGCGGCCTTGTAATCCGGGCCGTAGTTGCCGGGCGCGCGCATGCCCGACAGCAGCACCGGCAGGCCGCGCCTCCCCGCCTCGCGCAGGATCGCGTCGAGATTGGCGCGCGAGGCCGCCGGATCGATGCCGCGCAGCAGGTCGTTGCCGCCCAGCGCCACGATCAGCGCGTCGCCGCCTTCGGCCAGCGACCAGTCGAGCCGCGCGAGCCCCCCCGCGGTGGTGTCGCCCGAGACGCCGGCATTGGCGACCTCGGCCTCTGGCGCGCCGTTGGCCCGCAGCCAGCGCTGCAGCTGCGCGGGAAAGGCGTCGTCCGGGGGCAGGCCATAGCCATGGGTCAGACTGTCGCCGAGCGCCACGATCCGCGGCCCGGCCTCGGCCGCGCCCCCCGCCGCGAGCCCGCCGAGCAGCGCGACGAGGACACCCAGCTTGCGGGCGCCCCGCCCCGCCCCATATCGCGACGCAGCAGAAGTGACCCCGAGCAGGCCCATGACGCTGGACGCGACCAACGCCCCGAGCACGACGGACCCCGCGAAGGCGGCCGCCGCCCCGGCCATCGAGATGGCGGATGTGCGCCTGACGCTGTCGAGCAGGGCCGGCACGGTGGAGATCCTGCGCGGGGCCTCGCTGAGCGTGGCGCGCGGCGAGACCGTGGGTGTGGTCGGTCCGAGCGGTTCGGGCAAATCCTCGCTCCTCATGATCATGGGCGGGCTCGAGCGCGCGACGGGCGGCGTCGCCCGGGCGCTGGGCCGCGACCTCACGGCGATGGGCGAGGACGATCTCGCCCGCTTCCGCCGCGATCATATGGGCGTGGTGTTCCAGTCGTTCCACCTGATCCCGACCATGACCGCGCTGGAAAACGTCGCGGCCCCGCTGGAGCTCGCCGGGGCGGCTGACGCCTTCGACCGCGCCGAGGCGGAGCTGGTCGCGGTGGGCCTCGGCGCGCGGCTCGACCACTACCCCGCCCAGCTTTCGGGCGGCGAGCAGCAGCGCGTCGCGCTCGCCCGCGCGGTGGCCCCGCGGCCCGAGATCCTGCTGGCCGACGAGCCCACGGGCAACCTCGACGAGGCGACAGGCGCGGCGATCACCGACCTGCTGTTCGACCTGCGCGACCGGCACGGGGCGACGCTGGTGATGGTGACCCATTCCCCCGAACTCGCCGCCCGCTGCGACCGCGTCGCCCGGATGCGCGACGGCCGCACCGAGGATGACGGCCACCCGCTGCGCGCCGCCGCCGAATGACCAGGCTTCGCGTTCCGGACCCCGCCCGATGACCGCCTCCGCCCTGTCCGACGCCGCGACCCCGACGCGGCCCGCCCCGCTCTCGCGTCGCCTGCTCGCGTGCCTGCCCCTGCCGCTGCGCTTCGCGCTGCGCGAGCTGCGCGGGGGGCTGCGGGGTTTCCGCGTGTTCCTGCTCTGCCTCGCGCTCGGCGTGGCGGCGCTGGCGGCGGTCGGCTCGGTGCGCGAGGCTATCACCCGCGGGCTTTCGGCAGAGGGCCGCGCCATCCTCGGCGGCGACCTGGAACTGGAGTTCACCTACCGCTTCCCGACCGCGGCCGAGCGCGCCTGGATCGATGGCCGCGCCGAGGCGGTGTCCGAGACCGTGGATTTCCGCTCGATGGTCGTGGCGGACGACCCCGCCACCGGAGAGACCCAGCGCGCGCTGACGCAGGTGCGCGCCGTCGATGCCGCCTATCCGCTGGTCGGCGCGGTCGTGCTCGACCCCCCGATGCCGCTGGCGCAGGCGCTGGGCCCGCGCGACGGGGTCTGGGGCGTGGCGCTGGACCCGCTGATCCTCGACCGGCTCGGGGCGCGTGTGGGCGACCGCGTGCGTCTGGGCGCGGCCACGTTCGAGGCGCGGGCGGCGCTGATCCGCGCGCCCGATGCCGCTGCGGCGGGGCTCGGGCTCGGGCCGCGCAGCCTCGTGCTGACCGAAGGGCTGGCCGACAGCCGGCTTCTCGCGCCGGGTTCGCTGTTCGAGACCGAGCTGCGCGCGACTCTGCCCGAAGGCGCGTCGCTCGCGGCGCTGCGCGGCGCGCTCGAGGCCGAATTCCCCGACGCCGGCATCCGCTGGTCGGACCGCTCGCGCCCGGCGCCGGGGGTGGAACGCTTCGTCGGGCGAATCGGCAGCTTCCTCGTACTGGTGGGTCTTGCCGCGCTGGCGGTCGGCGGGGTCGGCGTGTCGGCGGCGGTGCGGGCCTATCTCGACGGCAAGACTCCGGTGATCGCGACGCTGCGCACGCTCGGGGCCAGCGGCAGGCAGGTGTTCGCGGTCTACCTCATCCAGATCGGCGCGCTCGCGGCGCTGGGGGTGGCGGCGGGCCTCGCGATCGGGGGCCTCGGCCCTGCCATGGTCGGGCCGCTGTTCGCCGGCGCGCTGCCGGTTCCTGCGCTGTTCGACGTCTACGCGGGGCCGCTGTGGCGCGCCGCGCTCTGGGGGGGCCTCACGGCGCTGGCGTTCGCGCTTTGGCCGCTGGCGCGGGCGCGCGAGGTGCGGCCCGCGTCGCTTTTCCGCGACGCCGCCGCGCCCTCGGGCGGCTGGCCGGGCCGCCGCGACCTCGCGCTCATCGGGGCCGCGGCCGCCGCGCTGGCGCTGTCGGCCATCGCCCTGTCGGGCGCGCCGCTGTTCGCGGCGTGGTTCGTTGCGGGGCTGGCGCTCGCGCTTGGCGCGCTGTGGCTGACCGGGCGGCTGGTGCGCCGTCTCGCGGCGCGGGCCGCGCGGCTGCGGCTTCTGCGCGGCCGGCCAGCGCTGCGCCTCGCGCTGGCCTCCGTCGGCGGCCCGGGCGGCGAGACCGGCGGCGCGATGCTGGCGCTGGGCCTCGGCCTGACGGTGCTGGCGGCCATCGGGCAGGTCGACCACAACCTGCGCGCGCTGGTGGCCGAGGAGCTGCCGGAGCGCGCCCCGGCCTTCTTCTTCGTCGACATCCAGAACGACCAGCTGGCCGACTTCAACCGGCGCGCCGACGGCGTCGCGGGCGTTGCCTCGGTCGAGACCGCGCCGATGCTGCGCGGCGTGGTCACGGCCCTGAACGGCATCCCGGCCGCCGAGGCGAGGATCGACGACGGCGTGCGCTGGGTGCTGAACGGCGACCGCGGCGTGTCCTATGCGGCCGCGCCGCCGCCGGGCGCCGAGATCCTCGCGGGCGAATGGTGGCCGGCGGACTGGGCGGGCGAGACGCTGGTGTCGTTCTCGGCCGAGCACGCCGAAGGCCTCGGGCTCGGGATCGGCGACACGCTGACGGTCAACGTGCTGGGCCGCGAGATCACCGGGCGCATCGCCAACCTGCGGCGGGTCGAGTTCCGCGACCTCGGCATCAACTTCCTGATGATCTTCACGCCCGGGGCCTTCGCCGGCGCTCCCCACACGCACATCGCCACGGTCTACGCATCGGCGGAGGCTGAGGGGCCGCTGCTGCGCGAGATCGGCGGGGCCTTCGCCAATGTCACCGCGGTCGCGGTGCGAGAGGCCATCGGGCGCGTCGCCGAGGGCCTCGGCCAGATCGGGGCCGCGGCGCGCTGGGCGGCCGGCGTCACGCTGCTGTCGGGCCTGGTGGTGCTGATCGGCGCGGCGGCGGCGGGAGAGCGGGCTCGGGCCTACGAGGCGGCGGTCCTCAAGGTGCTGGGGGCGGAGCGGTCGCGGATCCTCGCCTCCTTCGCCTGGCGCTCGGCGCTGACCGGAGCGGCGGCCGGCGCGGTCGCGATCCTGTTCGGCGGGCTCGCGGCCTGGGGCGTGATCGCCTTCGTCATGGAGGCGCGGTTCTCGTTCTCGGCCTTGTCGGCGTTGGGGGTCGTCGCGGGGGGCGCGGGGGCCAGCCTGCTGGCCGGACTGGCTTTCGCGCTGCGCCCGCTGGCCGCGCGGCCGGCGGCTGTGCTGCGCGCGCCCGAATAGCCGCGACGAAAGCCCGCGGCCAGCCGCCGCGCGCGGTTGAAAGCGAAGCGCTTCTCCAACATATTCCAACGGCAGGATGACCCGGCGCATGCGCGCCGGCAACGATTGGCCACCACCCAGAGAGGTTCCATGGCTCAGTACGAAACGGCGGTCCGCCGCCACGGTGCCCAAGCCGCGCAGATCGACGCCGGCCTGCGCGCCCACATGAATTCGATCTACAGCCTCATGGGCATCGCGATGCTCGTGACGGGCGCCGTCGCGTATGTGTTCGGCATGGATCTGCTGGCGGCCTATCAGGGCCAGCAGCCCGCGATCGTGCCGGTCGGGGTGCTGCAGGTCCTGTTCACCTCGCCGATGATCTACGTGATCATGTTCGCGCCGCTCGCCATCGTGTTCCTGTTCGGAGCGATGGTGAACCGCATGAACGTCGGCGCGGCGCAGACGGTGTTCTGGGTGTTCGCGGCGCTGATGGGCCTGTCGATCTCGACGATCTTCGTGCGCTTCACCGGCATCTCGATCGCGCAGACCTTCTTTGCCACCGCCGTGGCCTTCCTCGGGCTCAGCCTTTACGGCTACACCACGAAGAAGGACCTCAGCGGCATGGGCTCCTTCCTGATCATGGGCGTCATCGGCCTCGTTGTGGCCTCGCTGATCAACCTGTTCCTGCAGTCCTCGGGCCTGCAGTTCGCGGTGTCGCTGCTCGGCGTGCTGATCTTCGCGGGCCTGACCGCCTACGACACCCAGCGCCTCAAGAGCGAGTACGTGATGATCGCCCAGCAGGGCGGCACGGCCCAGATGCTGGCGGCGTCGGCCGTGGCGGGTGCGCTGAGCCTCTACCTGAACTTCCTGAACATGTTCATGTTCCTGCTGCAGTTCATGGGCCAGTCGCGCGAGTGACCGGACGGACGAGACCGGCGCGGGCCTGAGGGTCCGCGGACGGCCATCGATGCGGCGCCCGCCCCTTCAGGCGGGCGTCTGCGTTTCCGGAGGACGGGCGCGGTCGCTGGACGACGACCGCGCGTTCGGGCGGGGCCGCCGTGGGTGCGGACGCCATGCGGGGGCAGGCGCCGACCGTTTGCCCCCGCCGGCGGGCCGGGAAGGACGCCCGTCCCCGCGGCGATCCCCGTCGAGGCCTGCACCGGACGCGAAAAGGCCCCCGGCGCGTCGCTGCGTCGGGGGCCTTGCGTTCGCATCAGCCGTTGGTGGGCCTGGCGCGGCGGCCCGTCAAAGGAGGGCCTTCGCCTGCGCCACCCAGTCGTCGCGGAACGGGCGGCCCTTGAAGGCGGTCAGGTTCTCGTCGACCCATGCGAGGTGGCCGGGCTCGAACTCGGCGATCTGGGCGAAGCGGAAGATGCCCATGCCGTTCAGCATCTCCTCCAGCTTCGGGCCTACGCCCTTGATGCGCTTGAGATCGTCCGCATCCTCGGGTCGGCCCTCGAACAGGACCGCCGGTCGCACGGCCATGGGCGCATCCGCGTCGTCCGCCTCGGACAGGACCGGCGCATCGGTCTGGGCAGCCTCGGCGATGGTCTCCACGACGTCGACCGCGGCCTGGACGGCCGGTTCGACGACCGTTTCGACGGCGGCCGCGATCGCGGGATCGGCGACGCGCGCCACGGCCTCGGTCGCCTCGGCCGTGGCCCTCACCGCCTCGGCCATGCCCGCCGCGGTCATCTTCGCGGCGATGTCGGCCGGACGGAAATAGCTCGGGCCCGGGACGAACTTCTGGAACCGCCATTCGACGCCGAACATCGGCGCAACCGGCCAGAAGCTGATCCAGTAGTGAAACGGCGTAGCGGTCTTGCCCTGGGTGAGCATCGCGGGCCTCCTCCGAATGTTTCCCCGCTCATACCACCCGCTATTGTGCGATGCAACATGAACCGCGCCGGGGCCGGCGGACCCTAGCCGGGACGGCCCGGCGGGCGCTGGGGAATGCCGTAATGCGCGGCGAGGCGCTGGAGCGCGATCTTCAGCACCACCTTGCCGGACCGCGCCGACCAGCCCATGCGCCGCTCGGTTTCCTCGAGGCCCTCGAGCAGGCAGCAGGACCGCAGCGCGACATCGGCAAGCCCCGGGCCGAGTTGCGAGAACGCGCGCGAAACCCGCTCGCGCGCGGCGGCCGGGCCTTCGGCGGGCGCGGCGCCGCGCCCGGCACCGTCGCGCGGGGTCAGGAAGGCGGTCCAGTCCTGCGCCACGCGCGGGCCGATCTGCGCCGTCTCCCAGTCCTCGCGCAGCCGTTCGCCCGCCTCGACCTCGGCCGGGTCGAGGAAGGCGGCGCCGTCGCCGCCGCGCCGCCGCGACAGCCAGGCGAGCGGTGATTCGGCGAGCACCGCGCGGACCGTCCGCGGCGCGCCGCCGGGCCCGGGGATGGCGCGCGGGCCGGTCGGCCGGTGCTGCTCGGCGAAGGGCGACGGCGCGCACTCGCCGCCAGCGGCCATCGCCTCGTCCTCGGCGCGGGCGCGCCTCGCCCGGGCGCGCCCCGCGGCGGTGATCGCGTATTTGGCCGAGGCCTCGGTCCGCGAGACGCAGCGGATCCAGTCCCGCGCCGCCATGTCGACGGCGTCGGCCACGCTCAGCAATCCGAGGGGGCGGCGAAAGCGGTTGCGCCGGCTGAACACCCCCGCCTTCCCGGCCCCCGCGGCCACCATGAGGAAGGCGTCGGCCTCCGCAAGTTTCTCCAGCGCGCGCAGCGCGACCCGCTCGAAAAGGGCGGGATCGCGCGCGGGGGGCGCGGCCTCGGCCGATGGCTCGGCGCGCACGACGGCCCCCGCGGCGTCGACGGCGCGGTCGAGCAGGGGATCGTCGCGCATCGCCTCGACCCGCCGCACGGCGCGGTGCACGCTCGACGGGGCCTTTCCCGCGGCGCGCGCCAGCCTGCGCAGCGGCGTCGCCTCCTCGACATGGGCGAGATAGAGCGCGAGGTCGGCGATGCGGCCCGGATCGGACCCGCCTAGGGCCGTGGCGGCCAGCGTTGCGCAGCGGTTCAGCGCGGCGTCGGAGGCGTTCATGGGCGGGGGCTCCGGGAGATTTCGCAATCGGCGAAAATTAGCGCTAAAGCCCCTGCGTGAAAAAACGCTTAAGCCGAAAGTCCTGTTGACAACCGAGAGTCGCGTTAAAAAACAATTGCCTGCATTGCAGCGTGCGCTGCGTTTATCAACTGCGGAACACCGGGTCCGCTTGGGCGATGGTCGTCGCGACGCAACCCGGAGATGCCCGCCATGACCGTCGCCGCCCTGTCCCGTCCCCGTCTGCTCGCCGCCGCCGCCCGCGCCGGCGTCTCACAGTACCGCCGCGACCGCGACCTCGCCGGCCTCGTGCCCGCCGGCACCCCGGGCCGCGCCCTGCTCGCGGCGCTGGCCGAGGCGGAGGCCGCCTGCGACGCGGATCGGCGCCTTGCCGCGCCCGGCTATTCCGTCGCCCGCCATGTCCGGGTGCTGACCGCCCTGCTGGCCGAGGCCCGCGCCGCCGCGCGGACGGCCGCGGCCGTCGCACCGCAGGCCGGGGCCCCCATGCCCCTGCGCCGGCGTGCAGCCGCGCCGTCCCTCGAGTTCAAGTCGGCGGCCTGACGGGGGCGCGCCGGCCCCGTCAGGCGGTTTCGCCGCGCCGCCCCTGCCTCAGGCGAAGGCGTCCGGCTCGGCCGCCTTGCGCCGGGCCACGAAATCCGCCAGCGCCTCGGCCACGGCGGGGTCCAGCGGCGGGGCCTCATGGGCCGCGAGCATGCGCTCGGCCCGCCGCGCGGCGAGCGCCTGCGTGTCGCGCCCGCCCTCCTCGGCCCAAGTCTCGAAGGGCTTGTAATCGAACAGGTCCGAGCGCCAGAACGCGCCCTCGAAACGCCGCTGGGTGTGCGCGCAGCCAAGGAAATGCCCGCCCGGTCCGACCTCGCGCAGGGCGTCCATCGCCTGCCCCTCCGCCGACAGGTCCACGCCCGCCGCCAGCGCGTGCAGCGCCCCGAGCTGGTCCTGGTCCATCACGAACTTCTCGACCGAGGCGACGAGGCCGCCCTCGAGCCATCCCGCCGCATGCAGGCAGAAGTTGACGCCGCCCAGCAGCGTGGCGTTCAGGGTGTTGGCGCTCTCGTAGGCGGCCTGCGCGTCGGGCAGTTTTGATCCGCAGAGCCCGCCCCCGGAGCGGAAGGGCAGCCCCAGCCGCCGCGCGAGCTGGCCCGCGCCGTAGAGGATGGTCGAGGCCTCGGGCGTGCCGAAGGTCGGCGCGCCCGAATTCATGTCGATCGAGGCGACGAAGGCCCCGAAGATCACCGGCGCGCCGGGCCGCACCAGCTGCGCATAGGCGACACCCGCCATCACCTCGGCCAGGACCTGGGTCAGCGTGCCCGCCACGGTCACCGGCGCCATCGCCCCGCCGACGATGAAAGGCGACAGGATCACCGCCTGCCCCGCCGCCGCATAGACCTCGAGCGCGCCCATCATGGTGGCGTCGAAGGTCAGCGGCGAGTTGACGTTGATGAGCGAGGTCATCACCGGGTTGGCGGCCACGAAATCCGCCCCGAACAGGATCTCGCACATCGCCACACAGTCGGCGGCGCGCTCGGGCGCCGTGACGGAGCCCATGAAAGGCTTGTCGGTCAGGGTGATGTGGGCCAGCAGCATGTCGAGGTGGCGCTTGTTCACGGCCACGTCGGTCGGCTCGCAGACGGTGCCGCCCGAATGGTGCAGCCAGGGCGAGACATGGCCGAGCTTCACGAAGTCGCGGAAATCCGAAAGCGTCGCATAGCGACGGCCCCCGCTGATGTCGCGCACGAAGGGCGGGCCGTAAACCGGTGCGAACACGAGGTTCCTGCCGCCGATCTCGACGGACCGCTCGGGGTTGCGGGCGTGCTGGACGAAGCGCGCCGGCGCCGTGGCGCACAGGGCGCGCACAAGACCCCGGGGGATGCGCACCCGGTCGTCGCGGACATCGGCGCCGGCGGCGCGCCAGCGGGCGAGCGCCCCTGGCTGCTCGGGGAAGGCGACGCCGATCTCCTGCAGCACCGTCTCGGCGTTGGCCTCGATCAGCGCCAGGCCCTCCT
Source organism: Rubrimonas sp. (assembly GCA_036770645.1). Taxonomy (GTDB): domain Bacteria; phylum Pseudomonadota; class Alphaproteobacteria; order Rhodobacterales; family Rhodobacteraceae; genus Rubrimonas. The sequence goes on along the minus strand of DAIPIU010000001.1, from coordinate 80,279 downwards.
CGTCGAGCACGCCGTAATCGGGGATCGCCCGTCGCAGCGCCCGGGGGCCGTCGCCGCGCGGGGCCGCGCGCTCGGCCCTGCGCGCCGCGCCGCCGCCGCGCCGGGGCCGTCGCGCGGCTGCGTCGCTCGTTGCCGCCCCGCCATCCGCCGCCGGTCCTGTCGCCTCGTCCATCGCGCCCTCCCGCCCCATGCGCCGTCGTAGCGCGGCGGGCCGGCGGGCGGGTGCCCGAAATCGCCGCGGCGGGGCGCGTCCGCGACATTGCGGGAGGGCGCGGCTTGCGCGAATCCCGCCTCGTGGGTATGCGCGCAGCATGTCCGACACCCGCCACGACCGCGTCCTGATCGTCGATTTCGGCAGCCAGGTGACGCAGCTGATAGCCCGTCGCCTGCGCGAGGCGCAGGTGCTGTCGGAGATCGCGCCCTTCCACGCGGTCGACGCCGCCTTCCTCGACCGTGCCCGGCCCCGCGCCGTGATCCTGTCGGGCGGGCCGGCCAGCGTGCTGGAGGACGGCAGCCCGCGCGCCGCCCCCGAAATCTTCGCGCTCGGCGTGCCGGTGCTGGGCATCTGCTATGGCCAGCAGATGATGGTCGCGCAGCTGGGCGGGACCGTCGAGGGCGGGCACCACCGCGAATTCGGCCGCGCTGCGGTCACCGCGACCGGCCCCTCGCCGCTGCTCGACGGCTGGGCCGCGCCGGGCGCCGAGACCGAGGTCTGGATGAGCCACGGCGACCGCGTGACCCGGCTGCCCGAGGGCTTCGCCGCCGTCGCGGCCTCGCCCGGCGCGCCCTTCGCCGTCATTGCCGACGAATCGCGCCGCTTCTACGGCGTGCAGTTCCACCCGGAGGTCGTGCACACCCGCGACGGCGCGCGGCTGCTGCGCAACTTCGTGTTCAACGTGGCGGGGCTGACCGGCGACTGGACCATGGCCGCCTACCGCGCCGAGGCCATCGCGGCGATTCGCGCGCGGGTGGGAGAGGCTCGCGTGGTCTGCGGCCTGTCGGGAGGGGTCGATTCGGCCGTCGCCGCCGTGCTGATCCACCAGGCCATCGGCGACCGGCTGACCTGCATCTTCGTCGACACCGGCCTGATGCGGGCGGGCGAGGCGGCCGAGGTCGTGGGCCTGTTCCGCGACAGCTACAACATCCCCCTCGTCGCGCTGGACGAAGGCGCGCGCTTCCTCGCCGCGCTGGACGGCGTCGCCGACCCCGAGGCCAAGCGCAAGACCATCGGGCGGCTGTTCGTCGAGGTGTTCGAGGAGCACGCGGGCGCGATCGAGGGCGCGGCCTTCCTCGCGCAGGGCACGCTCTACCCGGACGTGATCGAATCGGTCTCGGTAACGGGCGGCCCGTCCGTCACCATCAAGAGCCACCACAATGTCGGCGGCCTGCCGGAGCGCATGAACCTGAAGCTGCTCGAACCCCTGCGCGCCCTGTTCAAGGACGAGGTGCGCGCGCTGGGGCGCGAGCTCGGGCTTCCCGAGGCCTTCGTCGGCCGCCATCCCTTCCCAGGCCCCGGGCTCGCCATCCGCTGTCCCGGCGCGGTCACGCCCGAGAAGCTGGCGATCCTGAGGCAGGCAGACGCCGTGTTCCTCGACGAGATCCGCCGCGCCGGCCTCTACGACGCCATCTGGCAGGCCTTCGCGGTGCTGCTGCCGGTGCGCACGGTGGGCGTGATGGGCGACGGGCGCACCTACGACTTCGTCTGCGCCCTGCGCGCCGTGACCTCGGTCGACGGCATGACGGCGGATTACTTCCCCTTCGACCATGCCGTGCTCGGCCGCACCGCGGCGCGGATCGTGAACGAGGTGCCCGGCATCAACCGGGTGGTGTACGACGTGACATCCAAGCCGCCGGGGACCATCGAATGGGAATGAGGGCGGCCCTCGCGCTGTCGATGCTCGCGGCCCCCGCCGCGGCGCAGCCTACCTATTTCGCGGCGCCCGACCGGCCGCTCGCGGTGCTCGACGCGCCGGACGGCGCGCGGGTGGGACAGCTTCGGGTCGCGCCGGGCCCGGTCGAGGCGCTGGACATCGACGCGACCGGCGCATGGGCGCTGGTCGCGCTGCCCGAAAGCGGCGGCTGGATCGCGGTCGCGGGCCTCGCGCCCGTCTCCCCGCCCCTGCTGTCATGGGCCCCGATCCCCGCCGGCCTGCGCTGCATCGGGACCGAACCGTTCTGGAGCCTCGATCTCGCGGCCGAGGGCGCGACCTTCGCCGAGCCGGGGAACACGGCCCCCGCCGCGGTCGAGGCGGCGTCCTGGCCGTCGGGCGAGGCGCTGCCCCTGCCCCTGCGCATCGACGCGCCGGGTTTCGGGGCGGCCGGCCTGCTGCAAGGCGCCGCCTGCAGCGACGGGATGTCTGATCGGCCCTACGGATGGGCGCTCGATCTCGTCGCGACGGGGGCACAGGGCGCGCGGCGGTTTTCGGGCTGCTGCTTCCTGCCCCGCGGCGGCTGATCCGGCGATGGCAGATGCCGTCCTTCCGGCCGCGGCGCCGCCGCGGCTGCTTGCGGCCGCGGGCTGGGTCGGGGGCGCGATCCTGTCCTTCGTCGCGATGGCCGTCGCGGCCCGCGGCGTCGCGCCCGAACTCGACGTGGTCGAAACGCTGCTGTGGCGATCGGCCATCGGGCTTCCGGTCGTGGCGGCGCTGCTGTGGGGCGGCGGCGGGGCGGCGGGTTTCCGCACCGGGCAGCTGCGCGGCCACCTGCTGCGCAACCTGATCCATTTCGCGGCGCAATGCGCATGGTTCTACGCGCTGCTCGTCATCCCGCTGGCGCAGGTGGTGACGCTCGAGTTCACCAACCCGATCTGGGTGGCGCTGCTGGCGCCGCTGCTGCTGGGCGAGAAGCTGACCCGCGCCAAGGCGGCCGCCGTGGCGCTGGGCTTCCTCGGGGTGCTGGTGATCGCGCAGCCGGGCTCGGCGGCGCTGGGGCCGGGGCATCTGGCGGCGCTGGCCGCGGCGCTGGGCTTCGCGCTGACCAACATCGTCACGAAGCGGCTGTCGCGCGCCGAGGGCGCGATGGCGATCCTGTTCTGGATGACCCTCCTGCAGCTCGCCTTCGCCGCGGTCATCGCCCTGCCCGGCGGCATTTCGGTGCCCTCGGCCGCGATCTGGCACTGGATGGCGCTGGTCGGTCTGACGGGCATCTCGGCGCATTTCTGCCTCACGCGGGCGCTCAGCATCGCGCCGGCCTCGCTCGTGGGGCCGATGGAGTTCCTGCGCCTGCCGGTCATCGCGGCGGCGGGCTGGGTGCTTTACGCCGAGCCCGTGGGATGGCCGCTGGCCGCCGGCGCGCTGCTGATCCTGTGCGGCAATGCGGTCAACATCGCGGCCGGGCGCAAAAGCCGCGGCTGAAACGCCTTCGCAGGACATGCGCCCCATGCTACCCGCGCCGCGCGAACAGCATCCTGCGCTGCACCCGCCACCCACGTCGCCACGGAGCGAACCCATGAACATCGACGCCATCCCCGCCGGGAAGAACCCGCCCAAGGACATCAACGTGGTCATCGAGATCACCGGCGGCGCCGCCGGCGGCGCGCCCGTGAAGTACGAGATCGACAAGGAGTCCGGCGCGGTCTTCGTCGACCGCATCGTGAACACGCCGATGTTCTATCCCTGCAATTACGGCTTCGTGCCCAACACCCTGCACGCCGACGGCGACCCGACCGACGTGCTGGTGCTGTGCGACTTTCCGCTCGCGCCCGGCGTCGTGATCCGCTGCCGCCCCGTCGGCGTGCTGAAGATGGAGGACGACGGCGGCATGGACGACAAGCTGATCGCCGTGCCCGTCGAGAAGGTCGACCCGTTCCAGGCCGGCATCCAGGACCTGACCGACATCGCCGAGAAGACCCGCGAGCGCATCAAGCACTTCTTCGAGCACTACAAGGATCTCGAGGCGGGCAAGTGGGTCAAGGTCATCGGCTGGGGCGACAAGGCCGAAGCCGAGGCGATCCTGATGACCTCGCTCGAGGCCGCCGCCAAGAAATGACGCTTCAAGACCGCGGGGCGAGCGAGCGCTCGCCCCGTCCGCTCAGGGCTTGATGTACGACCATCCCTGCGCCTGCAACTCGGCGATGAACACCACACCCGAGTCCGTCCGCTGCGCCATGTCGACGATGTCCAGCGGGCTGCCCTGCCTCTTTTCGCGCCATCCAAGCGACCTCTGGCAGACGACGACGCTGAGGTTCGGATACTCCACTTCCATGATCGACAGCCGGTCGGCGACTGAGCTGCGCGAGCGGCGCAGCATGTCGATCCCGTCGGCGTTGACGACGATGGTCACGAAAGCCGCTCGCCCCGACTTCTCGGTGGAGGCGAAAAAGTTCGCGACATTGCTGATGGCACGTTTATGAACTTCCTCGTCCTCTTCATCGACGTGGAAAATGGCGCGCAAGGGAGCGGGCCCGTCGTCCGCGATGGCCGGCGGGCCGGAAGCGATGGCAAACAGCGCGAATGCCAGCACGGCGACAAGACCCGTCTTCAAGCGCCATTCCATGATTCAGCCCTCCTGGTGCCACGATTGCGTCTTAACCAATAAGGCGATTCGCCTCAATGCAACCGAGGCCGCACCTGCCTGAATCTGGTCGGTTGTCGTGCGCCGCACGGCGCGATACCCATCGTTAATGCGCCGGACCCTGATCTATCCCGACCCAGACGCCTACCTCGGCGCGCCGCGAAAATCCGTGGCGATCATCGGCATGTCGGGCGTCGGAAAGACCTCGACGGCCCGGCTGCTGCGTAGCGCCGGGACATGGTTCCACTATTCCGTCGACTACCGCATCGGCACGCGCTATCTCGGGGAAAGGATCGTCGACGAATTCAAGCGCGAAGCGATGAAATCACCGCTGCTGCGCGAGATGCTGCGTTCGGATTCGATCTACATTGCATCGAACATCGCCTTCGAGAACCTGTCGCCCCTCAGCGCCTTTCTTGGAAAGCCGGGCGATCCGGCGCGCGGCGGATTGCCATTCGAGGAATACGTGCGGCGCCAGCGGCTGCATCACGAGGCGGAGATCGCCGCGCTGCTCGATGCGCCCGAATTCATCGAGAAGGCCCACGACATCTACGGCTACGAGCATTTCCTGGGCGACACTGGCGGATCGATCTGCGAGGTCGTCGATCCGGACGACCCGACGGACCCTGTTCTCGTCACCCTGTCCGAGAACACGCTGATCGTCGGCGTGCGCGAGACCGACGCGATGGCGGACGAACTGATCCGCCGTTTCGTCCAGTCACCGAAGCCGATGTATTACGAGGAAGGTTACCTGCGCGCGATCTGGGCCGAGTATCTCGCCGCGACGGGGCTGCCCGAAAACCGGGTCGACCCCGATGCCTTCGCGGCCTGGGGCTTCGCGCGGCTGCTCCGCCGCCGCCGCCCCCTTTACGCCGCCATCGCCGAGGGCTGGGGCGTCAGCGTCGATGCCTCCGAGGTCGCCGCGCTGCGCGAACCCGCGGATTTCGACGCGCTGGTGGCCGCCGCCATCGCCCGGCGCTGAGCGCGCTTGCGGGACCGGGTCGCAGACGCTAGAGCGCCGGCCGACCATCCGGAATCGGCCCATCGCCCGGGACCGGTCTCGCCCGGGGACAATTCACCAAGAACATGCGCATGATTTCAAATGTCCCCACTGAGGACGCCGCATGATGCCTGCGCCTGCCCCCATCCGGTCCGAACGACCGCCCCTCTAGCCGCACCCTCCCCAGCCGCGGGATCCGCCCATGCCGATCAAGATACCCGACGCCCTGCCCGCCATCGAGGTGCTGCGCCGCGAGGGCGTGATGGTCATGTCGGCGGAGACGGCCCTGCGCCAGGACATCCGGCCGCTGCGCATCGCCCTGCTGAACCTGATGCCCAACAAGGTGCGCACGGAAACCCAGTTCGCCCGCCTGATCGGCGCAACGCCGCTGCAGATCGACCTGACGCTGATCCGCATGACCGCGCATCGCTCGCGCAACACCGCCGCCGAACATCTCGAGGCCTTCTACACCACATTCGCCGAGGCGCGATCGCACCGCTTCGACGGGCTGATCGTCACCGGCGCGCCGGTCGAGCGGCTGCCCTTCGAGGCCGTGACCTACTGGGACGAACTGCGCGCGGTGTTCGACTGGACCCAGAGCAACGTCACCGGGACCTTCGCGGTGTGCTGGGGCGCCCAAGCCTGGCTGCGCCATTTCCACGGCGTGCCCAAGCACGATCTGTCCGCCAAGGCCTTCGGCTGCTTCCGCCACCGCAACGTCGCGCCGGGCCACCCCATCCTGCGCGGCGTCTCGGACGACATCATGGTGCCGGTCAGCCGCTGGACCGAACTGCGCGAGGCGGACTTCCCGCCCGGCGTGCAGGTGCTGCTGCAGTCGCCCGAGACCGGGCCGGCGCTGGTCGAGGACCCGGCGCATCGCGGCCTGTGCATGTTCAACCACATCGAATACGACACCACCTCGCTGGCCGAGGAATACGCGCGCGACGCGGCCGGCGGCGTGCCGGTCGGCCTGCCGCGGAACTATTTCCCCGAGGACGACCCGACCCGCCCTCCCGAGAACCGCTGGCGCAGCCATGCGCATCTGCTGTTCGGCAACTGGATCAACGCGCTGTACCAGAGCACTCCCTTCGACTGGTGCTGATGGCCCCTGTCGGGCCGGACGGTCGTCATGCTATTGTCACAGGAAAGCGGCCTTGGGTGGGGTGCATGGGCAAGGAGTCCGACCTGGCGGCGGGGGTCGAAGCCTATTTCGCGAAGACGGCGCCGAAGGGCGTGCGCGCCGCCGTCAAGGCGGCGAAGGGAAAGCCGATCCTGCCGGCCGACTATCCGTACGACAAGCGACTTCCATCGGAGGACTACGATGCGGCCTACGCGCGGCTGCAGATCGAACTCGTGAAGATGCAGTCGTGGGTCGCGCGCACCGGCGCGCGCGTGGCCGTGATCCTCGAGGGACGCGACGCGGCAGGAAAGGGCGGGGCGATCAAGCGCATCACGGAGAACCTCAACCCCCGCGTCGCCCGCGTCGTGGCGCTCGCCAAGCCGTCGGACGTCGAACGCGGCCAGTGGTATTTCCAGCGCTATGCCTACGAGCTGCCCGCTCGGGGCGAACTCGTGCTGTTCGACCGTTCCTGGTACAATCGCGGCGTCGTCGAGCATGTGTTCGGCTTCTGCACCGATGGCGAGCGCGAGCGCTTCTTCGACCAGGCGCCGCGCTTCGAGTCGATGCTGGTCGAGGACGGCGTGATCCTGCTTAAGCTGTGGCTGATGGTGAACCGGGCGGAGCAGCTGCAGCGCTTCCTCGGGCGCGCGCGCGACCCGCTGAAGCTGTGGAAACTGTCCTCGATCGACGTGGACGGGCTGTCGAAATGGGACGACTACACCGCAGCCATCCGCGAGACCTATCTGCGCACGCACACGGCCCTCGCCCCCTGGACCGTGATCCGCGCCGACGACAAGCGCCGGGCCCGGCTCGAGACGATGCGCGTGCTGCTGTCGGCCGTCCCGTACGAAGACCGGCCGACCGACGGTTTCCTGGATCCCGACCCCCGCATCGCCGTCCCTTCGGACAAGGTGCGCGACGCGGTGGTGCAGGGGACCTGAGGCGCAGGCGGGATCCTGCGGGGACCCGAGGGCCAGGATGCCGCCGCGCGGGCCCTTGAGTCCCGCACGCCGAGCGCGCACATGCAGCGGATGACCGTCGCCGACATTCCCCCAGGGCTGCCCGATCCCGTCGCCGACGCCCGCTTCTACGCGGGCGTGCCGCTGCGGCGCCTCGCGGCGTTCTGCATCGATGCGGTCGGGGCCGGCGCGCTCGGCATCGTCGGTGGCCTCGCGCTCGGCATCGCGACGCTGGGGATCGGATTGCTCGCCTTCGGCCCGGCGATGCTGGCGGCTGCCTTCGCCTGGCGCTTCGTCGGGCTGGCGCGGCTGTCGGCGACGCCCGGCATGTGGGCCGTGGGGATCGAATTGCGGCGCGCCGACGGCGCGCGCCTCGATCCCGCCCTGTCTGCACTGCATACCGCGCTGTATTTCGGCTGCTTCTTCCTCATGGTGCCCCAGATCGCCAGCATGGCCATGATGGCCACGGACCCGCGCGGCCGCGGCCTGCCCGACGCGCTAACGGGCTGTGCGGCAATTCATCGTCCCGCGTGACGAGGCGTCGGGACGGCGCTATCGTTCGGTGTCGGAGGGCTTGAGGCGGGTCGGAGCCAGATGCACCACGAGAAGAAGATCACCGCCCAGTTCTTCCTGACGGCGACCCAGCCCTGTCCCTATCTGCCTGACCGCGAGGAGCGCAAGGTCTTCACGACGCTGCGCGGCCCCGAGGCCGGGGCGATGAACGACGAACTGTCCCTGCGCGGCTTCCGCCGCAGCCAGTCGGTGGCCTACCGTCCCTCCTGCCCGAACTGCGCCTCCTGCCTGTCGACGCGCGTGCCCGTTGCCGATTTCGTGCCGAGCGACGGGCAGAGGCGGGTGATGAAGCGCAACGCGGACCTGACGCGCCGCGCCTGCGCCGCCTGGGCGACAGGCGAGCAATACGCCCTGTTCCGCCGCTATCTCGACGCCCGACACTGCGATGGCGGCATGGCGGAGATGGACGTGGCCGAATTCACCGCCATGATCGAGGAGACCCCGGTCCGCTCGCGCATTGTGGAGTACCACGACCCCGTCGCCCCGCGCGGACGCAGCCTCGTCGCCGCATGTCTGACAGACGTCACGGGGGACGGGCTGTCGATGGTCTACAGCTTCTTCGACCCCGACCAGAGCCGCCGCTCGCTGGGCGCCTACATGATCCTCGACCATGTGCGGATCGCCCGCGAGGCGGGACTGCCCTTCGTCTATCTCGGCTACTGGGTCCCGGGTTCGCCCAAGATGCAGTACAAGGCGGCCTTCCGCCCCTTCGAGGTGTACCTCCGGGGCCGCTGGCGGCGCATGCGCGACGCGGCAGAAGGCACGGCGGCCGCGCCGCGCGGGCCTGCCCCGTTCGACAGCATCTAGACGGCCCGCGAGGCCACCCCTCTGCGTCATGCCGTTGTGGTGACAGCGTTTCGGCCATAGGGTCGCGGGGCGAATCGACCCGGGACAGGGTCGGACACCGCCTTAAGGGAGGCTTCTCGTGGATCGTCGCAGTTTCATCACGACCGCCGGCGTCGGCGCCGCCGCGGCCGGCGCGCTCGCCGCGCCCGCCATCGCGCAGGACAGGCAGGTGGTGCGCATGGTCACCACCTGGCCGAAGAACTTTCCCGGGCTCGGCGTCGGGGCCCAGCGCGTCGCAGACCGCATCACCGCCGCCTCGGGCGGCCGCATCGAGGTGAAGCTGTTCGCCGCGGGCGAACTGGTCCCAGCCTTCGAGAGCTTCGACGCCGTCTCGACGGGCGCGGCGGAACTTTACCACGGGGCCGAGTACTACTGGGGCTCCAAGCATCTCGGCTACAACTTCTTCGCCGCGGTGCCACTCGGCTTCACGGCGCAGGAGCTTCAGGCCTGGGTGCATTTCGGCGGCGGGCGCGAGCTCTGGGACGAGCTCGGCAACCAGTTCGGCGTCAAGAGCTTCCTCGCCGGCAACACCGGCCCCCAGATGGGCGGCTGGTTCCGCAACCCGATCCTGTCGCCGGACGACCTCAAGGGCCTGAAGATGCGCATCCCCGGCATCGCGGGCGAGGTGATCCGCGCCGTGGGCGGCTCGGCCGTGGCGCTGCCCGGCGGCGAGATCTTCCCCGCGCTGCAGGCCGGCACCATCGACGCGACCGAATGGGTCGGCCCCTACAACGACGAGGCCTTCGGCTTCCAGCGCATCCTCAAGAACTACATGTATCCGGGCTTTCACGAGCCCGGCACCGGGCTGTCGGTGGGCGTGAACATGGGCTGGTGGAACGAACTCTCCCCCGGCGACCAGGCGATGATCGAGACCTGCTGCCTCGCCGAGAACGACATCATGCTGGCCGAGTTCAACGCCCGCAACGGCCCGGCTCTGAAGCGGCTAGTCGAGAATGACGGCGTGCAGGTGCAGCGCTTCCCCGACGAAGTGTTCAAGCTGCTTGTCGAGGCGTCCGAGGACGTGACGGCGAACGTGGCCAACGTCGACGACCTCGGCAAGCGCATCTACGAAAGCTACTTCGCCTTCCGCGCCGAGGTCATGCCCTGGACCAAGATCGCCGACGAGGGCTACACGACGGCCCGCGGCGCCGCCTTCGGCATCTGAAGCCGCCGACCCGCTGTCGTCGCGCGCCGCGGTGTCCATGCCGCGGCGCGCATCGTCCCGCGCGCGACGGAGCCCGGCATGCACCGCATCTACCGCTCGATAGACCGCCTGAACGACGGGGTGGGCAGCGTCGTGGCATGGTTCGCGCTGGCCATGGTGCTGATCCAGTTCGTGCTGGTGCTGATGCGCTACATCTATTCCGCCAACGCCTTCGCCGGGCTCAGCGCGCTGTGGTGGCAGGAATCCATCGTCTACCTTCACGGCTCGCTGATCATGCTGGCCGCGGCCTACACGTTCCTGCACAACGGCCATGTGCGGGTCGACATCTTCTACCGCACCGCCTCGCCGCGGGCGCAGGACACGGTCGACATCCTCGGGTGCCTGCTGTTCGTGCTGCCGATGTGCTGGCTGATCCTTTGGTCGGCCTGGCCGAACGTCGCCGCCTCGTGGCGCAACCTCGAAGGCTCGACCGAGACCTCCGGCATCCCCTACCGCTACATCCTGCGCAGCACGGTGATCGCCTTCGCGGTGCTGATCGCGCTGCAGGCGCTGTCCACCATGCTCAAGGCGGCGCTGCGGCTCGCCGGGCATGACGTGGACGACCCCTATCGCGGCGAAGACAGCCTCGACTGAAACCACCTCGCACCAGGGGCGCCGCGTCATGGAATTCCTCGTCTCCCACCTCGAACTGGTCATGTTCGCCGTCGCGGTGGCGCTGTTGCTGGCGGGTTTTCCGGTGGCCTTCACGCTGGCCGGCACCGGCATCGCCTTCGCCTTCGTCGGGGCCTATTTCCAGGAGGGCTTCTTCACCCACCGGACCGGCGATGTCTGGGCCTCGCTGAATTTCCTGCGCCCGACCTTCAACCGCGTGTTCGGCGTGATGGACGAGACGAACGAGGTTCTCGTCGCCGTTCCGCTCTTCGTGTTCATGGGCATCATGCTGGAACGCTCGCAGGTCGCGGGCGAACTGCTGGAGACCATGGGGCGCATGTTCGGAACGCTGGCGGGCGGGCTGGGGCTGTCGGTGACCTTCGTGGGGATGCTGCTGGCGGCCTCGACCGGCATCGTGGGCGCGACCGTGGTCACGATGGGGCTGATCTCGCTGCCCTCGATGCTGCGCAACGGCTACGACAAGGGGCTGGCCTGCGGCTCGATCGCCGCGGCAGGCACGCTGGGGCAGATCATCCCGCCCTCGATCGTCCTGGTGATCCTCGGCGACACCATCTCGAACCAGTACATCGAGGCAAGGCGGCGCATCGGCGATTTCGCGCCCGAGCCGGTCTCGGTGGGCGACCTGTTCGTCGGCGCGATCATCCCCGGGCTCATGCTGGTCGGCCTCTACATGGCCTACCAGATCGCGCTCGCGATCCTGCGCCCGGAGAAGTCGCCCCCCATGGACGTGACGGACCCGGTCACAATGCGCGAGGTGTTCCGCGTGCTGGTGCCGCCGATCCTTTTGATCCTCGCGGTTCTGGGCTCGATCCTTTACGGCATCGCCACGCCGACCGAGGCCGCGGCGGTCGGCGGCATCGGCGCGATCCTGCTGGCGGGCGAGCGCGCCGACGAAAGCCGGCCCTGGCCGCAATACCTCGCAGTGATCGGCGTGCTGCTCGCCTTCGCGCTGACGCGCTTCTTCGACATGCGCGTGACGCGAACCGTGATCGAGCCGCGCGACCTGCTCGCGATGTATGCCGCGGGCGCGGCGCTGGCGCTTGTGGCCTACGGCGTCGCGGTCAGCCTGATCCGGCTGGGGCGGTCGGCCGTGCTGGGCGACGTCTGCCGCTCGACCGCAAAGGTCACCTGCATGGTGTTCCTGATCCTGATCGGGGCGCAGATCTTCAACCTCACCTTCCGCGGCCTCGGCGGCGAGGACACGGTGCATGAACTGCTTTCGGCGGTGCCTGGCGGCGCCTTCGGGGCGATGTTCGCGGTGATGCTGGTGATGTTCATCCTCGGCTTCTTCCTCGATTTCCTCGAAATCGTGTTCGTTGTGGTGCCGATCATGTCGCCCACCCTGTTCGTTCTGGGGCTCGACCCGATCTGGGTGGCGATCATGATGGCGATGAACCTGCAGACCTCGTTCCTGACGCCGCCCTTCGGCTTCGCGCTGTTCTACCTGCGCGGCGTGGCCCCGCCCGAGGTCAGCACCATGGACATATACCGCGGCGTGGTTCCCTTCGTGATCATCCAGATCATCGCCCTGACGCTGCTCGCGAGCTTCCCGGCGCTGGCGACCTGGCTGCCCGGCCTCGTGTTCGGCTGACCTCGCGCTGCAACACTCCGGCCGGCGCGACAGGCGGTCGCGCCGGCCCTCTTCGCTTTTGCGAAATCATGTCCTATATCCTGAACGAACGCCGCGCGGACCCTCCGCGCCGCAGCCGTGCGCGCCCCGAAGCCGACCGTCCGCGTCGCTTCCCTCCGTGGCGCCGACAGGCCTGGACAAGGAGAAGCCCATGGCGCAGCCGCGCATCCTGATGGTTTTGACCTCGAACGCCCGCATGGGCTTCCATGGCGGCGACACCGGGCTCTGGCTCGACAGCTTCGCCGGCCCGTTCTACGCCTTCGAGGATGCCGGGATGCGGGCCGAGATCGCCACCATCAAGGGCGGTCCGTCGCCGGTGGACGCGCGCAGCCTCGTCGAGGCGGCCCAGACCGACGCCTCGCGCCGCGCGCTGGCCGACGGCCGGCTTCAGGAGGCGCTGGCGCAGGCCCCGGCGCTGCGGCAAGTGCAGACCTCCGCCTATGACGCGGTGTTCCTGCCGGGTGGCCATGGCGCGATGTGGGACTTCACGGCCAGCCCGGAGCTCACCGTGGCGCTCGAGCAGTTCGCGCTGAAATCGCGGCCCATCGCCGCCGTGGGCCATGGCACCGCCGGCCTGATTCCCGTGATGGACAAGCGCAGCCAGCCCCTGACCCGCGGGCGCCGGGTGGCCTGCCCCTCGAACGCCGAGGAGAAGGCCATGGACATGGACCGTGCCCTGCCCTTCCTGCTGGAAAGCAAGCTTCGCGACCTCGGCGCGCTGGTCGAACCCGCGGAGCCCTTCGTGGCGCATGTCGCCGCGGACGAACTGCTGATCACCGGCCAGAACGCCGCCTCGGCGCGTCCCGCCGCCGAAGCGCTGATCGCGCTGCTGCGCGAGGCCGCCATCGCGGCCTGACGGCGCGCCGCCGCTCTGCTAGGCTGCGCGCGCCGCGATTTCCGGAGCGCGCATCGCCATGGCCGTGATCCTGCCCCCCGTCGCCATCTGGGCCCTGCGCGCCGGAGCCATCGCCCTGATCGCGACGGCCCTGGCCGCTCGGCGCGGGCGCGCCGTCCTCGATCACGACCGCGAAACCACGCTTGACGCGCTGCCGGACGGGGCGGGGCTGATCGTCGACCCGGACGCCGGGCGGGCCGATGCCGCGGCACGCGTCCGCCGGGTGGTCCGGCTGGGCGCCGCAGGGCCCGGGATCGCGATCGACGGCGCCGCGCTGCTCCGTCTGCGTCTGCGGCGGGTTGCGCCGGGCAGCTGACGGCTGCCCGATCCGGGGCTGGACTTCCCGCGTCTTCGGCGCTTTGCTGCGCCGGTCAACCGGGCAGAAGGGCCGGCCGCCATGAAGCTGCTCTATTCCACCACATCGCCCTATGTCCGCAAGGTCGTCGTGCTGCTGCGCGAGACCGGGCTTCTCGACCGCGTGGCACTGGTCGCCGCCCCCGGATCGCCGGTCGCGCCGAACGCCGAGACCATCGCCCTGAATCCGCTGGGAAAGATCCCCTGCCTCGAGCGGCCCGACGGGCCGGCTATCTATGACAGCCGGGTGATCTGCCGCTACCTCGACGGCCTGCACGACGGGCCGCGCCTCTATCCCGAGGGACCGGGCCTGATTTCGACCCTGACGCTCGAGGCGCTGGCGGACGGGGCGCTCGATGCGGGCGTGCTGGCGCTCTACGAAGTGCGGATCCGCCCCGAGGCGGCGCGCTATCAGCCCTGGATCGACGGGCAGCGCGCCAAGATGCTCCGGGCGCTCGACGCGCTCGAGGCGCAGTGGACGGCGCATCTCGCGGGGCCGATGGATGCCGGGGCCATCGCCGTCGGCTGCATGCTGGGCTGGTTCGATTTCCGCTACGGCGATCTCGACTGGCGCGCGGGGCGCCCGCGGCTTGCGGCATGGGAGGCCGGGATCGCGGCGCGCGACAGTTTCCGGGCAACGGTGCCGCGCGAGGCCTGACGGTCAGCCCCGGGCGGCGGGGGCGGGCTCGATCGCGCCGGCCGCCTTCGCCTTGTGCTCGGGCTCGACATGGATCACCACGGCCGCGCCGGGATGCTCGGCGCGCAGCGCCGCTTCGATGCGGTCGCAGATCCGGTGCGACGCCTCCACCGTCATCGCGCCCGGCACGACGAGGTGCAGCTCGACCGCCACGCCGCGGCCGAGCGACCGGGCCTTCAGGTCATGCGCCTGCACGGCCCCCTGCGCGGCCTCGGCCACGATGATCGCGATGCGCCGCAGCGTGGGCGCGTCCACCGCCTCGTCCATCAGGCCGCCGACCGATTCGCGCAGCATCCGCCAGCCCGACCACACCACATTCACCGCCACCGCCGTCGCCAGCGCCGGGTCGAGCCAGAGCCACCCGGTGACCGGGATCAGCGCGAAACCCGCCAGCATGCCGGCCGAGGTCACGACATCGGCCTGCAGGTGCCGCCCGTCCGCGACCAGCGCCGGCGACCGCCAGACGCGCCCCCAGCGCAACAGGAGCCGCGCCCAGACCGCGTTCAGAGCGGTGGCCACCCCGATCAGCAGCGCGCCCCCCAGAGGCGCCTCGGGCGCGCGCGGGTCCAGCAGGGCCCCCAGCGCCTCCCAAAGGATCAGCCCGGCCGCCAGCAGGATCAGCGCGGCCTCGAAGGTCGCCGACAGGAACTCGGCCTTGTGGTGGCCGAAGGGATGATTGTCGTCGGCGGGGCGGGCCGCGACCCGCACCGCAAGCAGGGCGGCCGCCGCGGCGACGATGTTGACCACGCTCTCCAGCGCATCCGAGTAGAACGCGACCGATCCCGTCAGACCCCAGGCCGCGAGCTTGAGGGCGAAGGCCATGGCCCCCACGGCGATCGAGCCCAATGCGGCCTGCTGCGGCGTGCGGACCATCGGACCCTCTCCTCGCGTCGTCGACGGTGTGGCCCGCGCGACCGGGCGCCGCAACGCGCCCGACCGTCGCGCCGCGGCTTCAGATCGCGGCCAGCAGGACCGCCGCGGCCAGCAGGATCGCCCAGCCGCGCCACAGCAGGGCGATGGCGGCCTCGATGTCGGCGGCGGTCGCCTCGGCGCGGCCGTCGGGGTTGAACCACTCCGCCTCTTCGACGTCGCCCCCGTAGCTGCGCGGTCCGTAGAGCGCGAGATCGAGCGCCCGGGCCATCGCGGCCTCCGGCCAGCCGGCATTGGGCGACGGGTGAAGGCGCGCCTCCGACTGCGCGGCCTCGAGCGGCTCGAAGGACAGCGCCGCCAGCGACAGCAGCAAGGCCGACAGGCGCGCGGGCACGAGGTTGAGAAGGTCATCCAGCCGCGCCGCCGCCCAGCCGAACTGCTCGTGCCGCTCGGTGCGGTGGCCGATCATGCTGTCGGCGGTGTTCACGACCTTGTAGACGAGCACGCCCGGCAGGCCGAGCAGCAGGAACCAGAAGGCCGGCGCCACCACCCCGTCGCAGAAGCTTTCGGCCCCGCTCTCGATCGCGGCGCGGGCGACGCCGTGCCGGTCGAGCGCCGCGGTGTCGCGCCCGACGATCCGCCCGACGGCCGCGCGGGCCTCGTCGATGCCCCGCGGCAGCGCCTCGGCGACGGCGCGCAGATGGTCGATGAGGCTCTTGTGCGCCAGCAGCACGGCGGCCCCCAGCATCTCAAGCAGGCCGCCGAAGGGCAGCCAGGAGACAAGCCCGCCGAGCGTCCACGCTCCGACCGCGAGCACCGCCACAGCGAGCACGCCCTTCAGCCGCTGCTTGCCTCCGACGTTCAGCATTCTGTCCAGGGCACCGACCGCGCGCCCCATCAGGACGGCGGGGTGCGGATAGCGATCCCACAGCGCCCTCGGCTCGCCGAACGCCGCGTCGAGCGCCATCGCACCCACCAGAAACACCGCCGCCATCGCGCGCCCCGCCCCGCCTTCTCGCAACCGCAGCGCAGGTGTAGGGTCGCGCCGCGACGATGGGAAGGACAGAGATGATCGAGCGCGAACAGGCCCTGCGCCCCGTTGACGACACGGTCCGGCATCAGGCCAAGCGCCTGATCCGCTTGGCACGTCACGGGGCGCTGGCGACGGCCGCGCCGGGCGATGGCTGGCCGTCGGCCAGCCGCGTCGCGCTCGCCACGCTTGTCGACGGCTCGCCCGTGTTCCTCGCCTCGCGCCTCTCGGCGCATTTCGCCGCGCTCGAGGCCGAACCGCGCTGCGGCCTCATGGTGGGCGAGCCCGGCAAGGGCGACCCGCTGGCCCATCCCCGCATCGGCCTGCGCTGCGTGGCGCAGCGGCTGGACCGCGGCAGTCCGCAGGACGCGGCCGCCCGCCGGCGCTTCCTCGCCCGCCACCCCAAGGCGGCGCTTTATGCCGATTTCGGCGATTTCGCCTTCTGGCGGCTGCGGATCGCCGGCGCCGACTTCAACGGCGGGTTCGGCAAGGCCCATGCGCTCGATGCCGCCGACCTCGCGCCGCGCCGCGCTGCCGACGGGCTCGCCGACGCGGAGGCCGAAGCCGTGGCCCGCATGAATGCCGACCACGCCGAGGCCGTGGCGCATTACGCGCGGCTGTGCGGGGCCGCGGCGGGGGCGTGGCGGCTGACCGGCGTCGACCCGGACGGCGCCGACCTGGCGCTGGGCGACGAGGTGCGGCGTCTCGATTTCACCGCACCGGTCGACGACGCGGGGTCGCTGCGCGCGGCGCTCGTTGCGCTGGCACGCAGGGCGCCGGGCGGTGCCGCAGGCCATTGACAGGCGCCACGCCGCCGACCACAAAGCGCGCCACACGCCCTCGGAGGGGTGGCAGAGCGGTCAAATGCAACGGACTGTAAATCCGTCCCGGTAACGGTTCGCTGGTTCGAATCCAGCCCCCTCCACCAGTCCTGTCCGTCGACCGTGCTGCGGTTGACTTTGAAGCTGTTTTCCGACAGTTTCCGCCGGACTCGGCGACATTCGCGTCGCTGGAACTCTTGACAAACCACAACCGGAAGGCTGCGCGCCACCCTCATGATGTTCGACGAACTGGGTCTCGACCCCGACGTGCTGCGAGCCGTCACCGAAACGGGCTACACGGTGCCCACCCCCATCCAGGCGCAAGCCATTCCGCACGCCCTCGCGGCCCGCGACGTGCTCGGAATCGCCCAGACGGGGACCGGCAAGACCGCTTCGTTCACGTTGCCGATGATCACCGTTCTCAACAAGGGTCGTGCCCGGGCGCGCATGCCGCGATCGCTGATCCTCTGCCCGACGCGCGAACTGGCAGCGCAGGTGGCCGAGAACTTCGATACCTACGGAAAATACGTCAAGCTCACCAAGGCGCTGTTGATCGGCGGCACCAGCTTCAACGACCAGGACAAGCTGATCGACCGTGGCGTGGACGTTCTGATCGCCACGCCTGGTCGCCTGCTCGACCATTTCGAACGCGGCAAGCTGATGATGTCGGGAATCGAGATCATGGTGGTCGACGAAGCCGACCGCATGCTCGACATGGGCTTCATCCCCGACATCGAGCGCATCTTCAAGCTCACGCCCTTCACGCGGCAGACCCTGTTCTTCTCGGCGACCATGCCGCCGGAGATCACGCGGCTGACCGAGGAGTTCCTGCACAATCCGGTGCGGGTCGAGGTCGCCCGCGCCTCGTCGACCGCCTCGACGGTCAGCCAGCGCGTGCTGCGGCTCAAGCCCGCCCGCAAGGAGGACGCGGACCGCGAGAAGCGCGACCTTCTGCGCACCGTCCTGCGCGCCGAGGGCGCGGCGTTCCGCAACGCCATCGTGTTCTGCAACCGCAAGCGCGACATCGGGGCCGTGTTCAAGAGCCTCCAGAAGGCCGGCTTCGAAGCAGGGGCGCTGCACGGCGATCTCGACCAGTCCGTGCGCACGGCGACGCTCGACGGTTTCCGCGACGGCACGATCAAGGTTCTTGTCGCGTCGGACGTCGCGGCGCGCGGGCTCGACATCCCGGGCGTGAGCCATGTCGTGAATTTCGACGTGCCGATCCACGCCGAGGATTACGTGCATCGCATCGGCCGCACCGGCCGCGCCGGGCGCGAGGGCGCGGCGCTGACCATCTGCCTGCCGCACGAGGACAAGCACCTCGAGAAGATCGAGAAACTGATCGGCGCGCCGATCGGGGCGATGGACCTGCCGGGCGGTGCCCGCGCCGAGGAGGAGGGGGCGGCGCCGCGGCGCGAGGAGGCCCCGCGCGACGAGCGGCCGCGGCCGGAGCGCAACCGGGAGCCGCGCGCCCGTGACGAGCGCCCGCGGACCGACCGGACTGGCGAATCGCGACCGGAACCCGTTTCCGAGGCTCCGCGCGAGACGCCCCAACGCCGCGAGGCTTCCCCTCGTCGCGAGGATCGCCCCCGCGAGGATCGCGCACGCGGCGGCCGCCGCGATGAACCGGTGATCGGGCTCGGCGATCATGTGCCGGCCTTCCTGCTTCAGGTGGTGCCGATCAAGAAGCTGATCCGCCGCAGCGCCGTGGACGAGGCCGACGAGGCGGCGTGAGCCGCGACGGACGCGCCCGACAGCGGGCGCGTCGCCATCCCGCGCCTATTCGTCCTCGAGCCGCGTGACGATGACGGTCGCCACGGGCTTCTTCCCCCAGCGATCCATGCACAGCTTGCGGGCGACTCGCGTCACCAGCGCCTCGACGCCGGCGTCGGTGGCCTTCTCCTTGCCCCCGGCGCGGTCCATCGCACGGTCGACCTCGGTCGCGATGAGATCGGAGAGCGGCAGTGCATCGTTGTCGGGGGCCCCGACAACGCGCACGTCGGGATCCGCGATCAGGTCGCCATCCTCGTCGACCACCAGCGCCACCACGACATGGCCCTGCCGCGCCAGCTTGAGCCGGTCGCGCACCACGCCGTCCATCGCCCCGACATAGACATCGCCGTCGAGATAGACGCGGCCCGACTGGACCTCGTCCACGACGCGGGGGTCATTGCCGTCCAGCGCCACAACCTGCCCGTTCACGGCGACAACCGCACGGGCCGCCCCCCAGCGCATCGCGCTGGCCGCGTGCTCGACCAGGTGGCGGTGCTCGCCATGCATGGGCAGGCCGATCCGCGGCTTCACCGCATCCCACATCCGGGCCAGCTCGTCGCGATAGGCGTGGCCGGAGGCATGGATCAGGTCCGAGTCGGCATCGACGACCCGGATCCCCTTCACGCTCAGGCGGTTGTAGAGCCGGTGGATCTCGGCGTCATTGCCGGGGATGGTCCGCGACGAGAACAGCACCGTGTCCCCGGCCGACAGCCCCACGGTGGGGTGCGACCCGGCCGCGATCCGCGCCAGCGCCGCGCGGTGTTCGCCCTGCGATCCGGTCACGAGGTAGAACAGGTTGCGCGCGGGAATGTCGCCGGCGCGGTCCTCGGGAATTGTGGTCGGGAAATCGCTCAGCAGCCCGGTCTCGACCGCCGCCTCGATCATCCGACGCATGGCGCGCCCGGCGACCACCACGACGCGCTCGTTCTCGACCGCCGCCTCGGCCAGCGTCTTGAGCCGGACGACGTTCGAGGCGAAGCTCGTGGCTGCGACCGCCCCCTCGCAGCCGGCGATCACGCGCGCGAGATGGGGGCGCAATGCGCCTTCGCTGGGCGTGGCGCCAGGCGTGAAGACATTGGTCGAATCGCAGGCCATGGCCAGCACGCCCTCGCGGCCCAGCTCCTCGAACCGCGCGAGCGAGGCCGGCGCGCCGATCACCGGGTCGCCGTCGAGCTTGAAGTCGCCGGTGTGCACGATCAGGCCGGCGGGCGTTCGGATCGCCAGCGCCATCGGTTCGAGCGTCGAGTGCGTGACGGGGATGAACTCGACCGAGAACGGCCCCGCCTGCACCGGCTCTCCGGGCACGCACAGCTTCACGACCTTGGGCGACGCCCCCTCGTCGATCAGTTTGCGCCGCGCGATCTCGGCCGTGAAGCGCGTCGCATAGACCGGCAGCTTCAGCCGCGAATGCAGGCGGCCGACCGCGCCCACGTGATCCTCATGGGCGTGAGTGATGAAGATGCCGTCGAACCGGTCGCGGTTGCGCAGCACGAAGCCGATGTCGGGCACGATCAGGTCGACGCCCGGCGCGGTCTCCATGTCGCCGAAGCCGATGCCGCAGTCGACCATGATCCAACGGCGCGATTTCGCCGGTCCATAGCCGTAGAGATACATGTTCATGCCGATCTCGCCCGCCCCACCGAGGGGGGCGTAGACCAGCGTCGCGGTGTCGGCCATCGATTATCCTTTTGCGCCGGCGTTCAGCGCATGAATGTGGACCAGTCCCCGCATCGTGAGATCGGGGTCGACATGACGGATCGCATCGGTGCTTTTCGCGAAGAGGGCCGACAGGCCGCCGGTCGCGATCACCGTCATGGGCAGGCCGCGCTCCTTCTCGATTCGGGCGCAGAGCCCCTCGATCAACGCGACATAGCCCCAGTAGGCGCCGGAGCGCATGCAGGACAGGGTATCCTTGCCGACGACGCGCTCGGGCCGGGCGACGTCGATGTTGGGCAGGCGGGCGGCGGCGCGGTGCAGCGCCTCGAGCGACAGGTTCACCCCGGGCGCGATCACGCCGCCGGCATAGGCCCCGTCCTCGTCGACGACGTCGAAGGTCGTCGCCGTGCCGAAATCGATCACGACAAGATTTGGACCGTAGCTCGCGAAGGCCGCCACCGTGTTCACGATGCGGTCGGCCCCGACCTCCTGCGGCGCATCGACCCGGATCTCGACCGGCAGCCTGACATGCGGTCCGCCAACGAACAGCGGCGTGCAGCCGAAATAGGTCTCGCACAGCTTCTTGATGTTGAACACGGTCTTGGGCGCGACAGACGAGCAGATCGCGCTGCGCACCGCGCGCACGCCGATATTCTGGAAATCCATCAGCTGGCGCAACCAGACGAAATACTCGTCGGCGGTGCGGGCCCCATCGGTCTTGCAGCGCCATTCCGCGACGAAGCGGTCGCCGTCATGCAGCGCGAAGACCGTGTTGGTGTTGCCCACGTCGATGGCGAGCAGCATGGGGGCTCCCGAACAGGCCGGACGGATGTCAGGCAAAGAACACGTCGGCTGCCTGGATGCGCCGCGTGCCGGAGGGGGTCGACAGCGCCAGCGCCCCGTCCGGCCCGAGGTCGGCGAACACGCCCTCGACGGTCTCGCGCGGCAACCGCGCCACGATCTTCTGGCCCAGCCGCGCCGCCCGTGCAAGCCATGCGTCGCGCAGGGGCGCAAAGCCCTCCGCGGCGAGGCGCCCCGACCAGTGCGCGAAGCGTTCGGCCAGCAGCGCCAGCGCATCCTCTGGCGCCGGCGCCCGGCCAGCCTCGGCCGCCACCGATGTCGCTGGCCAGGCCCCCTCTGCCGCCGCCGGATGATGGGCGAGGTTCACTCCGACACCGACCGCCAGCCAGTCCACGCGGCCCGCGGCGCCCGCGCTCTCCAGCAGCACGCCGGCCGCCTTGCGCCCGTTCAGCAGTGCGTCGTTGGGCCATTTCAAGGTGATCTCGGCCCCGGGCGCGACCGTCTCGAACAGTTCGGCGACGGACAGGCAGGCGGCGAAGGACAGCAGCGCCGCCGAGGCAGGCCCGCCCGCGGGGCGGAGGGCGCAGGTGGCGGCGAGGTTGCCCGCAGGGCCGTCCCAGCTTCGTCCCCGCCGCCCGCGCCCCTGCACCTGCCGCCGCGCCATGACCCAGAAGGGGGCTTCCGTCCCGCCGGCAAGCCGGCGCCGCGCCTCCTCGTTGGTGCTGTCGACCTCTTCGAGGATGATGCGGCCGAAGCCGACGGGCCACGCCATGCGTCAGCGCATCAGGGCCTGCGCCGCCGCCTCGGACATGGCGGTGACGCCGAAACCGCCGAACAGCGGCAGCCAGCCCACGCCCATCAGCAGCGCCGACACCGTCAGCGCCGCGGTGTGCAGCGGCGGCATGCGATGGTCGAGCGCCTCGCCCTCAGCATCGACATACATGATCTTGACGATGCGCAGATAATAGAAGGCCCCGATCACGCTGGCCACCGCCCCCGCGACGGCCAAAGGCGCGAGCCCGGCCTCGACGGCCGCGATGAAGACGAAGTATTTGGCGAAGAAGCCTGCCAATGGCGGAATGCCCGCCAGGCTGAACATCAGGGCCGCCAGCGCCACCGCGTGCCCCGGGGCGGATTTCGACAGGCCGGCGAGGTCCGATATCTGCACCACGGGTCGGCCGTCGCGTTCCATGCACATGATGTAGGCGAAGACGCCGATGTTCATCACGACATAGATCGCAAGATAGATCAGCAGCGACGACGCGCCCGCCTCGGTGCCCGCCGCAAGGCCGACCAGCGCGTAGCCCATGTGGCCGATCGAGGAATAGGCCATCAGGCGCTTGAGGTTGGTCTGGCCGATGGCCGCGACCGAGCCCCAGAACATCGACATCAGCGCGATGAACACGATGATCTGCCGCCAGCTTTCGACCGCATCGCCGAAGGCGTCGTAGAGCACGCGCATGAACAGCACGCCCGCCGCGACCTTCGGCGCGGTCGCGAAGAACGCGGTCATCGGCGTGGGCGAGCCCTCATAGACGTCGGGCGTCCACATGTGGAACGGCGCGGCCGAGATCTTGAAGGCCAGTCCCGCGCAGAGGAACGCCATGCCGAACAGCAGGCCGACGCCCACGCCCTCGGCGGCCACGACGCCGGCGATCACCGCGAACTTTGTGGAGCCGGTGAACCCATAGACCAGCGACGCACCATAAAGCAGCATTCCCGACGAGAGCGCCCCAAGCACGAAGTATTTCAGTCCAGCCTCGGTGCTGCGCGGACTGTCGCGCCGGAACGCTGCGATGACGTAAAGCGCCAGCGACTGCAGTTCCAGCCCCATGTAGAGCGCGATGAGGTCGCCCGAGGAGACCATCATCATCATGCCAAGCGTGGCGAGGCCAACCAGTACGGGAAACTCGAACTTCATCAACCCGCGGCGGGTGAGGTAGTCTTGGCTGAGCGCCAGCATCGCCGCGGAGGAAAGCAGGATCAGCGTCTTGGCGAAGCGCGAGAAGCCGTCGCTGACGAAGGCCCCGTTGAAGGCGGTCACGCGCTCGACCGTGCCGCCGCCGAAGCCGATCGACAGGCCCAGCGCCGCCATCAGCGCCGCCATGATCATGGTGATCTGGCCCGCGCGCCGATCCTCGCCGCCGAAGGCGCCCAGCATCAGCAGGCCCATGGCGGCGGCCGCCATCACCAGTTCCGGCAGGACGACCGAGAGATCACCCGACTGCATCGCCCGCTCTCCCGTTCAGTTCTGGGCCAGCGCGACGCCGCGCCAGGCCGCCACGTCCTGCGCCACGCCGTCGACCAGCGCCGCCACGGCCGGCCCGAAGATGTCGGTCGCGAGGCTCGGATAGATCCCGAGGATCAGCGTGCCCGCCACCAGCGGCGCGAAGGTCGCGAGCTCCCGCGGCGTGACGTCGGCGATGGACTTCAGCGCCGGCCGGTCGATGACGCCGAAGATCACCCGCTTGTACAGCCACAGCGCGTAGGCCGCCGACAGGATCACGCCCGTCGCCCCGAAGAACGCCGCCCAGGTGTTGGCCTGGAAGGCGCCGGCAAGCGCCAGGAATTCGCCCACGAAGCCGCTGGTGCCCGGCAGCCCGACGTTGCCCATCGTGAACAGCATGAAGATCACGGCATAGACCGGCATGCGCTGCACCAGCCCGCCGAACGCCGCGATCTCGCGCGTGTGCATCCGGTCGTAGATCACGCCGACACAGAGGAACAGCGCGCCCGAGATGAAGCCGTGGCTGATCATCTGGAACATCGCTCCGTCGACGCCCTGACGGTTGGCGGCGAAGATGCCCATGGTCACGAAGCCCATGTGCGCGACCGAGGAATAGGCGATCAGCTTCTTGATGTCCTCCTGCATCATCGCCACCAGCGAGGTGTAGACGATGGCGACGCAGGACAGCACGAACACGAAGTTGGCCATGACCTCGGAGCCGACAGGGAACATCGGCAGGCTGAAGCGCAGGAAGCCGTAGCCGCCCATCTTCAGCAGCACCGCGGCGAGGATCACCGAACCCGCGGTCGGGGCCTGCACATGGGCGTCCGGAAGCCAGGTGTGCACCGGCCACATCGGCATCTTCACCGCGAAGGAGGCGAAGAAGGCCAGCCACAGCAGGGTCTGGAAACCGCCGCCGATGGTGAAGCCGAGGAAGCTCAGCGGTTCGTGCGCGAAGTCGTGGCGCAGCAGCTGCACGATGTCGGTCGTGCCCGCATCCAGCACCATGGCGACCATGGCGATCAGCATCAGCAGCGAGCCGAGCAGCGTGTAGAGGAAGAACTTGAAGGCTGCATAGACCCTGTCCTTGCCGCCCCAGACCCCGATGATGAGGAACATCGGGATCAGCCCGCCCTCGAAGAACAGGTAAAACAGGATGATGTCCAGCGCGGTGAACACGCCGATCATCAACGTCTCGAGAAGCAGGAATGCCGCCATGTATTCCTGCACACGCAGTTCGACGTGCCACGAGGCATAGATCGCGATGGGCATGATGAAGGTGGTGAGCATCAGCAGCGGCAGCGAGATGCCGTCGACGCCGACCTTGTAGGTCAGCCCGGTCACCCAGACGTATTCCTCGACGAACTGGAAACCGATGTCGCCCGCGTCGAAGCCGAACAGCACGAACAGCGAGATCACGAAGGTGCCCACCGTGGCCCACATCGCCACCCAGCGCGCGTTCTCGCGGGCCTGCGGCGTGTCGCCCTTCACGCCGAACAGCAGGATCAGCGCGCCGACCAGCGGCAGGAAGGTGATGATCGTCAGGATCGGCATGGATCAGACGCCTCCGACCGCGAACCAGGTGATGAGCAGCGAGATGCCGATCAGCATCACGAAGGCGTAGTGGTAGATGAAGCCCGTCTGCGCCCTGCCCGCGAGCCGCGTGACCCAGGGGACCGCCCCCATCGCGAGGCCGTCAATGGCACCGTCGATGGCGCGCCCGTCGCCCTTCTTCCACAGGAAGCGCCCCAGCCACATCGCCGGCTTCACGAAGACCGCCTCGTAGAGCTCGTCGAAATACCACTTGTTGAGCAGGAACTGGTAGAGCGCCGGGTGCCGGGCCGCCAGCTGTTTCGGCGTCTGCGGCGCGCGGATGTAGAAATGATGGGCGACGAACAGCCCGCCCAGCATCATCGCGAAGGGCGACAGCTTCACCCATGTCGGCACGTCGTGGCTGTCGTGCAGGACATGGTTGCTTTCGGCGTTGAAGATCGCCGGGCCCCAGAACGCGCCTTCATGGTGGCCGACGAAATCGCCGTAGAACTCCATGCCCGCCAGAACCGCGCCGGCGGCCAGCACATAGAGCGGGATCAGCATGACCAGCGGGCTTTCGTGCGGCGCGTGGTGTCCATGATGGTCGCCATGGCCGTGCCCGTGATGGGCGGGGCGCGCCTCCCCGTAGAAGGTCATGAAGATCAGCCGCCAAGAATAGAACGACGTGAAGCCCGCGGCGATCAGCAGCAGCAGGAAGGCGTACCCCGACCCGGCATTGCCCGATGCGAAGGCGCTTTCGATGATCACGTCCTTCGACACGAAACCCGCGAAGCCGACCGGCGTGCCCATGATGTAGAGCAGCGGTATGCCGACCCCCGTGATCGCCAGCGTGCCGATCATCATCATGGCGAAGGTTGCCGGGATCTTGTCCCGCAGCCCGCCCATGTGGCGCATGTCCTGCTCGTGGTGCATCGCGTGGATGACCGACCCGGCCCCGAGGAACAGCAGCGCCTTGAAGAAAGCGTGCGTGAACAGGTGGAACATCGCCGCCTCGTAGGCCCCGACGCCGGCCGCGGCGAACATGTAGCCGAGCTGCGAGCAGGTCGAATAGGCGATCACGCGCTTGATGTCGTTCTGCACCAAGCCGACGGTCGCGGCGAAGAAGGCCGTCGAGGCGCCGATGATGGTGACGAACCAGAGCGCGTATGGCGCGTGTTCGAACAGCGGCGACATGCGGCACACGAGGAACACGCCCGCCGTGACCATCGTCGCGGCGTGGATCAGCGCCGAGACTGGCGTGGGCCCCTCCATGGCGTCGGGCAGCCAGGTGTGCAGGAACAGCTGGGCCGACTTGCCCATGGCGCCGACGAACAGCAGCAGCGCCAGGGCCTCCGCCGCGTTCACCTCCATGCCGATGAACCGGAAGGACTGCTCTGCGAGTTGCGGCGCCGCCGCGAAGATGTCGTCGAACTGGATCGAGTCGACCATGTAGAACAGGCCGAAAATGCCCAGCGCGTAGCCGAAGTCGCCCACGCGGTTGACGATGAAGGCCTTCATCGACGCTCGGTTGGCGCTGTCCTTGTGGTGCCAGAAGCCGATCAGCAGGTAGGAGGCGACGCCCACGCCCTCCCACCCGAAGAACATCTGGGCGAGGTTGTCCGAAGTCACCAGCATCAGCATGGCGAAGGTGAAGAAGGACAGGTAGGCGAAGAAACGGGCCTTCCCGGGATCCTCCTCCATGTAGCCGAAGCTGTAGAGGTGGACGAGCGCCGAGACCGAGGTCACCACCACCAGCATCACGCCGGTCAGCGTGTCGACGCGGATCGCCCAGTCCACCGACAGCGACCCGCTGTCGATCCATCGGAACAGCGTGATGGTGCGCGCCGCCTCGTGGTCGAGCGTCAGGAACGCCACCCAGGACAGCAGGCAGGCAAGAAACAGCAGGCCCGTGGTGACGACCATCGCCGCGCGGTCGCCGATGGCGCGGCCGAACAGGCCCGCGACGAGGGCGCCGAGCAGCGGGGCGAACAGGATGAGCGAGAACACCGGGTCAGCCCTTCATCATGTTGACGTCTTCGACGTCGATGGTGCCGCGGGCGCGGAAGAAGCAGACGAGGATGGCAAGGCCGATCGCCGCCTCGGCCGCCGCCACGGTCAGCACGAACAGGGTGAACACCTGCCCGACCAGATCGCCCAGATGGGCGGAAAAGGCCACGAAATTGATGTTGACCGCCAGAAGCATCAGTTCGACCGACATGAGGATGACGATCACGTTCTTGCGGTTGACGAAGATCCCGAAGACGCCGATCACGAACAGCATCGCCGCGACGGTCAGGTAGTGGCCGAGGCCGATCTCCATGTCTCGCGCTCCCCTTCAGATGCCGCGGCCGGACTTGACGTCCCGCAATTCGACCGATTGCTCGCGCGTGCGGTACATCTGCGCCAGCACGTCCTGGCGCTTGACGCCCTCGCGCTTTCGCAGGGTCAGCACTATCGCCCCGATCATCGCCACCAGCAGCACCATGCCTGCCGCCTGGAACATGTAGACGAACTCGGTATAGATCAGGCGACCCAGCGCCGTGGTGTTGCCCACGTCCTCGGGCTTCGGCGCCACCGCCTCGCGCGCCGCCAGCGCCGCATCGCCGAACGTCCAGACACCGATCACCAACGCCAGTTCGACGAACAGGACGGTGCCGATCAGCGCCCCGAGCGGCAGATACTGGGTATATCCCGCGCGCAACTGCGCGAAATCGACGTCAAGCATCATGACGACGAACAGGAACAGCACCGCCACTGCGCCGACATAGACGATGACCAGCAGCATCGCCACGAATTCCGCCCCCGCCAGCACGAACAGCCCTGCGGTGGAGAAGAAGGCGAGGATCAGCCACAGCACGGAATGAACCGGGTTGCGGGCGAGCGTGACCAGCAGGGCCGAGGCCACCGTGATCGACGCGAACACATAGAAGGCGGTCGCCGCGAGCGCCATGGAGCCTGCTCTCCCCGTTCCTGACCGGCCCTGTTCCCGAGCGGGTGGCCTTGGTCTTAGCGCAGGCGCGCGGGCGCGCGCCCTAGGTCGTTCCGCCGCGGGCGCGGCGGCCGCGCGGCGCCCTCTCAGCGATAGGGGGCGTCCATCGCGATGTTCTTGGCGATCTGCCGCTCCCAGCGGTCGCCGTTCGCCAGCAGCTTGTCCTTGTTGTAGAACAGTTCCTCGCGCGTCTCGGTGGCGAATTCGAAGTTCGGCCCCTCGACGATGGCATCCACCGGGCAGGCCTCCTGACAGAAGCCGCAATAGATGCACTTGGTCATGTCGATGTCGTAGCGCGTTGTCCGGCGAGAGCCGTCCTCGCGCGGTTCGGCCTCGATGGTGATGGCCTGCGCGGGGCAGATGGCCTCGCACAGCTTGCAGGCGATGCAGCGTTCCTCGCCGTTGGGGTAGCGGCGCAGGGCGTGCTCGCCGCGGAAGCGCGGCGACAGCGGCCCTTTCTCATGCGGATAGTTCAGCGTCACTTTGGGCTTGAGGAAGTATTTGATCCCCAGCTTGAAGCCGCCGATGAAGTCCTCGAGCAGGAAGTAGCGGAAGGCCTTGTCGAACGCGATGCCCATCGGTCTCTCTCCCGGTCAGCCGCCGATCGCCCACCGGGCATAGCCCGGCACGCCGAGTTGCGCGAAGCTCGCCACGATCACCACCCAGATCAGGGACATGGGCAGGAAGACCTTCCACCCGAGCCGCATCAGCTGGTCGTAGCGATAGCGCGGCACGATGGCCTTCGCCATCGCGAACATGAAGAACCAGAACACCACCTTGAGCACGAACCACAGGACCCCGTCCGGCACGCCCGGGATCGGCGACAGCCATCCGCCGAAGAACAGCGTCGTGATCAGCGCGCACATCATCACGATGGCCATGTATTCGCCGATCATGAACAGCAGATAAGGGGTAGAACTGTATTCGACCTGATAGCCGGCGACCAGTTCGGATTCCGCTTCGGGAAGATCGAAGGGCGGCCGGTTGGTCTCCGCCAGCGCCGAGACGAAGAAAAGAACCACCATCGGCAGATGCGGCAGCCAGAACCACGAGAACAGGCCGAAGCGCCCGTCCTGCGCCCGCACGATCTCGCTGAGGTTCAGCGATCCCGCCGACAGCAGCACGCCGATGATGATCAGCCCGATCGAGACCTCGTAGCTGACCATCTGCGCCGCCGAGCGCAGGCCGCCGAGAAAGGGGTATTTCGAGTTCGAGGCCCAGCCGCCCATGATCACGCCATAGACGCCGAGCGAACTGATCGCGAAGATGTACAGGATCCCGACATTGAGATCCGACACCACCCAGCCATCCGCGAAGGGCATCACCACCCAGGCGATGGTCGCGAGCGTGAAGCTGATCAGCGGGGCCAGCAGGTACACCGTCTTGTCGGCCCCGGCGGGGATCACGACTTCCTTGACCACGAATTTCAGGAAATCCGCGAAGCTCTGCAGCAGGCCGAAGGGCCCGACCACATTGGGCCCGCGCCGCAGCTGCACCGCCGCCCAGACCTTGCGGTCCATGTACAGCAGGAACGCGAGGCTGATCAGCAGCGCGACCGTGACCGCCAGGCATTGCGCCAGGATGATGGTGAACTGGCCGAGATTGCCTTGCCAGAAGCTCATCGCTTACTCCGCCGCCATGGCGCGCGCCCGGTCGGCGGCGAGTTTCGACAGTTCCGCCATCACCGCGCTGGCGCGCGCGACGGGGTTGGTGAGGTAGAAATCGACCACCGCGCCCGCGAAGGGCGCGGCGTCCATCGCGCCCGATGCCTCGGCGCGGAACTCGGCGGGCGCGATCGTGTCGAGCATCCCCAGATGCGGATGCGCCGCGAACAGCTGGCGGTGCAGCGCGCCCGGCGTGTCGTAGGGCAGCCGCGCGCCGAGCCTGTCCGACAGCGCCCGCAGGATCGCCCAGTCCTCGCGCGCCTCGCCCGGCGGGAAGCCGGCGCGGATTGCCATCTGCGGCCGGCCCTCGGTGTTGACGAACAGGCCGTTCTGCTCCGTGTAGGCGGCGGCCGGCAGGATGACATCAGCGCGGTGCGCACCGCGGTCGCCGTGATGGCCCTGATAGATCACGAATTTGCCGTCCGGCACGGCGATCTCGTCCGCGCCCAGCAGATACACCGTGTCGGCCCCGGCCACCGCCGCCTCGGCCCCGTCGTCGCAGGCGAAGCCGATCTCCATGCCGCCCACGCGGCTCGCGGCCATGTGCAGCATCGAGAAGGCCGCGCCGGTCTCGGCCGCCAGCGCCATGGCGGCACCCAGCACCGCCGCCCCGTCCGGCCGCGCCACGGTGCCGGCACCCAGCACGATCACGCCGCCGTCGCGCAGTTTCTCGCCGAAGGCCGACCCGGCCACGCCCCTCAGCGTCTCCGGCCCTGCGCCAAGCCGCGCATGGGGATAGGTCAGATCCATCGATTCGCCGATCGATGCCACCTCGGCCCCGAGGCTCCACGCCTTGCGGATGCGGGCGTTCAGCACCGGCGCCTCGCTGCGCGGGTTCGACCCGACCAGCAGGATCGCCCGGGCGCGGTCGAGCCCGGCCACGGTGGCGTTGAACAGCCAGGCCGAGCGATTGTCGCGCGGCAGCTTCGCGCCGTCCTGCCGGCAGTCGTAGGCCGACTGCCCAAGCCCGTCCATCAGCCCCTTCAGCGCCCACATCGCCTCGACCGGCACGAGGTCGCCGGCGATGGCGGCGAGCTTCGTGCCCTTCATGGCCGAGGCGGCAGCCTCCAGCGCCTCGGCCCATGATGCGGGCTTCAGCTTTCCGCCGACACGCACATAGGGGCGGTCGAGCCGCTGGCGGCGCAGGCCGTCGACGACATGGCGGGTCTTGTCCGAGATCCACTCCTCGTTCACGTCGTCATGGTTGCGCGGCAGGATGCGCATGACCTCGCGCCCGCGGGCATCGACGCGGATGTTGCTGCCCAGCGCGTCCATGACATCGACGCTCTCGGTCTTGCGCAGCTCCCATGGCCGGGCGGTGAAGGCGTAAGGCTTGTTGGTCAGGGCGCCGACAGGGCACAGGTCGACGATGTTGCCCTGCATCTCGGAGGTCAGGATCTGCCCGAGATAGTTGGTGATCTCGCTGTCCTCGCCGCGCCCCGTCTGGCCCATCTCGGCCACGCCCGCCACCTCGGTGATGAAGCGCACGCAGCGCGTGCAGGAGATGCAGCGCGTCATGTGCGTGCCGACCAGCGGGCCGAGGTTCAGGTCCTCGGCCGCGCGCTTGGGCTCGCGGTAGCGGCTGAAATCCACGCCATAGGCCATGGCCTGGTCCTGCAGGTCGCACTCGCCGCCCTGGTCGCAGATCGGACAGTCCAGCGGATGGTTGATCAGCAGGAACTCCATGACCCCCTCGCGCGCCTTGCGGACCATGGGCGAGGTCGTCTTGATCTCGGGCGGCGCACCGTCGCGCCCGGGGCGCAGGTCGCGCACCTGCATGGCGCAGGAGGCCGCGGGCTTGGGCGGTCCGCCGACCACCTCGACCAGGCACATTCGGCAATTGCCGGCGATGCTCAGGCGCTCGTGGTAGCAGAAGCGCGGGATCTCGACGCCGGCGACCTCGCAGGCCTGCAGCAGCGTGAGGTTCGGATCGACCTCGACGGTGACGCCGTCGATGGTGATGGGGCGCAGGTCGCTCATGCCTTCAGCTCCAGTGCTTCGACGCGGGCCTTGAGGTCCGCCACGTCGCGTTCGAGACGGGCCAGCGCTACGGCGTCGCGCCCGGCCTGCGCGAGGATCGCCGAGAGCGGCGCCCCGTTGATGATGACGCCGTCGAGACGCGCGGCTTCAACGCGCAGCCCGGTGAGATCGACATTGCGCAACACGGCGCCTGACAGGTCGGCGTTCTCGATCACAGCGCCGGCGAGAGAGACATCCTCCATCCGGGCGCCGCCGAGAGCCACGTCGCGGAAAACTGCGCCGGGCAGGTCGGCGTCGCGCACGGCGAACGCCGCGATGCGCGCGCGGTCGATGGTGAGCGACTCGCAGGGACCCTGAACCTCCATTCCCCTACTCCGCCGCCACGGCGGCGCAGCGCGCCTCGCGCCACAGCCGCGCCTCGGGCAGATGCCCCCAGCCGAAGGCGTGGTCGCTGTCGCCACGCGCCTGCAGATGCGCCAGCCGCTCCAGCCCCTCGTCCAGCGTCGGACGATGCCCCGCGGGCACGCGCCACATGACGAGATGCATCTTGCCCAGCACCTCGAACCACTCGGCGCGCCGGACGTAGAACTGGCGGTGGACGGTGTTCCAGACGAAGGCCTCCAGCGCCTCGACGCTCTCCCAGACCGTCAGGTTCGACACGAAGCGCGGGTCGTCGCCGATCTTGGTCTCCGTGTTGCCGGTCCCGGGCGCGCCCGAGCCCTCCATTATCCACACGAAGCCCGGCATGCGCTTGCCCATGCCGTTCACCCGGTCGAGCGCGCGCATGAACTCGCCCACGCGCGGGTCGTCGGTCGGCGCGACCAGCCGCCCGACGTTCAGCTCCGCGATGTGAAGGGCGTCGCTCATGCCGGCGTCACTCCGCCGCCACCGCGGAGACGCGCCCGGCCTGCCTCGCACGGATGCGGTCCTCGATCTCGTCGCGGAAGTGCCGGATCAGACCCTGGATCGGCCAGGCGGCGGCGTCGCCGAGCGCGCAGATGGTGTGCCCCTCCACCTGCTTGGTCACCTCCTGCAGCATGTCGATCTCCTCGATCCCCGCCTCGCCGGTCACCAGCCGCCCCATCACCCGCATCATCCAGCCCGTGCCCTCTCGGCAGGGCGTGCACTGGCCGCAGGACTCGTGCTTGTAGAACTTCGCCAGCCGCCAGATCGCCTTGATGATGTCCGTCGACTGATCCATCACGATGACGGCCGCGGTGCCGAGCCCCGAGCGCTGCTCGCGCAGCCAGTCGAAATCCATGATCGCCTCGCCGCAAAGCGGGGCCGGCAGGCAGGGCACCGACGACCCGCCGGGGATCACTGCCTTGAGGTTCTTCCAGCCGCCGCGCACGCCACCGCAATGACGGTCGAGCAGCTCGCGCAGCGGGATCGACATCGCCTCCTCGACGACGCAGGGGCGGTTCACATGGCCCGAGATCGCGAAGATCTTGGTGCCGGAATTGTTGGCCCGCCCGATGTTGGCGAACCAGGTCGCGCCGCGGCGCAGGATGGTCGGAACCACGGCGATCGATTCGACGTTGTTCACTGTCGTCGGGCAGCCATAGAGGCCGGTGTTGGCCGGGAAGGGCGGCTTCAGGCGCGGCATGCCCTTGCGGCCTTCCAGGCTTTCCAGCAGCGCCGTCTCCTCGCCGCAGATGTAGGCCCCGGCCCCGTGGTGCAGGTAGAGGTCGAAATCCCACCCTGAGCCCGCGGCGTTCTTCCCGATCAGACCCGCGTCATAGGCCTCGTCGATGGCGATCTGCAGCGCCTCGCGCTCGCGGATGTATTCGCCGCGGATGTAGATGTAGCAGGCATGCGCCCCCATCGCGAAGGACGCGATCAGGCAGCCCTCGACCAGCGTGTGCGGGTCGTGCCGCATGATCTCGCGGTCCTTGCAGGTGCCGGGCTCCGACTCGTCCGCGTTCACGACCAGATAGGACGGGCGTCCGTCGCTTTCCTTCGGCATGAACGACCATTTCAGGCCGGTGGGGAAGCCTGCGCCGCCGCGGCCGCGCAGGCCGGAGGCCTTCATCTCCTCGACGATGGCGTCGCGCCCGCGGGCGATCAGCGCCGCGGTGCCGTCCCAGTGGCCGCGCCGGCGCGCGCCCGCAAGGCTGCGGTCGTACATGCCGTAGAGGTTGGTGAAGATGCGGTCCTCGTCCTTCAGCATCGCCTCAGGTCCTCTCCGGGCCGTCGCCCGCCTTGTCCGATCCCAGCGCCAGCGCCCGCGCCTGCGCCACCCAGTCGTCCCGCAGGGCCCGTCCCCGGGCCCCCACCTTCGCGTCCATGGCCGCCGCCTGCTCGGGCGACCAGCCGGCGACCTGCGCGAAGCTGTGCACCCCCGCTTCTCTCAGCGCCACCGCAAGCTTGGGGCCCAGACCCTTGATGCGGGTCAGGTCGTCCGCTCCCATCAGCGCCGCGCGCGCCATTTCCGGCGCAGGCCGGGGCGGTCCCGCCGAAGGCTCGATCGCGGACCTGCGCGCACGGTCTGGGCGCAGCACCACCCAGAACACCGCCACCGCCAGCACGAACACCATGGCCCCCGGCAGCGCTCCGCGCGCGATCACGGCCGCCGCAAGCCCGGAGCCGAGCCCCCAGACCCACATCGCCGTCATGCCCCCGCGCGCCCCATTGCTCACCCCGCGTCAACCCCGGCCGCCAGCGCCTTCGCCTGCTCGACCCAGCCGTCGCGGCTCACGCGGCCCTTGAAGCCCTCGAGATGCTCGTCGACCCATGCGACCTCGGCCTCGGTCCAGCCGGCGATCTGGTCGAAGTGATAGAAGCCGAGCGAATGCAACAGGGCCTCGAGCTTCGGGCCGACCCCCTTGATGCGCTTCAGATCGTCCGCGCCGCCGGCGCGCGCCGCCGCCAGCGCGGCCGGCCGCGCCCCTCCGGACTGGGGCGCAGCCGGATCGGCGGCAAGCCGGCGCAGGTCCGCCAGCGCCGCCGGCGCCTCGTCGCCCGTGATCCTGGCGACCGTGTCGCCCATCGCCTGCGCCAGCCCGACCGAGCCGTTGGCGTCGAGCCGCCCATCGGGCCCGAAATCGAGCGACGTGAGCCCGCCCAGCGGCTCGGACGCGAAGCGGCCGTTCTGCGGCCCGGGCCGGGGCACCTCGCCGCGCAGGAAGGCGTCGAGGATGGCCTCGAAGCCCTCGGGCGTCAGGTCCTCGTAGTAGTCCTTGCCGATCTGGGCCATCGGCGCGTTGGCGCAGGCCCCGAGGCACTCGACCTCCTCCCAGCTCAGCTTGCCGTCGGCCGAAAGCTGGTGCGCGGGCCCGATCCGGCGCTTGCACACCGCCACCAGATCTTCGGCCCCGCAGATCATGCAGGAGGTCGTGCCGCAGATCTGCACATGCGCGACCGAGCCCACGGGCGCGAGCTGGAACATGAAGTAGAAGGTCGCGACCTCGAGCGCGCGGATCTCGGCCATCCCCAGCATCTTCGCCACGGTCTCGATGGCGGGGCGGGTCAGCCAGCCCTCCTGCTCCTGCGCGCGCCACAGCAGCGGGATGACGGCGCTGGCCTGCCGGCCCTCGGGATATTTGGCGATCTGCGCCTGGGCCCAGGCCGCGTTTGCGGGGGTGAAGGCGAAGGAGGCGGGCTGTTCGGGGTGCAGGCGGCGCAGCATGGGTCAGTCACCTGAGTCAGAGGATCGAAGGGGCCGCGCGCGTTCGGCGCGGCGGCAGCCCGCCGGGGCGTGCATCATGGGCGCGGATCGACCCGGCGGGACGGCCCGCCGCCGCATGACGGGCCGCCCCGTCGCGGCATGGCCCGCGCAGGCGACATCCGTTCCCCGCGCGTCGGCCCGTCGCCGGGGCGGCCCGTCCGATCGGCGCATCACGATGCCGCCCCCTCGGGCAGCGCATCGGCGAAAGCGTTGCGGAACATCGCGCCCGCGCCCGCGCGGCGGTATTCGGCCGCCCCCCGCGCCAGGGCGCGGTAACGGCGCGCGCGTGGCGTGGCCATCGCCGCGCCCAGCGCGGCCTTCAGTCGGTAATGCAGCAGCTTGCGCCGCGCCCTGCGCCCCTCGGGACTGCCGGCGTGTTTCTCGGCGAAATAGGCGCAGGCCAGCGCCCATAGCCGCAGCTTCTCCTCGCCGCTGTCGAAGAGCGGGGCGGTCGAGCCGCCGCCGGCATGGGCGACGCGCGCCCCCGCGGCGGCCCCCACCAGCCAGCCCGCATGCCGGGCGCGCAGGCACAGATCATTGTCCTCGAAGTAGAGGAAGATCGCCGGATCGAATGCGCCGAACTCGCGCAGCGCCGCCATGCGCAGCAGCATGAACGCGCCCGAAACCTCGGTCGCCGGCAGGAAGGCCCCGGGCTCGCCGCCCCGTCCCGCTGCGCCCTCGTCGGCCCCGATGATGGCGGCGCGCGGTTCGGCGTCCGCCGCCGCGACACACAGGGCCGGCGCGTCGGCAGCGGCGCGCAGATCGGGGTTCACCAGCAGCGCGAACTCCGTGCGCACCCGGGCCAGGCCGGCATTGCAGCCCCGCCCGAACCCCTCGTTGCGCGGCAGGGCGACGAGATCCGCGTCGGGCCGCGCCGCCAGCGCCGCCGCCGCGCTGCCGTCGCGACTGGCGTTGTCGACCGCGACCACCGGCATGTCCCGGGGCAGCGCGGCCAGCGCGTCTCCCACCACGCCGGCGCTGTTGAACAGCGTCAGCACGGCCGTGGCGCGCGCGCCGCAGGGCGGCGCGGCGCGCATGGCGCCTGTCGCCGCCGGCGCGCTCACCGGTCGATCTCCCCGAACACCACGTCGAGCGAGCCGATGATGGCGGACACGTCCGCCAGCTGGTGGCCCGTGCAGATGTGGTCCATCGCCGCCAGATGCGCGAAGCCCGGCGCGCGCAGCTTGGCGCGGTAGGGCCTGTTGGTGCCGTCTGCCACCAGATACACGCCGAACTCGCCCTTCGGCGCCTCGACCGCGGCGTAGACCTCGCCGGCCGGAACATGGAAGCCCTCGGTGTAGAGCTTGAAGTGATGGATCAACGCCTCCATCGAGGTCTTCATGTCGCTGCGCTTGGGCGGGCTGATCTTGCCGCGGGAGATCACGTCCTCGCCCTTCGTCGCGTCGAGCTTCTCGATCGCCTGGCGGATGATGCGCACCGACTGCCGCATTTCCTCCATGCGGATCAGGTAGCGGTCGTAGCAGTCGCCGTTCTTGCCGACGGGGACGAGGAAATCGAACTCCTCGTAGCACTCGTAGGGCTGGCTGCGCCGCAGGTCCCACGCCCAGCCCGAGCCACGCACCATCACGCCGGAAAAGCCCCAGGCCTGCGCCTCCTCGATGGACACCACGCCGATGTCCACGTTGCGCTGCTTGAAGATGCGGTTGTCCGTCAGCAGCCCCTCGAGATCGTCCAGCACCTCGAGGAACGGGTCGCACCAGGCGAGGATGTCGGCGAGCAGGTCCTCGGTCAGATCGACATGCACGCCGCCGGGGCGGAAATAGGCGGCGTGGAGCCGGGCCCCGCAGGCGCGCTCGTAGAACACCATCAGCTTCTCGCGCTCCTCGAAGCCCCAGAGCGGGGGCGTCAGCGCCCCCACATCCATGGCCTGGGTGGTCACGTTCAGCAGATGGTTGAGGATGCGGCCGATCTCGCAGAACAGCACCCGGATCAGCTGGCCGCGCCGCGGCACCTCGGTGCCGGTCAGCCTCTCGATGGCCAG
This sequence comes from Rubrimonas sp., assembly GCA_036770645.1. Lineage (GTDB taxonomy): Bacteria > Pseudomonadota > Alphaproteobacteria > Rhodobacterales > Rhodobacteraceae > Rubrimonas. Next base: position 42,843 of record DAIPIU010000001.1, on the reverse strand, counting down.
GCACCAGGCGTGCTCCTGGTTCATCGGCGCGACGTAATCCAGCCGGTCGAAATACGGCAGGTTCTGCAGGTAGGTGCGGCTCTCCATCAGCTTCTCGGTGCCGCGGTGCAGAAGGCCGATGTGCGGGTCGCAACGCTCGACGATCTCGCCGTCGAGTTCGAGCACGAGGCGCAGCACGCCGTGCGCCGCCGGGTGCTGCGGCCCGAAATTGATGTTGAAGTTGCGGATGCGCTGGGGCGCCTGAAGCGCGTCGCCGTCCATCAGTGCCGCTCCGTGGCAAGGGTTTCCAGTTTCGCCTGCGTGCGCGCGGCGAAGCGGTCGAAGGACACCACGGCCCGCTGGTGGCGGCCGCGGCCGATCTCGTCCACCCCGTCATGGGCGACGACGTCGAACCAGACGAATCGTCCGTCGACGGCGGTGACCGTGCTGGTGACCGTCACCGTCAGCCCCGGCGGCGTCGCGGCGGTGTGGGCTATGTCCACATGGGTGCCGACGCTGCCCTCGCCCGGCTCGTAGAAGGGCGCGAGCAACTCGACGCAGCCCCATTCCATCAGCCCGACCATGTAGGCGGTGGCGAACACCTCCGGCATGGCGTTGATGGCCGGCGCGTCGGCGAACAGGTGACGCACCGTCTCCGACACGGCGACGACATGGCTGTGCGTGCCCGTCATGCCGACCGAGAGCCCCGGCTTCATGCCGGTTTCGCCTTGTCGTCGCCGGGCAGCACGTAATCCGCGCCTTCCCATGGCGACATGAAGTCGAACTGGCGGTATTCCTGCACCAGCTTCACCGGCTCGTAGACGACGCGCTTCAGCGCCTCGTCGTAGCGCACCTCGACATAGCCCGTCGTCGGGAAGTCCTTGCGCAGCGGATGGCCGCGGAAGCCGTAGTCGGTCAGCAGCCGGCGCAGGTCCGGATGCCCCGAGAACAGCACGCCGTACATGTCGAAGATCTCGCGCTCGAACCAGTTCGCGACCGGGAACACAGCGGCGATGCTGGGCACCAGCTGTTCCTCGCGCACCTCGACCTTGACGCGGATCCGCGTGTTCCGGCGCATCGACAGCAGATGATAGACGACATCGAAGCGCTTGTCCCGCTCGGGCCAGTCCACGCCGCACAGGTCCACCAGCGTGGTGAACTGGCAGGCCGGGTTGTCGCGCAGGAAGGTGAGGAACCGCACGACGCCGTCTGTGGCGCAGCGCGCCACCAGTTCGCCGCGCACCACCTCGACCTCGAACACCTCGTCGGGCGTCGACCGCGCGATGAAGGCCCCGAGTTCCACCAGCTCTTCGCTCATCGCCGCCCCCTCAGCGCGAGATGGTGCCGGTGCGGCGGATCTTCCGCTGCAGCTGCAGCAGCCCGTAAAGCAGCGCCTCGGCAGTCGGCGGGCAGCCCGGCACATAGATGTCGACGGGCACGATGCGGTCGCAGCCGCGCACCACCGAATAGCTGTAGTGATAGTAGCCGCCGCCGTTCGCGCAGCTGCCCATCGAGATCACATAGCGCGGCTCGGGCATCTGGTCGTAGACCTTGCGCAGGGCCGGCGCCATCTTGTTGGTCAGGGTCCCCGCCACGATCATCACGTCGGACTGGCGCGGCGAGGCGCGGGGCGCGATCCCGAAGCGCTCGGCGTCGTAGCGCGGCATGGAGGTCTGCATCATCTCGACGGCGCAGCAGGCCAGCCCGAAGGTCATCCAGAACAGCGACCCCGTGCGCGCCCAGTTGACCAGGTCGTCGACATTGGTCAGCAGGAAGCCCTTGTCGGCCAGTTCGTTGGACAGGGCGCGGGTCTGCGCGTCGCGGTCGGCCCCTGCGACCAGCGCGCCGGTGCTCACTCCCATTCGAGCGCTCCCTTCTTCCACTCATAGGCGAAGCCGATGGTCAAGATCGCGAGGAACAGCATCATCGACCAGTAACCGAAAGCCCCGATGTCGCCGAACGCCACCGCCCAGGGGAACAGGAACGCGACTTCGAGGTCGAATATTATGAACAGGATCGATACCAGATAGAACCGCACGTCGAACTTCATGCGCGCATCGTCGAAGGCGTTGAAACCGCACTCATAGGCCGAGATCTTCTCGGGGTCGGGCCGGCGCACGGCGACCACGAGCGCGGCGAAGATGAACAGCAGCCCCAGCGCGAGGGCGAGGCCGAAGAACACCACGATCGGCAGATATTCCCGCAGCAGATCGTCCACGCCACCCTCCCTGTCCCGCCCGCGACCCGGGCGCGCGAGCCGCTCCGGCCCCGCACGCCGCCGAGTGGTAGGCGCCGCATACCCGGCGGTCAACGCGACCGCGGGACCGCGCGGGGGGACCCGTCGCCGCATGCCGGGAAGGTAGCGCGAAAAGACGCAAGCCGCACACCCCTTCAGATGCCGCAGCGCCGCGTCGCACGCCCCGGCACTGGCGCGGTAACCAACCGCTCACGCAATGCCGTCTAGGAATGCGGGATCGTCGCGAAGGAACACCGATGACCGCCTCGACCGCCATTCCCAGCGCCGCGAGCCTGCGACGCCAGATGATCGACCGCGAACTCGACCGCGCAAGGCGACTGCGCGAGGGCGAGGCGGCGCGCATCCGAGCGCGCGAGGACATGCTCGACCATTTCATGCACGACTGCCTGACCAAGAGCGATCTGCGCGAGGCCAAGCTGCGCATCGCCGCCGCCGCGGATGCCGGCCGGTTCGAGGCGATGGTGCTGCGCTTCCCCTCGGATTTCTGTTCCGACGGCGGGCGGGCCGTCAACAACGACCTGCCCGGCTGGATGGCCACCCTTCCCGGCAAGGCGCGAGGGGCCGCGAAGCTGTGGGAACGCATCGGGCGGCCGAACGGCTATCGCCTGCGCGCCATGGTGCTCGATTTCCCAGGCGGGCTGCCGGGCGACATCGGCCTGTTCGTCAGCTGGGCCCCGATCTTCGGCGACTGAACGCCGGCCGCCGCGGGACGATTGGCGCGGCGCAGCAGATCCCTATATCGATGGGGCCGCCCAGCGAAGCGGAGCCGTCGGGAACCATCGCATGCTCGTCTCGACCATCGTCCAAGTCGGCGTGTTCACCGTGTCGCTGCTGCTGGCCTATGCCTTCGGGATCGGCTTCGTGTTCCTGTTCGTCACCGAACCCGATCTCGTGGACATCGTCTCGGCCTGCAAGATCGTCTCGCTGATCATCCTGCTTTATACAAATCGTGAAATCCCGCACAACATCGACATCGCCAAGCAGGGCGATGTACGGCGAATCAATCACTTCATCATCTTTGTTTCGACGCTGATCCTGATTATGATGATCATCAAGACCATCGTTCAGGACTACTCCATCCTAGACACTCCGCCCCACGGGCGCGTTCTTCTGTCATTTTTCACCAACAATTCTTACTGGATATCCACGATCCCGATCTTTTCTTATGTGATGCTGGATCTTTTCATTGCATTCGGGCCGGGCGGCACGGCGCACGACCGCAAGATCGCGGTTGAATTCATCCTGTTCCGCGATCTTGTCTGCGCCTTGCCGCTGGCGCTGGTGCTGCTGCTGGCCGAGGTCTACCTGTTCTTCGCCCCGCACGAGGCGGCCGACGCGCATGCGCAGTTCTTCTTCAGCGGCGCGATCGCTGTCATCCTGCTGGCATCTTCGATCTCGTCGCGCGCCCTCGACATCATGCAGACGCGCCGCAAGGAGGCATCGGCGGGGGACGGCATCGCCCGCCCCCGCCTCATCGCCTGACCCTCTCAGTTGTCGAGGAAGCTGCGCAGCTTCTTGCTGCGCGAGGGGTGCTTGAGCTTGCGCAGCGCCTTGGCCTCGATCTGGCGGATGCGCTCGCGCGTGACGTTGAACTGCTGGCCGACCTCCTCGAGCGTGTGGTCGGTGTTCATGCCGATGCCGAAGCGCATGCGCAGCACCCGTTCCTCGCGCGGCGTCAGCGAGGCGAGCACCCGCGTCGTCGTCTCCTTCAGGTTCGACTGGATGGCGTTGTCGAGCGGAAGGATCGCGTTCTTGTCCTCGATGAAATCGCCGAGCTGGCTGTCCTCCTCGTCGCCGATCGGCGTCTCGAGGCTGATCGGCTCCTTGGCGATCTTCATCACCTTGCGCACCTTCTCCAGCGGCATCTGGAGCTTGGCGGCCAGTTCCTCGGGCGTCGGCTCGCGCCCGATCTCGTGCAGCATCTGCCGCCCCGTGCGCACCAGCTTGTTGATCGTCTCGATCATGTGCACCGGGATGCGGATGGTGCGGGCCTGGTCGGCGATGCTGCGGGTGATGGCCTGCCGGATCCACCAGGTCGCATAGGTGCTGAACTTGTAGCCGCGGCGGTACTCGAACTTGTCCACCGCCTTCATCAGGCCGATGTTGCCTTCCTGGATCAGGTCGAGGAACTGCAGCCCGCGGTTGGTGTATTTCTTGGCGATGGAGATCACGAGGCGCAGGTTGGCCTCCACCATCTCCTTCTTGGCGATGCGCGCCTCGCGCTCGCCCTTCTGCACCGTCTGCACGATGCGGCGGAATTCGGGGATGTCGACGCCGACCGACTGGCCGACCTCGCCCACCGCCTCGCGGATCTCCTCGAGGCGCGCGCGGTCGCGCTCGACCATTGCCTTCCAGCCCTTGCCGGGCAGGCGGCCGACGCGGTCGACCCAGCCGGGGTCGAGCTCGGCGTTGCGGTACTGCTCGATGAACTCGGCGCGGTTGACCTTGTGCGCGTCGGCCAGCTTCACGAGCTGGCCCTCGAGGTTCATCAGCCGCCGGTTGATGCCGTAAAGCTGATCCACCAGCGTCTCGATGCGGTTGGCGTGCAGGTGCAGCGAATTCACAAGCTCGACGATCTCCGAGCGCAGGCGCTGGTATTCGCGCTCCTGCGCCGCCGAGAAGCTGCGCATGTCGCTCAGCGCCGCGCCGATGCGCTGTTCCTGCATGCGCTGCAGCTGGTCGTAATCGCCGGCGATGCGCTCGAGCATCTCCAGCACCTGCGGCCGCAGCGCCGCCTCCATGGCCGAGATCGACAGGCTGGACTGCTCGTCGGGTTCGTCCGCGTCGTCGGCCTCGGGCCGCGGCGCCGCCCCGGCCGCGCCCTCCGCCGCGGGCGCGCCGTCGACCGCGGGTTCGGCCCCCTCGGCGGCGAGGTCAACCTCCTCCTCCTCGTCCTCCTCCAGGTTCTTTCCGAAGGTGGTCTCCAGATCGATGACGTCGCGCAGCATGATGCGCTCGTCGTTCAGTTCGGCGAGCCAGATCGACACGGCGCGGAAGGTGAGCGGGCTTTCGCACAGGCCGCCGATCATCGTGGCGCGGCCGGCCTCGATCCGCTTGGCGATGGCGATCTCGCCCTCGCGCGACAGCAGTTCGACCGAACCCATCTCGCGCAGGTACATCCGCACGGGATCGTCGGTGCGGTCGACCTCGACGCCCTGGGCCTGCACGGCCACGACCTCGCGGGACTTGTCGCCCTCGGCGGCCGCGGCATCCTCGGGATCGGCCTCCTCCTCCTCGACGACGTTCACGCCCATCTCGTTGAGCGAGGCCATGACGTCCTCGATCTGCTCCGAGGAGACCTGATCCTGCGGCAGGGCCTTGTTGATCTCGTCGAGCGTGATGTAACCCTTGGTCTTGGCCTGCGCGATCATCTTCCTGATCGCCGCCTGGCTCATGTCGAGCATCGGGCTGGGGGCTTCGGCCGCCTCGGTTTCCGGTGTCTCGTCCACGTCCTTGGCCGCCATGCGCCGCTCCGTCTTGCTCGCGCGTCGGTCGCGCGAAGGTTGGTCCGGCGCGCGATGCGCGCCTCGGGTGCCTGCTCAGGGGTGCGATTCCCCCGGGGCCGCGGGTCGTCCTACTGATTCGACGGGGGCCGTCGTCGTTTCTTTACCCAGATCTCGTTAGAAATTGCATCACGCAAGGCCTGAGCCAAGCCGCCTTCGTCGGCATCGTCGGACGGCGGCAGATCGGCCCCCTCGCGCTGGACCGCCAACGCCACGGCGCGCAGGCGTTCGTCGACCTCGGCCCCGCCCTCCCCGGCGATGGAGGCCTGCGCCTCCTCCACCGTCTCGGCCATGGCCCCGCGCAGGGCATGGCGGTGCAGGATCTCCCGCAGGCCCTGTTCGGCCAGCGCCATGTCGGCCCCCGGGCGCAGGAACGCCGGCTCGGCCAGGCCCGGTTCCGCCGTCAGCAGGGCGCAGGTCCGTGCCACCTCCTCGACATCGGCCGGGTGCCACGCACCGTCGCCATCGACGAGTCGCGCAGATAGGAGGCGCGCCCGCAGCGCGTCAAGGTCGCCATGCCCGAAAGTCGCGGCCGCGACCTCTTCGCCCCAGCGCGACGCGAGCGCGGGATGGCGGGCGAGCACCAGCAGCATGGCGGCCTCGAGCCCGCGCGCCGCGCCCTGGGCACCCAGCGGCATCGCGAGCCTGGTGCCGAGCGTCTGGGCGACCGGCCGCGCCTCGCGCGTGGCGCCCCCACCGCGAGCCCTTCCCCCGGAGCCCCAGCCGCGTCCTCCCCCGCCGCCGCCCGGCCCGCCCGCGGACGGCGCCCCGGTCCGGCCAGCATCGGAGGCCTGCCGGAACAACGCGGCGCGGCGGGCACGCACGGCGTCGCGGTAATGCGCCCGAACGTCCGGGTCGGGGATCTGCGCCAGCGCTGCGCGCAGTCGCGCGTCGAGCGCCGCGCGCCGCTCGGGCGTCGAGAAATCCTGCCCCTCGGTCTCGCGCCGCCACAGCGCGGCGTCCAGCGGCTCCGCCGCGTCCAGCACCGCCTCGAATGCCCCAAGGCCCTCGGCCCGGATCAGTTCGTCCGGGTCGCGCCCCCCCGGCAGCTTGGCGATGCGCAGCGACTTGCCCGCCTGCAGGCGCGGCAGCGCCAGGTCGACCAGCCGCAGCGCGGCCCTGTCCCCGGCGGCGTCGCCGTCGAGCGCGATCACCGGCTCGTCGGCCATGCGCCACATCCGCGCCAGCTGGTGCTCGGTCACCGCGGTCCCGAGCGGTGCGACGACCGCGCCCAGCCCGGCCTCGGCGACCGCGATGACATCCATGTAGCCCTCGACCACGACAAGACGACCGGACCGCGCCGCGGCCTCGCGCGCCGGTCCGGCGTGATACAGCGTGCGCGACTTGTCGAACAGCGGCGTCTCCGGCGAATTCAGATACTTGGCGCGCGCATCCGCCGCCATGGCCCGTCCGCCGAAGGCGATGCAGCGGCCGCGCTCGTCGCGGATCGGGAACATGATGCGGTCGCGGAAACGGTCATAGGGCGCGCCCCCGTCCTCGGGCGCGGCCGCCAGCCCGGCCTCGATCAGCGCGGCCGCCGGCGCGCCGGCGGCCGACAGCGCCTCGCTCAGCGCCCGCCGGTCCGGGGGGGCGTAGCCGATCCCGAAGCGCGCGCATGCCGCCTCGGACAGGCCGCGGCGCTCGAGATAGGCCCGCGCCTCGCGCGCCCGCGCGCCCGAAAGCTGGCGGCGGTAGAAGGCCGCCGCAGCCTCCATCCAGTCCGCCAGCCCCTTGGCGCGCTCGGCCCGCGCCACGGCGGCGGGATCCTGCGCCGGCATCGCCAGGCCGCCCAGCCGGGCGAGTTCGCTCACCGCCTCGATGAAGCTCAGCCCCTCGGCCTCGCGCAGGAAGGTCACGGCATCTCCCGAGGCGTGGCAGCCGAAGCAATGGTAGAAGCCCTTGCGGTCGTCGACGTGGAAGGACGGGCTCTTTTCCTGGTGGAAGGGGCAGCACGCCCACCAGTCGCCGCGCGCCGCGTTGGATTTCCGCGCATCCCAGGCGACGCGCCGCGCGACGACCGCCGACAGCGGCGTGCGCGCGCGAAGCTCGTCGAGAAAGCCTGCCGGCAGGGTCATGGGCGCAACATCGGGCCGCCGCGCCGCGTCGGCAAGGCCCGGCCGCGCCGCGCGCATGCGGCCGCGCCGGGTCCGGCCGGGCGCGTCAGGTCCAGTCGGGCGCGTCGCCGCCCGGCAGGGCCGCCCGCGCGCGCAGGGCGGCGTCGGGGGCGAGGCCGTGCGCCTGCGCGAAGCCCCGCGCGCGGCCCTCGTCGTCCAGCACGAAATCGAGCACGAAGCCCAGGAACGCCGGGTCCCCCGCCCGCGCCCGCAACGCCCCCGGCCCCAGGCCCGAGGCCGCGAGCAGCGCCGCCGCATCCTCTGGCCGGTCCGCGAGCCAGATGAGGGCGTCGGCCCCGAGCCTCGCGGCCTCGTCGCGACTTCGTGACATTTGATCCAATTCCCTCGGAACGCTTCGTTAATAAACGCGGCCTAGCGTGCCCCGCATGCCGGGATCCCATGTCCCCGGGCGCGAGGCGTATCGCATGGCGGCGACGAGACTTCATCCGGCGAACGGACGCAGCGGCGCCGCCCGCGCGCAACGGCTTCGCGCGGCGGGCGGTCCCCGCGGGGCGACGCTCGACCGCGCCCCGCGATTCGCGCAAGGATAGGGCGGGGGAGAGGGGACCATGGCCGGGCGCATACTGGTTGTCGACGATGTCGCGACGAACAGGATGCTCATGTCCCAGCTCCTGGGCCGCGCCTTCTACGACGTCGAGGAGGCCGCGTCCGGCGAGGAGGGGCTGGAACGCGCCCTCGCCCACCCGCCCGATCTCGCGCTGCTCGACGTGATGATGCCGGGCATGAACGGCTACGAACTCTGCCGTCGCATGAAGGCCGACCCCCGGCTCGCCGACGTGCCGGTGGTGATCGTGACCACGCTCGACACCCGCGACGATCGTCGCGCGGGCATCGAGGCCGGCGCGGATGATTTCCTCACCAAGCCGATCCGCCACCAGGCCCTGTTCGCCCGGCTGCGCAGCCTGCTGCGCATGAAAGCGATGACGGACGAGCTGCGGATGCGCGGCGAGACCCTGCGCGACCTCACGGACGAGGCCGGCTGTCCCATCGTCATCGAGCCGCCGCCGGGGGCGCGCGTGCTCGGCATCACCTCGCCGCGCAGCGGCGACGAACTGCGCCGCATGCTTGAGGGCCGCATCGACGTGAAGCTCGAGATCGTCTCGACGGCCGCCGAGACGTTCCGGGCCGCAACGGCGGGCGAGCCTCAGGGCATCATGGTCGACGCGCTGGGCTTCAAGGGCTTCTCGTCGGATTTCTGCACGGCCCTGCGCCAGCGTCCCGAGACGCGGACCTCGGCGCTGCTGATGCTGGTTGACAGCGACGACTACGGCACCGCCGCGGCCTGCCTCGACGCCGGCGCCAACGACTACGCCATGTGGCCGCTCGACCCGTCGGAGTTGTCGGCGCGGCTGCGCACCCAGCTTCGCTACAAGGCCTATGCCGACCATCTGCGCGAGAACATGCGCGACGGGCTGCGGCTCGCCGTCACCGACCCTCTGACCGGCCTGCGCAACCGTCGCTACATGGACACCCATCTCGACCGCATGATCGAGAAGGCGCAGGCAAGCGGCGCGCCGCTCAGCCTGCTGGCCTTCGATCTCGACCGCTTCAAGCAGGTCAACGACACCTTCGGCCACGCGGCGGGCGACGCGGTGCTGCGCGAATTCTCGCGCCGCCTGCTCGACAACACCCGCAGCGTCGATCTCGTGGCCCGGCTCGGCGGCGAGGAGTTCGTCGTGGTCATGCCCGACGCCGGCATGGACGCGGCGCGCGCCGCCGCCGAACGGGTCCGCGGCGCCATCGAGGCCGCGGCCTTCGTCGAGGACGACCGGGTGATCCCGGTCACCGTCAGCGTGGGCGTCTCCTCGCTCCGGCCCCAGGGCGACGGCGCCGCGCGCCTCATCGCACGGGCCGACGCCGCGCTCTACATCGCCAAGGCGGCCGGGCGGAACCGGGTGATCCTCGAGGCCGCCTGAACGGCGCCCTCAGTCCGACCTTGGCCTTTCCCGGTCCCCCCACCAGCGCCGGTCTCGGGTCCCGCGCGCCATGCGCTCGGCCAGGGCCGCGCGCGCCTCGGGCGGGGCCGCCTCGACAAGCGCCGCCAGCGCCGCATGGCGCAGGCCCACCAGCATGTCCTGCGCGGCGCGGGCATCCTGCAGCGCGGCGGCGAAGGCGGCGGCATCGAAATGCCGCGCCCCCGCGACCGCCGTGGCGCGGGCCTGCGCCTGCGCCACCCGCGCGCGCGCCTCGGCGAAGGCCGGCGCGCGCGCGCGGAAGGCGTCTCGGGCTGCCGCGCGCAGGGCTGGGGGGCCTTCGCGCATGGCGTGCGCCAGCGTCACCGCCGGCTCGGACCCGGCGCGGTCGCGCCGCAGCGCCGCCCCGGCCAGCAGCCCCGCCCCGGCGAGATTCAGCGCCAGCGATGCGATCAGCAGGGGGCCCAGCCAGCGCGCGGCGCGCCAGCCTGTCGCGGGCGCTTCGCGCGCGCTCATGGCGCATCCTCCCACGGGAACGCATCGCCGGGCGCGCCGCCCAGCAGGTCGACGGAATCGAACCCGCCCTGCGACAGGCCCGCCGGATCGGTCCATCCCGCGAAGAACCCCAGCATCGCCGACGCAGCCAGGGCCAGCGCGGCGCGGGAGCGCGCGCCGACCGCGCGCCGCGGGGCGGCGGATGGCCGCCCGCGCGCGGCCGCCCTCGGCGGCGACGTCGCGGCATCCGCGACCCGCGCCTGTCCGGCGCGCGCGTCCAGCGCCTCCGCGGCCGCGCGCGCGGCGCGGTCGAGGAACGCCTGCGACACCGGCGGCGGCGGCGCGGCGGCCAGTGCGGCCAGGGCCGCATCGAGCGCCGCGTCGGCCGGATCGGGGCCGGCCGCAGCGGGTGCGGTTCGGTCGGTCATCGGCTGTGCCTCCTGTCGTCATGGGCGGCCAGCGCCGCGGCCAGGGTCCGGTGCCCCCGCGCCAGCAGGCTCTCGACCGCCTCGACGCTCGCGCCCATCGCCGCGGCGATCTCGGGGTTCGACCGCTCCTCGAAATGGCGCAGCGCGACCGCGACGCGCTGCCGGTCCGGCAGGGCCGCCAGCGCGGCCGTCAGCGCCTGCGCCCGGTCTCGGGCCTCGAGCACGGCCAGAGGCAGCGGGGCGGGATCCGCGATGCGATCGGCCGCCTCGATGGGCAGCGCGGCGCGGCGGCGCAGCCGGTCCAGGCAGAGGTTCACCGCCACCCGATGCGCCCAGGTCGCCGGCCGGGCCTCGCCGCTCCGCCAGTCAGGCGCGATGCGCCAAAGCCGTAGCAGGGCCTCCTGGGCCACGTCCTCGGCCTCCGCGCCATCGCCGAGCAGCCGGGTCGCGGTCGCGACCAGCCGGGGCCCCAGCCGCTGCGCGAGCGCGCGCGCGGCGCTGGGGTCGCCCGCGGCGCAGGCTGCCAGCAGGCGCGTCTCCATCGCCGCGGGATCGGCGCCCGGGTCGGCCGTCGTGGCCTCGGGCGGTCCCGCGCGCATGGACGGTCTCCGCTCTGTCCCGCCCATGCGCGCCGCCGCACCCGAATCATCGTCCGGACACGCCGGCCGCGTCAGTCGTGCCACATCCTGCCCTTGCCGCGCCCGCCGGCCAGCGCCTCGTCGCGCGTCAGCACGCCGTCGGGCCCGAGCCCTGCTTCCATACGCCCGCTCCGGGCGGCCAGCTCCGCCTCCGTCAGGAAGCCGTCGCCATCGCCGTCGTGCCTGGCGAAGGCGCGCTCGGCCCGCATGGCGCGGCGCATGGCCTCGAACTCGGCGGGGTCGAGGCGTCCGTCGCCGTCGGAATCGGCGGCTGCGAAGCGGGCGGCGCGCGCAGCGGCGACCTCGGCCGCGGTGATGCGGCCGTCGCCGTCTGCGTCCAGCAAGCGGAACATCGCGTCGACGCGGGCCACGCGCTCGCGCGCGGCATCGGCGCGCCCCCCGGGGCCGAAGCCCTGGCCCTGCCCGTGCCCTCCGGGCTGGGCAAAGGCTGCGCCGGCAAGGCCGACGAGGACGAAGGCGGCGACGGACAGTCGGATCATGACAGGAACTCCCGATGCGCGCGGCCCGGTCCGGCCGCGGTCGACCCTTGAACGGCCGGCCCGGCGCCTTCCGGCGCGGAAATCGGCATGCGTCCCGACGCCGCGCCGCGGCGGCCGCGCGCGGGGCGTAGACAGGCGCATGACCCGGCACCCGCCCCATGCCGAGCGCGCGCTCGGCCCCGCCCTCGCCCGCGGCCTGCGCCGCCGCTGCCCCGCCTGCGGCGAGGGCGCGCTGTTCGAGGGCTATCTCGCCGTTCGCCCGACCTGTCCCGGCTGCGGCGAGACGCTCAGCCATCACCGCGCGGACGACGCGCCGGCCTGGGCCACCATGCTTGTGGTCGGGCATGTCATGGTGCCGATGATCCTTGCCGTGCGCGGCTGGGCGATCCCGACGCTCGCCCATTCCCTGCTGTGGCCGCTGGTTGCGGGCGGGCTGTGCCTGCTGCTGCTGCCGCGCGTAAAGGGCGCGATCGTCGGTTGGCAATGGGCGCAGCGCATGCACGGGTTCGGCGCCTGAGGCCACGCCCGCGCGGCAAGCCGTGCCTCCGGACAGCCGCCGCGCTGGACAGGCGCCCCGCGACCGGACAGCATCCGCGCCATGGTCGACGCAGCACAGCATCCGGCATCGCCGCCCGAACCGCGCCATGCGGCCAGCCTCGTGCTGGTGCGCCGCGACGGGGACGAGCCTCGCGTGCTGATGGGCCAGCGCGGGGCGGGCGCGCGCTTCATGCCATCGAAATTCGTGTTCCCCGGCGGCGCGCTCGATCCTTGCGACGCGCAGGCGCCGGCCGCCGCGCCGCTGGCCCCGTCCTGTGCGCGCCGCCTGTGCATCGGCGCGCCCGACTGGCTCGGCCCCGCGCTGGCGATGTCGGCGCTGCGCGAGACCTTCGAGGAGACCGGGCTGGCCATCGGCGCGCTCGACCCCGCCGCGCGCGCCGCGGCCGCGCAGGCGCCCGGTCCATGGCGCGGCTTCCTGGCGCGCGGCCTGCGCCCCACGCCCGGGCGGCTGACCTTCTTCCTGCGCGCGATCACGCCGCCGACGCGTCCCGTGCGCTTCGACGCGCGCTTCTTCCTCGCCGATGCCGCCGACATCGCGGGCGACCCCGATGATTTCTCGACCGCCGAGGACGAGCTGTCGCACCTGTCCTGGCTGACGCTGTCGCAGGCGCGGGCGCTCGACCTGCCCTTCATCACCTCGGTGGCGCTGGCGGAGGTTGCGCTGCGCCTTCGCGCGGCGGGCGACAGGCCGGTGCCCTTCTTCCGCCACGCGGACGGGCGGTCCTACATCGACGCTCTGGACTGAAGGCGGGGCCCGGCGATGACCGCCTCCCTTCCGCCGCTGGGCGGGGCCGCCGCGCCGCCGCCGCGGGGACAGCGCGGGGTGCTGGCCGCCATCGCCTGCGTGGCGCTGTTCGGCGTCAGCCAGGGGATGACCCACCCGCTGTTCGCCCTGCGGCTCGAGCGCGACGGCTGGTCCTCGGGCATGATAGGCCTCAGCGGCGCCATGGTGGCGCTTGCATCGCTGACGCTCGCGCCGCTGATGCCGCCGCTGATCCGTGCGGTCGGGCTGCCCGCCTTCCTGACCGGCGGCGCGCTGCTGTCGGCGGCGACTCTGGCGCTGTTTCCGGCCTTCGACGGCTACGGGGCGTGGCTCGCGCTGCGCTTCGTGCAGGGCGCGGCGGCGACGGCGTTGTTTCTCGGCTCCGAGGCCTGGATCGTGGCCGACGCCGAGGAGGGCGCGCGCGGCCGCATCGTCGGCCTCTACGCGACGATCCTGTCGCTCGGCTTCGCCGCGGGCCCGATGATCCTCGTCGGCGTCGGCGTCGACGGGGTGGTGCCGTTCTACGTCTGCGCCGCTCTGGGGCTGGTCTGCATCGGGCCGCTGCTCACCGCCTGGGGCGACGCGCCCGTGGCCGAGACGGGCGACATCGGCCCGCCGCCGATGCGCTTCTTCCGCACCGACCCCACGGTGCTCGGCGCGGTGGTGCTGTTCGGGGCCATCGAGTTCGGCGTGATCGGCCTGATGCCCGTCTGGGGGGTGAAGATCGGCCTGTCGGCCGAGGGGGCGAGCTTCCTCGTCACGGTGCTGGTGCTCGGCAACGTGGCGCTGCAGCTGCCGCTCGGGGCGCTCGCCGACCGGGCGAACCGGCGCGCTTTGCTGATGCTGTGCGCGCTCGTCAGCCTCGCGGCCGCGGCGGCCCTGCCGGCGCTCGCCGCCGCGGACTGGCGCCTCTGGGCGACGCTGTTCGTCTGGGGCGGGCTCGCGGCGGGGCTCTACACCGTGGCGCTGATCGAACTCGGGGCCCGCTACCGCGGCGCGGCCCTCGTGTCGGCGAATGCCGCGGTGATCGCCGCCTACGGGGTCGGCGCCCTCGTCGGGCCGCTGTTCGTCGGCGCCGCCATGGACCTTGTCGAGCCCCACGGCATCGCGCTCGCCCTCGCGGTGATGGCCGCCGCCTACCTCGCGCTCGCCGCCTGGCGCGGGCTGCGCGCCCTGCGCCGCTGACCGTCGGCACACGGGGCCGCGCGCCGGGGCCGCTCCGGCCGCCGCTCGCCCTCGCGGGCGACGGCCGCGGCGCCGCACGCCGCGTCAGTCCTCGGCGACGGCGTCCTCCTCGCCCGCGGCCATGGCGAAATCGAGCCCGTGGGCGGCGCGGATCCGGTCCTCGATCGCCGCGGCGACCTCGCGGTTCTCGCGCAGGAAGGTCTTGGCGTTCTCGCGCCCCTGCCCGATGCGCTGATCGCCGAAGCTGAACCACGCGCCCGACTTGTCCACCACGCCGGCCTTGACGCCGAGGTCGATCAGTTCGCCCGTCTTGGAGATGCCTTCCCCATACATGATGTCGAACTCGACCTGGCGGAAGGGCGGCGCCACCTTGTTCTTGACGACCTTGACCCGGGTCGCGTTCCCCACGACCTCGTCGCGGTCCTTGATCGCGCCGATGCGACGGATGTCCAGGCGCACAGAGGCGTAGAACTTCAGCGCGTTGCCGCCCGTCGTGGTCTCGGGGCTGCCGAACATCACGCCGATCTTCTGGCGGATCTGGTTGATGAAGATGACCATGCAGCGCGAGCGGCTGATCGAGGCGGTCAGCTTGCGCATCGCCTGGCTCATCAGCCGGGCCTGGGCGCCGACCGTGGCGTCGCCCATGTCGCCCTCGAGCTCGGCCTTGGGCGTCAGCGCCGCGACGCTGTCGACCACGATCACCGAGACAGCGCCCGAGCGCACCAGCGTGTCGGTGATCTCGAGCGCCTGCTCGCCCGCGTCGGGCTGGGAGATCAGCAGTTCGTCGATGTTCACGCCCAGCTTCTTGGCGTACATCGGGTCGAGCGCGTGCTCCGCGTCGACGAAGGCGCAGACGCCGCCGTTCTTCTGCTCCTCCGCGATGACGTGGAGCGCGAGCGTGGTCTTGCCCGAGCTTTCGGGTCCGTAGATCTCGATGATGCGGCCCTTGGGCAGCCCGCCGATCCCCAGCGCCACGTCGAGCCCCAGCGACCCGGTCGAGATGGCCTCGATGTCCATCGCGGCGTCCCGGGACCCGAGCTTCATGATCGAGCCCTTGCCGAAGGCGCGCTCGATCTGGGCCAGCGCGCTGTCGAGGGCCTTCTGCTTGTCCATCTCGCGCCTTTCGGGAAGCCTGAGCACGGATTGCGACATCGCCGATTTCCCCCGCCTGCGCAACGACCCCGGCGCCGCGCCGGAATGTTCATGTCCCGTTCCTAGCATGGCCGAAACGGAAAGGGAACATCTTTCGGCGCGGCTCAGGCGTTCATGCATTCCTTGATCTTGGCGGTCAGCTCGTTCAGCGAGAAGGGCTTGGGCAGGAAGTGGCAGTTGTCGAGCCCCTCCATGCCGCGCCGCAGCGCGTCCTCGGCATAGCCCGAGACGAACACGACGCGCACGCCGGGCCGGGCCTTGCGGGCCTCGCGCACGCAGGACGGGCCGTCCATGCCCGGCATCACAACGTCGGACACGATGATGTCGACGGCGAAATCGGGATCCCCCAGCAGGTCCAGCGCCTCCTCCGCGCTGGCGGCCTCGACCACCTCGTAGCCGCGCAGGCGCAGGGCGCGGCCCGCGAAGGCGCGCACGGCCGCCTCGTCCTCGATCAGCAGCACCACGCCGGCGCCGGTCAGATCGGCCGCCGGGGCCGGCGCGGCCGGCCGCGGTTCGGCGTCGGCCGCGCTCGGCACATGCCGCGGCAGATAGATCGAGAACACCGAGCCGCGGCCGGGCGCGCTGTCGACGAAGATGAAGCCGCCGGTCTGCTTCACGATTCCATAGACGGTCGACAGCCCCAGCCCGGTGCCCTCGCCGGTCTTCTTGGTGGTGTAGAACGGTTCGAAGATCTGGTCGATGCGGTCGCGCGGAATGCCGACGCCGGTGTCCGAGACGTCGACGCGCACATAGTCGCCGCGCGGCATCCGGGCCCGGCCGCGCCGCACCTCGGCCGCGATGCGCACGTTCTGCGTGGCGATGGTCACCACGCCGCCCTCGCTCATCGCGTCGCGGGCGTTCACCACCAGGTTCATGATCACCTGCTCGAACTGCCGCTCGTCCACCTTGACCGGGTGCACGTCCTGCGCATGGGCGATGCGCAGCGTCACCTTTTCGCCCAGCAGGCGGTTCAGCAGATGGCTGAGCTCGCCCATCGCATCGACGAGGTTCACGACCTTGGGCCGCAGGGTCTGCTTGCGGCTGAAGGCCAGCAGCTGGCGCACCAGCGCGGCGGCGCGGTTGGCGTTCTGGCGCACCTGGGTCAGGTCGGCGTAGTCGGCGTCGCCCTGGTCGTGGCGGTGCAGCAGCAGGTCGGTGTGCCCGGCGATGGCGGTCAGCAGGTTGTTGAAGTCATGCGCGATGCCGCCCGCCAGCTGGCCCACGGCCTGCATCTTCTGGCTCTGGACGAACTGGGCCTCCAGCGTCTTGAGCTCGGTCGCGTCGGCGAACACGGCCACCAGCGTCGGCGCGCCCTCGGCCGACAGCCGCGTCAGCGACACCTGCAGGAACACCTCGCGCCCGTCGGGTTCGGAGCGCGCGATCTCCGGCCTGCCGCTCGAATCGCCGCGCAGCGCCTCGGCGATGCGGGTCTCCATCGGACGGCCCAGCCCCTCGACCAGCGCGCCGATCGCCGCCCCCGGGGCCGCGGCCGAGCCCAGCAGCGCCCGCGCCGCGGCGTTGACGAACAGGATCGTGCCCGTGGGGGCCAGCCGCGCCACCGCCACCGGCAGCGCCTCGACCAGCCCGTCGGAAAAGGACGGACCGGGGGGCGCCGGGGGGCGCTCGTCGATGGTCCACAGCAATCGCCCCGGCGCGACGCGGCGCGCCGAGACCCGCCGCCACGCCCCGTGCGAGAGCACGTCCTCGGCCGCGAAGCCCTGCCGCAGCGCGGCCCCGGCCACGCGATAGGCGACCTGCGCGGGTTCGGCGCAGAAGGGCTCGAGCGCCTCGGCGAGTTCGGCGCCGGGCTCGAGCCCGACGGCCGCATTCGCCGCGAGCACCGCGCATGCGGCATCGGTGAGCAGCGCGGGCTGGGGCGCGCGCTTGAACAGGCTCCGGAAGGCCGCCTCGTGCGGCCCGCCGGCGCGCCGCGCGGCGCCCAGCGCCCAGACCGCCGCGATCAGCGCCGCGGCCAGCGCCGCCGCCGCGAGCGCGCCGCCCCCCGAGCCCCACAGCGCCGCGGACAGCGCAAGCGCCGCCGCCGCGATCGCCGCGGCGGCCCCCTGCTGCAACCGGGCGGACGGGGCGCGGCGCGACCGCATGACGCTCCTGCGGTTAAGTTGTCCTGACAGTGTCGGGCAGGAGGGCTCAGAAAGTCCAGACTGCGCAGAAAAAACCGTCCGCGCCGTCCGCCGGGGTCAGGCGCAGCCGCCGCGCCTCCTCCGGCCGCCGCCCGGGCGGCGCCTGGGCGTTCTCGACCGCCAGCACCGAGCAGGTCGCGAAGGCCAGCCGCCCGCCGGGGCGCACGCAGCGCGCGGCCTGCGCGAGGATCCCGGCCTGCAGGGCGCCCAGCGCCCCCAGCCGCGCGGCGTCGAGCCGCCACTTGGCCGCCGGGTCCCGCCGCCAGGCCCCCGATCCCGAGCAGGGCGCGTCGACGAACACCAGGTCGCAGCCGCCCGCCAGCGCCGCCAGCCCGGCCGTCGGCGCCGTCTCGATGCGCGCCCCGGCGCGGGCGGCACGCGCGGGCAGGTCGCGCATGCGGCCCGGCGCGGCGTCATGGGCCAGCACGCGCCCCGCGCCGCCCATCGCCGCGGCCAGCGCCAGGGCCTTGCCGCCCGCGCCGGCGCAGAAGTCCAGCACCGTCTCGCCCGGCCGCGCCGCCGCGAAATCCGCGACCGCCTGGCTGGCGGCGTCCTGCAACTCCACGAGGCCGCTTCGGTAGGCTTCGCTCGCGGCGACCCGCGCCCCGGGGGCGGCGCGCAGGCAGGTGTCGGCATGGGGGCCGGGCGCGGTGTCGATCCCCTCCGCCGCCAGCACCGCCCGCGCCGCCGCGCGGTCCCCGCGCAGCAGGTTGACGCGCAGGTCCACCGGCGCGCGCTCGCGCAGCGCCAGCGCCGCCGGCTCGAAGTCCGCCCCGAGGCTGTCGCGCATCAGCGGCGCCAGCCAGTCGGGCAGGTCGAGCCGCACCGCATCGGGCGGGGGCGGGGGCGCTGCGGCCAGCGCGGCGCGCTCCGCCCCGGTCAGGGGCGCGGGTCCGTGGCGCGACCCGTCGAACAGGGCCGCGGGATCGCCCCCCTCGGCCGCGACCGCGCCGATCAGCACCGCGCGCGCATCCTCGCGCCCCTCGGCCCAGCCCGCCCGCCAGGCGAGCGAGCGCCGCCGCCGCAGGCCGTCATAGACCCGGTCGGCGATGGCCGCGCGGTCCTTCGACCCAGCGAAGCGATGCGCGCGGCCCCACTCCGCCAGCACCCGCTCCGGCGGCCCGTCGCCGCGCAGGATCGCGTCGAGCACCTCGATGGCGGCGGCCAGCCGGGCAGGAGGCGTCACGCGGCGGCCCCCGCCGGAGAGGTCAGGCATGCGGCGGGGGGCGGCGCCGACCGCCCGCGGCCCCGCCCGCGCCCGCCATGCGCGCGGCCCGGGGCGCCGGTCGCCCGGACCGGATCGGGACAGGGGTCCGCCTGATGCGATGTCCTCAGTGGGGACAGTTGAAAAGTCACGCTTTCCTTGGTGAAAATTGTCTTGATGGTGAATTCTGCATGAACGCGGGCGGGTCCGCGGCGGCCCGTCGAAGCGGGGCGACCGGCCGGCGCTCGCGCGCAGGGCGCGTCGGTCGGCGGCATCCGGGCCATGAACATCCTCCTGCGCGCGCATCCGGGTAGGCGCGGCCGCCGATCTCGCCTAAACAGCCGCCCGACCGCAACCGCCCGCCGAGGATCCCCCATGGACGGCGACACCCCGCCACCCGCCGCCGCGCCCGTCGCGGCAAGCCGCGCCGCCGCCGCGCCCG
This sequence comes from Rubrimonas sp., assembly GCA_036770645.1. Classification (GTDB taxonomy): domain Bacteria; phylum Pseudomonadota; class Alphaproteobacteria; order Rhodobacterales; family Rhodobacteraceae; genus Rubrimonas. The sequence continues at coordinate 23,550 of DAIPIU010000001.1, read as the reverse complement.
TCGCGGCGAGCCGCGCCAATGTCGCCCGGGCCGTGCAGCGCGCCGAGGGCCGCGACCGCTGGCTGGAACGCGCCTTCACCGCGCTGTTCTCCGGCCTCGTCTACCCGCAGATCTGGGAGGATCCGGTGGTCGACGCCGAGGCGCTGCGCCTCGGGCCGGGAAAGCGGATCGCCTGCATCTCGTCCGGCGGCTGCAACCTGCTGTCCTATCTCGCCTGGGACCCGGCGCGGATCGTCGCCGTCGACCTGAACGCCCATCACGTCGCGCTGGTGCGCCTGAAGCTGGCCGCGGCGCGGACCCTGCCGGACTACCGCAGCTTCTACCGGATGTTCGGCGAGGGGCGCCACGCCTCGAACCTTTTCCTGTGGGAGGGCTGCCTGCGCGCCGCCGTCGACCCCGAGACGCGGGCCTACTGGGACGGGCGCGACTGGCTCATGCGCCGGCGCATCCGCCTGTTCGCCCGGGGCCTCTACCGCGAGGGGCTGCTGGGGCGCTTCATCGGCGCCGGGCACCTCGCGGCGCGGCTGTTCGGCGTGCGCCTCGCCCCCGCGCTGGACTGCGCCACGCCGCAGGCGCAGGCGGCGTGGTGGGAGGCCAACATCGCGCCCCTGTTCCGCAGCCGCATCGTGGGCTGGGTCGCCCGGCGCAAGGCGTCGCTGTTCGGCCTCGGGATCCCGCCGGCGCAGTACGACGCGCTGGCGGGCGATGCGGGCGGCGACATCGTCGCGGCGCTCGAGGCGCGGCTTCGGCGGCTGACCTGCGATTTCCCGTTCTCGCAGAACTATTTCGCCTGGCAGGCCTTCGCGCGCGCCTATGCGGGCGGCGACGACGGGCCCCTGCCCCCCTACCTGCAGGCGCGCAACTTCGCCGCCGTGAAGGCCCGCGCCGACCGGGTGACCGTCGAGAACCGCTCGCTGACGGAACGCCTTGCCGAGGCCGAGGCCGGCAGCCTCGACGGCTTCACCATGCTCGACGCCCAGGACTGGATGACCGACGCCCAGCTCAACGCGCTCTGGGCCGAGATCGACCGCGCCGCCGCCCCCGGCGCGCGGGCGGTGTTCCGCACCGCCGCGGCGGCCGACCTGCTGCCCGGCCGCGTGGACGCGGCCATCCTGTCGCGCTGGACCTACCTCGCGCAGGACAGCGCCCGCGGCCTCGCCGCCGACCGCTCGGCCATCTATGGCGGGTTCCATGTCTGGGAGAAGCGGGCATGAGCGACGCGCAGGGCCATGCCGGGCTGATGGACGCGGTCTACCGCCGCCAGCGCCACATCTACGACGCCACGCGCAAGTATTTCCTGCTGGGCCGCGACCGGCTGATCGCCGAGCTCGACCCGCCGCCGGGCGGCGCGGTGCTCGAGATCGGCTGCGGCACCGGGCGCAACCTCGTGCGCGCCGCGCGCGCCTGTCCCGGGGCGGCCTTCGCGGGCCTCGACATCTCGCACGCCATGCTCGAGACGGCGCGCGCCTCGGTGGCGCGGGCGGAGCTGTCGGACCGCATCGCGCTGGGCTGGGGCGATGCGACCGATTTCGACCCGCAGGCGGTGTTCGGCCGCCCCGGCTTCGACCGCGTGGCCTTTCCCTACAGCCTGTCGATGATCCCCGACTGGCGCGGGGCGCTGGCGGCGGGCTGGGCGGCGACGCTGCCCGGCGGGCGCATGATGCTGGTGGATTTCGGCGACCAGGCCGGGTTGCCCGTCGCGTTCCGCCGCGTGCTGGACTGGTGGCTGGGCCGCTTCCACGTCGCCCCGCGCCTGGGCCTGCCGGCCGACATGGCGGCCGCGACCGGCGCGGCCCCGCGCTTCACGCCGCTCTATCGCGGCTATGCGTGGCTGCTGACGGCCGAGAAGCCGCCGGCCGCTTGACGATGGCGAAATCGGCGCGGACCCGCAGACCGGCCGGGGCCGCGCCCTCGGCCGGCGCGCGCAGGCCGTAGACCGCCATGCCGAGGCTCCGGCCTTCCGCGAAGGCCGCGAGCGGCCCGGACTGGAAGATCCGGTGCACGCAGACGCCGTCGATGCCGTCCGGAAGCTGGGCGGCCAGCGTGCGCCTGCAGATCAGCTTGAGGTTGATGTCGTGGCGGTCGACCTTGTCGAGCCGCGGCGAGAACCGCGCCGAGCGCATGAGATAGGGGAAGGAGTTGCTGAGGTAGAGGTCGCCGAAGCCGCCGCGGGGCGCGCGCGAGGCGAAGATCGGCGCGACCACGAAGAACACCGTCGCGCGGGGCAGCACGGCGCGGATCGCCGCCACCTCGTCATGGTGCCAGCAGGCGAAGACCAGATCCTGCCGCGGCCGCTCGCGCAGCGCCATCAGCGCGGCGGCCTCGGCCGCCGGGCGGGTCTTGACGTCGAGGAACAGCACGTCCAGCGCCGGCGCCCGGTCGGCGATCACCCGCACGGCCTGCGCGAGGCAGCGCATGTCGCCCTTCCTGCGCCGGGCGGCGAACACCGGGGAATGCTGGACGACGGCGCATCCCCTGCCGTCGTGGCGGACATCGAGTTCCGCGCCCTGGCAGCCCGCGACCCGCAGGGGATCGAAGGCGTCGAGCCCCTCGCCGTCCCGATACACGCGGTGCGCCACGAAGCGCATCGGACCCCCGTCCCTGTTCCGTCCATGCCAGAATAGGACATGCAAAGGTTAAAGTAAATCGTCGTCTCCGTCACAGAAGCGGTGCAGGCGCGTCATGGATTTGTCTTGTTCCCGGGCGAATGACCGCCTTCGTTCCACGGACATTGCGCCGCCACCGCCTCGACCTCGACCAGGAACTCGGGCCGGGCGAAGCCCGACACGATCATCAGCGTGGATGCGGGCGGCGGGTCGCCCACCGCCGCGTCGCGCGCCCGCATGTAGCCCGCGAGATGCTCACGCCCCGCCACATAGGCGTTCAGGCGCACGATGTCGCCGGGACCCATCCCCGCATCCGCCAATATGGCAGCGATGTTGGCGAAACAGAGACGCGCCTGCGCCTCGGCCCCCTCGGGCGCCGCGTCGTCCGGGCCGACGCCGAGCTGGCCCGACACGAACAGCAGCCGCGCCCCGGCCGGCACCTCCACCGCATGGGCATAGCGCGCGAAGGGCGGGCGGATCGAGGGCGGGGTCAGGCGGCGCATGGCGGGTCTCCGGCGGGGCGCGCGGACCATGCCCCGGCGCGCGCAGGCGCGAAAGCCGCGCCGCGCCGATTTGGCGGGCGATGTTGCCCAAGGGCTGGGCGCCTGCGAGGGTTTCGCGCAGCCCATGCCCCTGCGCGCTCGACTTTGCGCGCGGGCGGTCTTTAACCTGCGGCGCAGCACGGCCGCCGAACGGCCCGACAGGGAGACATCGATGCCCCTCACCACCTTGCGCGCCGGCGCGGCGCTCATGCTCGCGCTCGCCGCCTCCACCGCCCAGGCCCAGACCCTCGAGCCCTTCCGCTACGGCACGAACTGGGTGGCGCAGGCCGAACATGGCGGCTTCTACCAGTCGGTCGCGGACGGCACCTACGCCGCCTGCGGGCTCGACGTGACCATCGTGCAGGGCGGGCCGCAGGTCGCCGGGCGGGCGATGATGCTGGCGGGGCGGCTCGACGCGTTCATGGGCGGCAACATGCTCGAGCCGTTCAACGGCCTCGTCGAGGAGGTGCCGCTGGTCGCCATCTTCGCCTCCTTCCAGAAGGAGCCGCAGATCCTGATGACGCATCCGGGCGTCGCGCAGGAATTCACCGACCTGAAGAACCTGACGCTGCTGGTCGGCGACGGCGGCTTCCAGTCCTATTACCAGTGGATGATCAGCGAATTCGGCTTCACGGCCGAACAGCGCCGGCCCTACACGTTCAACTCGGGGCCGTTCATCGCCGACAAGGGCCTCGCCCAGCAGGGTTACCTGTCCTCCGAGCCCTTCGCGGTCGAGAAGGAGGGCGGCTTCGTCCCCGACATCTGGCTGCTGGCCGATTACGGCTTCGACACCTACTCGACGACGATCGAGGTCACGCGCGAGACGTTCGAGACCCGGAAGGACGCGCTGAAGTGCTTCGTCGAGGGCTCGGCGACGGGCTGGTACAACTTCCTCTACGGCGACAACGCCGCCGCCGTCGCGCTGATCCAGGCCGACAACCCCGAGATGACGGACGACAAGATCGCCTTCTCGATCGAGAAGATGAAGGAATACGGCATCGTCGACAGCGGCGAC
>DAIPIU010000001.1:0-19287 GCA_036770645.1 Rubrimonas sp. | reverse complement strand
CCGTCCGGCTGCGGCAAGTCCACCGCCCTGCGCCTGATCGCCGGGCTGTCCTCGCCGACCGCGGGCCGCATCCGCTGGCGGCCGGGGGCGGAGGGGGAACTGGGCGTGGTGTTCCAGGAGCCCACCCTCGCGCCCTGGTCGACGGTGGCCGACAATGTCTGGCTGCCGCTGCGGCTGAAGGGCGTGTCGCGCCGGCAGGCGCGGGAGGCGGTGCTGGAAAGCCTCGCCGCCGTCGGCCTGTCGGGCTTCGAGGACGCCTACCCGCGCAGCCTGTCGGGCGGCATGAAGATGCGCGTCTCCATCGCCCGCGCCATGGTCACCCGCCCGAAGCTGCTGCTGATGGACGAACCCTTCGCGGCGCTGGACGAGATCACGCGCTTCCGGCTGAACGACGACCTGCTGGCGCTGCAGGCGCGGCTGGGCTGCACGGTGGTGTTCGTGACGCATTCGGTGTTCGAATCGGTGTTCCTGTCCAGCCGCATCGTGGTCATGGCCGCGCGCCCGGGCCGCGTGATCCGCGAGATCGCGGTGGAGGCGCCCGCGGTCCGCGACGAAGCCTTCCGCACCTCCGCCGCCTATGCCGCCCAGTGCCGCGTCGCCTCCGACGCGCTCAAGCTCGCCATGGAGGCCGCATGACCCTCGCCGCCGACGCCGATCCCGACCGCGCGCCGCCCGTCGACCTCGAGGAAAGCGCGCGCCTGCGCCGGGCACGCATGCTGCGGATCGGCAGCTGGACGCTGCCCGCGCTGGTGGTGCTGGCGAGCATCGGCCTGTGGGACTGGACGGTGACGGCCAACGACATCCCGCATTACATCCTGCCGCGGCCCGGGCGGGTCTGGAGCCAGCTTCTGGCGGATTGGGGCATGCTGTCCGAGGCGCTGGGGGTGACGCTGCGCATCACCTTCTTCGCGCTGGCCGGCGCGGTGATCTTCGGCGGGGGGCTCGCGATCCTGTTCTCGCTCAGCCCCTGGATCGAGATGTCGCTGTTCCCCTATGCCGTGATCCTGCAGGTCACGCCCATCGTGGCCATCGCACCCCTGATCTTCATCTACGTCGAAAGCCCTTTCGTGGGCATGCTGGTCTGCGCGTGGATCGTGGCGTTCTTCCCGGTGCTGTCCAACACCGCGCTCGGGCTGCGCTCGACCGACCGCAACCTCGACGACCTGTTCACCATCTACAAGGCCAGCCGCTGGCAGCGCCTGCGGCACCTGCAGCTTCCCTCGGCCATGCCGTTCTTCCTCGGCGGGCTCAAGATCGCGGGCGGCCTGTCGCTGATCGGGGCGGTGGTAGCGGAATTCGCGGGCGGGGTGGCGGGCCGCAACGGGGGGCTGGCCTTCCGCATCCTCGAGGCCTCCTACCGGCTCAACATCCCGCGCATGTTCGCCGCCCTGCTGCTGGTCGCGCTGGCGGGCGTGGCGATCTTCGCGCTCACCACGCTGGTGTCCCACCTCGCGCTCCGCCGCTGGCACGAGAGCGCCCTGTCGCGGGAGCGCTGATGCGCTGGACCATCCCCGAGCAACCCTTCCGCCTGACGGGCGCGAAGGTTCCCGCGGCGCTGGCCGACGCCCCCGGCGCGCCCGATGCGCAGGGCTTCCTCGCGCTCGACCTCTGGGTGGCCGAGGGCAGGCTGGCGCTCGCGGGACCGGCCGAGGCCCCCGCCGTGGCGCTGGCCGGTGCCATCGCCCTGCCCGCCTTCGTCGACTGCCACACCCACCTCGACAAGGGCCACATCTGGCCGCGCCGCCCCAACCCCGACGGCAGCTTCCTCGGCGCGCTGACCAATGTCGCCGCCGACCGCGAGGCGCACTGGTCGGCCGAGGACGTGCGCCGCCGCATGGATTTCTCGCTGCGCTGCGCCTGGGCGCACGGGACCGGGGCGATCCGCACCCATCTCGACAGCATCGGGCCGCAGGCCGCGATCTCATGGGGGGTGTTCCGCGAGACGCGCGAGGACTGGCGCGGGCGCATCGCGCTGCAGGCCGCCTGCCTCGTCGGCATCGAGGAGGTCGGCCCCGGCCATTACGAATGGCTGGCGGGCGAGGTCGCGCGGTCGGGCGGCGTGCTGGGGGCGGTGGCCTACCCCGTGCCGGACCTCGACGAACGCCTCGACCTCGTGTTCCGGCTGGCGGAGAAACATGGCCTCGCCGTCGACTTCCACGCCGACGAGACGCAGGACCCCGACAGCCGCTGCCTGCGCGCCATCGCCGAGGCCAAGCTGCGCGCCGGCTTCGAGGGGCCCGTGCTGGTCGGCCATTGCTGCTCGCTGGCCCGCCAGCCCGAGGGCGAGGCCCGGGCCACCATCGCCCGCGTCGCCGAGGCGGGGCTCGACGTGGTGTCCCTGCCGATGTGCAACCTCTACCTGCAGGACCGCGCGGGCGGCCGCACGCCGCGGGCGCGCGGGATCACCCTGGTGCACGAGCTCGCGGCGGCCGGGGTGCGGGTCGCCTTCGCCTCCGACAACACGCGCGACCCGTTCTACGCCTATGGCGACATGGACATGCTCGAGGTGCTGCGCGAGGCGGTGCGCATCGGCCACCTCGACCACCCCTTCGGCGACTGGCCGGCCGCCATCGGCCGCCGCGCCGCGGCGATGACGGGCCTGCCGGGCGGCATCATCGCCGACGGCGCGCCGGCCGACCTGACCCTGTTCCCGGCGCGCGGCTGGACCGAGTTGCTCTCGCGCCCCCATTCCGACAGACAGGTGCTGCGCGGGGGCCGCCCCAGCGCCGCGCGCCCGCCCGACTTCGCCGAACTCGACGACCTGATGGAGCGCCCATGACCGCAGACATCGCAGGCTGCAAGGCCGCGCTCGCGCATCTCGACATCGACGAGAACCCCGCCACCGTCCGCCAGAAGTCGCGGGATTTCTTCTGGTATTCCCCGGTTCTCAAGGCGCGGATGGACCATCTGACAGCGGATTTCGTGGTCGCGCCGCGCAGCGAGGGCGAACTGGCGCAGGCGCTGGCCGCGGCCTTCGCCCATGACGTGCCGGTGACCGCCCGCGGCGCGGGGACCGGCAATTACGGCCAGGCCATGCCGCTGGCGGGGGGCATGGTGCTGCACCTGCGGCATCTCGACCGCGTGCTCGACATCGCGCCCGGGCGCGTGACGGCGCAGGCGGGCGCGGTGATGGCCGACATCGACCGGCAGGCCCGCGCCGCCTCGGGGCAGGAGCTGCGGCTGCACCCCTCGACCTACCAGACCGCATCGATCGGCGGCTTCATCGCCGGGGGATCGGGCGGCATCGGCTCGGTGCGCTGGGGGGGGCTGCGCGACGCGGGCAACATACTGCGCCTGCGGCTGATGACCATGGAGGCCGCGCCGCGGATGCTGGAGCTGACGGGCGACGACATCCACAAGGCCAGCCACGCCTATGGCGTCAACGGCATCATCACCGAAGTCGAGATGCCGCTTGCGACCGCCCATGAGTGGATCGACGTCATCGTCGCGTTCGACGACTGGACCGCCGCCAACCGCTTCGCCGAGACCATGGGCCATCAGGACGGGCTGCTGCTGAAGGAGCTGGCGACCGTGCACGCCGCGGGCGCGCACCCCTATTTCCTGCGCCATCAGAAGTTCTTCGCGCCGGCCGACCACCTGTGCATCTTCGTCGTGGCGCGGCACAACCTCGACGCGGCGCTGGCGGTGACCGCCCGCGACCGGCGGGCGCGGATCGTCTACCGCGCCGACCGCGACCACGCCGACGGCCTGCCGCCGGCCTATGAGCTGACCTGGAACCACACCACGCTGCGCGCGCTGCGCGTCGACCCGGCGATCACCTACCTCCAGGTGCTCTACGCCGAACCGACCGTGGAGAGCGTCGTGGCGATGCAGGAGATGTTCGGCGAGGAGGTGCCGGGCCACTGCGAATGGATCCGCTTCGACGGCCGCATCCGCGCGACCGGCCTGCCCATGCTGCGCTTCACCACCGAGGCGCGGCTGGACGAGATCGTGGCGGCGCACGAGGCGGCGGGCAACATCATCTTCAACCCCCACCGCTACACGCTGGAAGAAGGCGGCATGAAGCAGTCCGATCCGCTGCAGCTGTCCTTCAAGCGCGAGACCGATCCCAAGGGCCTGCTGAACCCCGGCAAGATGATCGCGTGGGACGACCCCGACTACGACTTCGCCGCCGCGCAGGTCTACCTGTTCCCGGGCATGGCCCCCGCCGGCTGACGCCCCGCCGACCGACGCCCCGCCCCCATCGGCCCGCCCCCGTCCCCATGCGCGTCCTGATCCTCTACGCCCATCCCGTCGAGACAAGCTTCGGCGCGGCGGTCCACGCCGAGATCGTGGCGCGGCTGCGCGCGCGCGGCCACGCGGTCGACGATTGCGACCTCTACGCCGAAGGCTTCGACCCGGTGCTGTCGCGGGCCGAGCGGCTGGGCTATCACGCGGCCGGGCCGAATCGCATGGCGGCAAGCCCCTATGTCGAAAGGCTTCTGGCCGCCGAGGCGCTGGTGATCGTGTCGCCGATCTGGAATTTCGGGCACCCCGCGATCCTGAAGGGGTTCCTCGACCGCGTGTTCCTGCCGGGCGTCACCTTCACGCTGGAGAACGGCACGCTGATCCCCGGGCCGCTGCGGCTGAAGCGCCTCGTGGCCGTGCACACCTACGGGGCCAAGCGCTGGATGGCGTGGCTGGCCGGCGACCCGCCGCGGCGGGTGGCGCACCGCATCCTGGGCGGGCTGCTGGCGCGCCGCAGCGCGCTGCGCTACCTCGCGCTCTATGACATGAACAATGCGCAAGCGGCGCACCGGGAACGGTTCATCGCCCGCGTCGCCCGAGAGATGGACCGCCTCTGATGCGCGTGCTGGTGGTGCATTCGCACCCTGATCCCGACAGCTACAACGCCGCCCTGTGCCGCGAGACGCTCGCGGCGCTCGCGCGCGCCGGGCACGAGACCCGGCTGATCGACCTGTACGCCGAAGGCTTCGACCCTGTGCTGTCGCGCGAGGGCTGGCGAGCCTATGAAGATTTATCAACCAATATCAATGGTATGGAGACGCATGTCGAGGCGCTGCGCTGGGCCGAGGGGCTGGTGCTCGTCTATCCGACCTGGTGGTACGGGCTGCCGGCGATGATGAAGGGCTGGCTCGACCGTGTCTGGGCCCCGGGCGTGGCCTTCACGCTGAATCCCGGCGGCGCGATCCGGCCCTCGCTGACCGGCATCCGCAAGCTGGGCGTGGTGACGACCTGCGGCGCGAGCTGGCTGCTGACCCAGATCGTCGGCGCGCCCGGGCGCAACCTGATCCTGCGCGGGCTCCGACTGCTGATGGCCCCGCGCTGCCGCACGGTCTTCCTTGCGCATTACCGCATGGACGACAGCACGCCCGAAAGCCGGGCGCGCCATCTCGACCGGGTGCGATTGGCCATGGAGCGCTTCTGAGCCGCGTTCGCGGCTCTCAGACCGAGGTGAGCGTCGCCGGCCGGGTGCGCGGTCCCGGGGCCGCGTGCACCGGAGTGCCGGGGCTGCCGCGCGCGCGGTCCAGCGCCGCCGCGGCCCGCTTGGCGATGTCGGCCAGCGTGGCGTCGTCGGGCTGGAGCACGGCCACGCCGGCATGGGCGCGGGCGGGCCGGCCCAGCGCGCCGCCGACGCCGGCCGCGGCGATCATGGCGATGGCGCGCTCCATGGCGGCGACGGCGTTCTCGACTTCGGCCTCGGGCATCAGCGCCACCAGCACCGCCCCTTCCCAGCGCCCGACCACGTCATAGGCGCGCAGGCACTGCACCAGCTGCTCGCCGCAGGCGCGCAGGGCGCGGTCGCCCTCCGGGGCCCCGAGCGCCGCCAGATCCGCTGGGTCCAGCGCGAGCAGCGCCACCGACAGCGGGTCGGCGCGGCGGCGGGCGCGGGTGATCTCGTCGCGGCCGCGGCGCATGACGCTGAGGCGGTTGGGAAGGCCGGTCAGCGGGTCGTCGAGCCGGGCTGGATCGCCCCGGCGCGTCGCGGCGTCGTAGCGGCGGGTCAGCGCGGCGAAGGCCTCGGCGATGCGCGCGACCTCGTCGCCCGCCCCGCCGGACGGCGGCGCGACGCTGTCCGCCAGCGCGCCCAGCGGCCGCAGCGCGCCGCGCGCCGCCAGCCCCGCGACGGCGGCCCCCAGCGCGCCCGTCGCCAGCGCGGAAAGGGCCCCGGCGCCGAGCCCGGCAAGCGCGAATGCGGCGGCGCAGGTTCCGCCCGACGCCAGCACGCAGGCCGCGACCGCGAGCGGCAGCCGGCGGCGCAGCGGCAGGTCGCCCATGGCGGCGGCGCGTGGCTTCATGGCGCGACTCGTCTCCCCCGGACCCTGCCCCTCGGCCCCCTTTGTCGGGGGCGTGTCTGAACGAACCGTTGCGCGGGCCGCGCGGGGGGCCTCAGCCGGCGACAGGCGCGCCCAGCACCGCGGGCGCGGCGGCGCGCTCGGCGGCGAAGCGGCGCAGCACCATGGCATCGCCCGGGGCCATGGCGGCCAGCGGCAGGTCGGCCAGCTTCACGAAGCCCCAACCCGGGGCCGGATCCGGCGCGCCCGGCGGCAGCGCCCCGCGATAGACCACGACATGGGCCGGGCCATCGTCATGCGCGGCGAACAGGAACGGCAGCTCGGCCGCCGCCCCCGCCGCGGCCAGCGTGCCAAGCAGCGTGCCGGGGCGATCGGCGGGGCCGAAGGCCGCCGCCGCCGGCAGGGCCGGGCGCGCCCCGCGCAGGTCGAGCAGCACGGACCCGGCGCGCTCGACCACGGCCGCGGCGCGCAGGCCCCCCTGCGGCGCGTCGAAGCTGCCCGCGTCGAGGCCGAAGGACACATAGGCCCCGCGGCAATAGCCCAGCGGCGCGGCGCGGCGCCAGTCGAAGGCCACCACGCGTCCCATCAGGACGACATGATCCCCCGCTGGCAGCACCCGTTCGGTCGTGCAGTCGAAGCGCGCCACGGCGCCGTCGATCAGCGGCGCGCCCGTGACCCGCGGCGCCCACGCGACGGCGGCGAACTTGTCGGCGCCGCGGGTGGCGAACAGCGTCGAGGTCTCGCGCTGGTCCTCGCCCAGCACGCTGACGCCGAAACGCCCCGCCGCCACGAAGGCGTCGTGGCTCGAGGCGGCGGCCGACAGGCAGACCAGCAGCAGCGGCGGGTCGAGCGAGACCGAGGTGAAGGAATTGGCGGTGAAGCCGACCGGGGCGCCCTGCGGGTCGAGCGTCGCGCAGATGGTGACGCCGGTCGGAAAGCTGCCGAAGGCGCGGCGCAGCTCGCGGGGGTCGAGGCTCGGCGCGGCGTCGGTCATGGCGGCTCTCCCCGTTGCAGCGCACACATAGAGGCGCGCGGGGCGGTTGTCGAACGGAAGGCCGCGTGCCGCCGCCGGGTCCGTCAGGCCAGCGCCGCGATCTCGTCCTCCGTGAAGCCCGCCGCGCGCAGCACCGCCGCCGTGTCGGCCCCGAGCACGGGCGGGGCGCGGCGATAGGTGACGGGGGTGCCCGACAGCTTGATCGGATTGCCGATCAGCGCCACCGACCCCGTGCCCGACAGCGGGTGGTCCATGTCGAGGCGCGCCCCGCGATGCGCGGCCTGCGGCTCGGCGAAGGCCTGGGCGATGTCGTTGACCGGCCCGCAGGGCACGCCGGCGCGGGCGAGTTCCGCCAGCCACCAGTCCCGCGGATGCGCCGCCATGGCAGGGGCGAGCGCGGCCGTCAGCGCGACGCGCGCCGCGACCCGGGCTGCATTGGTGGCGTAGGCCGGGTCGGTCGCCAGCGCCGGCAGCCCGGCCACGGCGCAGAGGCGCGCGAACTGGGCGTCGTTGCCGACCGCCAGATAGACCCAGCCATCGGCGACCGCGAAGGTGTCGTAGGGCGCGATCTGCGGATGCGCGTTGCCCAGCCGCGCCGGCACGCGCCCGTCCATCAGATGCGCGGTGCCGAGGTTGATCAGCCAGGCGAGCTGCACGTCGAACAGGCCGAGGTCGATGCGCTGGCCCTCGCCGGTCTCGGCGCGCGCCCGCAGCGCGGCGAGGATCGCGACGGCGGCGTACATGCCGGTCATCACGTCGGTGATGCCGACGCCGACCTTGGTCGGCGGCCCGTCCGGCTGGCCGGTGGCGGACATGATCCCGCCCATGGCCTGCGCCAGCGCGTCATAGCCCGCCCGCCCGGCCTCCGGCCCGTCCTGCCCGAAGCCGGTGACCGAGCAGTAGATCAGGCGCGGGTTCACCGCACGCAGATCGTCCCAGCCGAGGCCGCGGCGCGCGAGGTCGCCGACCTTGAAGTTCTCGACCAGCACATCCGCCTGCGCCGCGAGCCGCCGGACCGCCGCATTGCCCGCCGGGCTGGCGATGTCGATGGCGACCGAACGCTTGTTGCGGTTGGCGCAGAGGTAGTAGGCGCTTTCCCGCGTCTCGCGCCCCGCGGCGTCGCGCAGGAAGGGCGGGCCCCAGGCGCGCGTGTCGTCGCCGGCGCCGGGGCGCTCGATCTTCCAGACCTCCGCCCCCAGATCGCCGAGGAGCTGGGTGCAGGTCGGCCCGGCGAGGATGCGGGTGAGGTCGAGCACCCGCAGCCCGGTCAGCGGCCCATCGGGCAGGCGGGGATCCGGGGGCGGCGGCGCGGCTTCGGGGGAGACGGGATCGGCGGGGGCGGTCATCTCAGGCCGTCAGCCCCTCGGGGTCTGGCAGGCCGGCGGCGCGGCGGCAGGCGGTCAGGGTGTTGGCCAGCAGGCAGGCGATGGTCATCGGCCCCACCCCGCCGGGCACCGGCGTCACGGCGCCGGCGACCGCCATCGCCTCGTCGAAGGCCACGTCCCCCACCAGCCGCGTGCGGCCCCCGCCGGCATCGACGCGGTTGATGCCCACGTCTATCACCGTCGCGCCGGGGCGGATCCAGTCGCCGCGCACCATCTCGGGCCGGCCGACCGCGGCCACGAGGATGTCGGCGCGCCGGCAGATCGCGGCCACGTCGCGGCTGCGGCTGTGGGCGATGGTGACGGTGGCGCTGTCGCGCAGCAGCAGCTGCGCCATGGGCTTGCCGACGATGTTCGAGCGGCCGAGCACCACCGCCTCCGCCCCCGCCAGCGACCCCAGCCGGTCGCGCAGCAGCATCAGGCAGCCGAGCGGCGTGCAGGGCACCATGGCCCCGAGCCCCGCCCCCAGCCGGCCGACATTCGAGATGTGGAAGCCGTCCACGTCCTTGGCGGGATCGATGGCGTCGATCACCCGGTCGGCGTCGATCCCAGGGGGCAGCGGCAACTGCACGAGGATGCCGTGCACGGCGGGATCGGCGTTCAGCCGCGCGATCAGCGCCAGCAGCGCGTCCTGCCCCGTCTCGGCGGGCAGGCGGTGCTCGAAGGACGCCATGCCGGCCTCGAGCGTCTGGCGGTGCTTGTTGCGCACATAGACCTGGCTGGCCGGGTCCTCGCCCAGCAGCACCACCGCGAGGCCCGGGACGATGCCCTGCGCCGCCCGCAGGTCGGCGACTCCGTCCGCGACGCGCGCGCGGATGCGCGCGGCGAAGGCCTTGCCGTCGATGACATCCGCGGCCATCGGCCCCTCCCCCGCTGCGACGCCGCCAGCCTAGCGGCGATGGCGCGCCGGCAAAAGGGCGGGCGATGCCGTCAGGCGGCCCTGGCGCAGAGCAGGTCGTCCACCACGTCGCACAGCAGGTCGAGGTCGATGGGCTTGCGCAGCGCGCGGTCGGCGTCGGTCACCGCCTCCTCGATCGGGCGGTCGCGCAGCGCCAGCGAACCGGTCACCACCACGATGCGCAGCCCGGGCTGAAGCGCGCGCGCCAGCCTGGTCAGCACCAGCGCGCCGCTGGCGGGCATGATCACGTCGCAGAGCATCACGTCGAAGACCGCGCGCTCGAGCAGGGCGGCCGCCGTCGCGCCGTCCTGGGCGACCTCGACCTCGTGGCCCGCATCCGTCAGCGTCTCGGACCAGATCCAGCACAGGTCGGGGTCGTCTTCGGCAATCAGGATGCGCGCCATGCTGTCTCTGGTCCCCGCTGCTGCGGGCCTCGATGCGCCCGCAGGACCAGTGATGCGCCGGCAGCCGTGAACAGAGGGTTACGACCAAAGTCGTAGACGGCGACGATCGGTCGCGCCGCGATCACATCAGCGTGGCGCAGGCGCGCGCGATGACGATCTCCTCGTCGGTGCGGATGACACGGACCGCCACGGGGGCGTCGTCGGGCGAGATCAGCGGGGCGGAGACGGCGTTGCGGGCGGGGTCGAGCGCCACGCCCATCCAGCCCAGCCCCTCGCAGGCCCCGGCGCGCACGAAGTCGGCGTTCTCGCCGATGCCGCCGCAGAACACCAGCGCGTCGAGCCCGCCCAGCGCCGCCGCCATCGCCCCGATCTCGCGGCGGATGCGGTAGGTGAAGACCGAGATCGCCCGCGCGGCGTTCGGGTCGTCCGAAGCGCGCAGCGCGCGCATGTCGTTCGACACGCCCGACAGGCCCAGCAGGCCGGAGCGGCGATACAGCAGGTCGGTGATCGCCTCGGGCCCCATGCCGCGCTGGTCCATCAGCCACAGCAGCACGCCGGGGTCGAGCTGGCCGCAGCGCGTGCCCATCGGCAGGCCGTCGAGCGCGGTGAAGCCCATGGTCGAGCCCTGCGCCTGCCCGCCCTTCAGCATGCACATCGAGGCCCCGTTGCCGAGATGGCAGATCACCACCCGCCCCGCGGCCCGTGCGGGGTCGATGCGCGCCAGTTCGCCCGAGACGTATTCGTAGGACAGGCCGTGGAAGCCGTAGCGGCGGATGCCCTCCTCGTGCAGCGCCAGCGGCAGGGCGAAGGCCTCGGCCTCGAAAGGCTGGGTGCGGTGGAAGGCGGTGTCGAAACAGCCGACCTGAAGCGCGCCGGGGAACCGCGCCATGGCCGCGCGCACGGCGGCAAGGTTGTGCGGCTGGTGCAGCGGCGCGAAGGGGTCGAGCCCTTCGAGCTCGTCGAGGATCGCCGCGTCCAGCGCCACCGGCGCGGCGTAGCCGCGGCCGCCATGCACGATGCGGTGGCCGACGGCGCGCACCGCGGCGTCGGGGAAATGCGCGTCGAGCGCGGCGATGATGCGCGCCAGCGCCCCCTCGTGATCGGCCCCGCCGGCGAAGCCCTCCGCCATCAGGGTCGCGCGCGCGGCGTCCTTCATGGCGATCTTCGGATCGGTGCCGATCCCCTCGACCTGCCCCGCGGCGCGCAGCACCGGCGCGCCCTCGAGCGCGTAGAGCGCGAACTTGATCGAGGACGACCCGGCGTTGATGGTCAGGATGCCGCTCATGCCGGCCTGCCGCGCGCCAGCCAGTCCGCATAGAGCGCGGCCACGGCGCAGGAGGCCAGCCGCGCCTTCTCGTTGTCGGCGCGGCTGGTCAGGATCACCGGCACCTGCGCGCCCATCACGAGGCCGCCCGATTCGGCGTGGGCCAGCAGCGACAGCTGCTTGGCGAGCATGTTGCCGGCCTCGATGGTCGGCACCACCAGCACGTCGGCCATGCCCGCCACCGAGGAGCGCACGCCCTTGATGCGCGCGGCCTCGAGGCTCATGGCGTTGTCCATGGCCAGCGGCCCGTCCACCAGCCCGCCGGTGATCTGGCCGCGGTCGGCCATCTTGGACAGGATGGCGGCGTCCATGCTGGACTGCATCTTGGTCGACACGGTCTCGATGGCCGACAGCACGGCCACCCGCGGCTCGGGGTTGCCGAGCGCGTGTTCGAGGTCGATGGCGTTGCGGATGATGTCGGCCTTGGTGTCGAGGTCGGGGGCGATGTTGATCGCGGCGTCGGTGACCATCAGAAGATGCGACAGCCCCGGCACGTCCATGATGAAGATGTGCGACAGCCGCCGCCCCGTGCGCAGCCCGCCCTCGCGCTTGACCACCTGCCCCAGCAGCACGTCGGTGTGCAGGTGGCCCTTCATCACCGCGCGCGCGCGCCCCTCGTGCACCATCGCCACGGCGCGGGCGGCGGCCTGCGCGTGATCGGGCACGTCCTCGATCTCGACGCCCGAGAGGTCCTCGCCGATCTGGGCGGCGAGCGCGCGGATCTTCGCGGCGTCGCCGATCAGGATGGGCTGGATCAGCGTGTGGCGCAGGCCCAGCAGCGCCCCCTCCAGCGCGTCGGCCGATTCCGGCGCGGCGACCGAGGTGGGCAGCGGCGGCAGGCTTTCGGCGCGCGCCACCAGCGCGTCGAAATGGATGTGGCGCTGGACCGTCAGGCCGGGGATGTGGCTGTCGTCGTAGGTGACCTTGGCCTTCGGGGCCTCGACCAGCGCCTCTCCCTCGCAGACCGGCCGCCCGTCGCAGTGGCGCACCCAGGTGTCGAGCGCCACGACGCCCTCTTCGGGCTTCGCGGTGACGCGCACGCCGATCACCAGCGTGTCGCCCTCATGGGCGCGGCCGACGAAGCGCAGAGACTGCGCGCGGTAGAGCGTGCCCGGGCCCGGCAGCACATTGCCGAGCACCGCCGAGATCAGCGAGCCGACCCACATGCTGGGGGCGATGGATTCCTTCACCCCGTCGCCGTCGCCGTCGACCGCGGAGATGTGCATGGGGTTGTGGTTGCCCGAGGCGTGGGCGAACACGAGGAAATCCTCGGCGCGGCACAGGCGCTCGATCTGCGCCTCGTCGCCGATCTTCAGTTCGTCGAACAGGCGGTTCTCCCAGGGCATCGGCCCCTCCCTCACTCGGCGGCCTGGATGAGCGCGGGTCCGTCGCCTTCGCCCGGCGGCAGCGGCGGCAGGTCGAGCGCGGCCCGGAACTGGGCGAGCCGTTCGACCGTGTGCTCCTCCATCTCGGCGCGCGGCCCGAGGACGAACTCGACCACCGCGATGGCGCGGGCGCGCTCCTCGGCGGTGTCCAGCATCGCGGGCAGCGCCGCGACCGCCGCCTCGGGGTCGAACTGCACCACGATCGACTGCTCCTGGATGATCTGCGCGCGCCGCTCGGCCCCGAGCCCGGCGAAGGGCGCGTCGCCGGTCAGCACCTTGGCCGACCGCTCCAGCCGGTCGCGGCGCACCGAGCCGCGCGCCTCGGCCAGCATGATCAGCATGCGGATCACCGCCTCCGGATAGCCGCCGCGCGCGATGTTCAGCAGCGCGTTCTGCACCTCGGGCATCATGCGCAGCGCCTGGGCGTCGAGCTTGGGCCGCGGCGTCGCGAGCTTGGCCCCGTAGGCGATCATCGCCGGCGTCGCCCAGACCGACAGGAAGGCCAGTTCGGCCATCATGTCGCGCATGTCGCGGAACAGGTCCAGCGACTGGGTCAGCCCCTGCGCCCAGAGCCTCTCCAGCGCCACGAAACCGTTGTCGGGCGCGACCGGCCTGCGCTGGGCGCGCACCGTCTCGGCCAGCGCCTCGACCGGGCGCATCGCCGGGTTGACGCTGGCGAAGGCCGAGCGCTGCAGGCGCAGCGGGTGCATGGCCCGGCCGAGTTCCACCGTGGCGGTCGAGACCATCGGCTTGACCATCGGGCGCACGCCCACCTCGTAGGCCTCCGCCAGCGCCGCGGAGAAGCGCGCCACCGCGGCCAGCGCCTTCTCCTCGTGCCGGCCGTCGTCGAGCCCGGCGAGATCGGCCAGCCGGCGCTTGTGGAACGACACCACGAAGCTGGTCTCGTGGCCTTCGCCGATCACGTCCTCGATCACCATCTCGTAGAGCCCGGGCGCGAGCGCCTCGATGGTCTTCATCGTCGAGGCCATCTCGGAGTGTTCGCGCTTGGCGATGGTGCTGCTGACGAAGATGCCCAGATGGCCGACCTTGTCGTGCACCATGTAGATGATGCGCTGCCCGGCCAGCTTGATCTCGTCCTCGCTGGCATAGCAGTCGACGATCCAGTTCAGCGCCTGCTGCGGCGGGGTGATATTGTCGCCGTGGCTGGCGAACACGATGATGGGCGCACGGATCTTCTTGAGATCCACGCGCATGGCGTGCTCGAGCATGGCGTCGCCGCGGGCCAGCCTGTTGCCGACGAACAGCTGCTCGACGATCCAGCGGATCTCGGCCTCGTTCATCCAGAAATAGCCGCCCCACCATTTCTGGAATTCGAGGAAACGCTCGCCGCCGCCGTCGATGTCCCGGAACAGGTCGTGATACTGGCTGAAGAAGTTGCGCGACGGGTTGAGGAACTCGAAGTTCATCACCAGCCACGCGCCGTCGAGCTTGCCGCCGCCCATGTCGGCCAGCAGCAGCGCGGGCGCGACCCCGCCCATCAGCCCGCCATTGTAGCGCATCGGGTTCTCGCCGACCTTGCCCGACCAGTAGGCCATGGGCGCGCCGTTGAACACCACCGGCCCGGCGAGGTCGGGGTTGGTGGCGGCCAGCAGCGCGGTCGCCCAGCCGCCCTGGCAGTTGCCGATGATGATCGGCTTGCTCGAATCCGGGTGGCGGCGCTGGATCTCGCGCACGAAGGCGGCCTCGGCCAGCACCACGTCGGCCAGCGTCTGGCCCGGCACCGGGAAGGGGCGGAAGGCCACGAAATAGACCGGGTGGCCCTTGGCCAGCGCCACGCCCACCTGGCTGTCGGCCTTGAAGCCGCCGATGCCGGGGCCGTGGCCCGCGCGCGGGTCGATGATGACGTAGGGGCGCTTGGTGGCGATCGTCGGCGTCTCGCGCGGCAGGATGCGCAGCAGGTAGTAGTTGCAGGGCCGCGCCAGCGCCGCGCCGTCCATGATCAGCTCGTAGTCGTAATCGAGCACCGGCGGGCAGTCGGCGGCCTCGTGCGCGATGAACTGGTCGCCGCGGCGGCGGAACAGGTCGAGCATCAGCACCGCGCGCTGGGCGGCGTCGGCCGCATAGGCGGCGGCGTCCTGCATCAGCCGTCCCGGCGCCATCGCCGCCTTGTCGGCCAGCCGCGCGGCCATCGCCTCGGCCAGCGCCTTGCCGCGCGCACCATGCTCGCGCCCGATGCGCTCGAGGTTGCGCGACAGGGCCCGGTGCACCAGCTCGGCCTGCTGGGCCGCGGCGTCGACGCTGTTGCGCGCCTCTGCCGCGCCCAGCTCGGCCGAGGTGACCCGGGCCCGGGCCATCAGTTCGGCGACGGCGCGGGTATCGCCGAGCGCGATGGAAGCGGGCATGGGATGTCTCCTCAGACGATGTTGAAGCCGCCGTCGACGAAATGCAGCCCGCCGGTCATGCCGCGGGCCTCGTCGGAGGCGAGAAAGGCGCAGAGCGCGCCGGTTTCCTCGATCGAGGCGAGCCGGCGGAGGGGCGAGCTGTCGATGGCGGCGTTCACCAGCTTGTCGAACTGCGGCAGGCCCGAGGCCGCGCGGGTGTGCAGCGGCCCGGGCGACAGCGCATGCACCGCGATGCCCTTCTGCCCCAGCTCGCCCGCGAGGTAGCGCGCGGCCGATTCGAGCGCCGCCTTGACCGGCCCCATGACGTTGTAGCTGTCGATCACGCGCTGCGAGCCGTTGAAGGTGACCGTCATGCAGGTGCCGCCCGCGCCCATCAGCGGCTCGGCCAGCCGCACCATGCGCAGGAAGGAATGCACCGAGATGTCCATCGCCAGCCCGAAGCCCTCGCGCGAGCAGTCGACGACCCGGCCGTGCAGATCCTCCTTCGGGCAGAAGGCGATGGAGTGCAGCAGCGTGTCGAGCCGGCCCCATTTCGCCGCGATCTCGGCGAACGCCGCCTCGAGTTCCGCGTCGTGCTGGACGTCGAGCGGCAGGATGATCTCCGCCCCCAGCTCCTCGGCCAGCGGGCGCACGAAGCGCTCGGCCTTGGCGTTGAGGTAGGTGACGGCGAGATCGGCGCCCTGGGCGCGCAGGGCCTTGGCGCAGCCCCAGGCGATGGACTGGTCGTTGGCGATGCCGACCACGAGCGCCTTCTTGCCGGCGAGAGAGAACATGCGCGCCTCCTGCGTGCTGCATTGCACAAAGCCTACGCCGTAACCGTGACACGGCAAAGACGAAAGGACTTTGCGGGATGATCCGGATTCGCGGAACCTGTGGGGATTCCACCCTGCGGCCCGGCGCCGCAGCCGGTCAGGCCCCCGTCACGGCCTCGTAATCCTCGAAGTCGGGCGGCCCGAGATAGAGGTCGCGCCGCTCGCCCACCCCGCGATGCGCCTCGCGGAAGGCCTCGGACCGGGTCCAGGCGAGGAAGGCCTCGCGACCCGTCCAGATGCTGTGCGAGCAGTACAGCGTGTGGTCGCCCCGCGCCGGCCCGCGCAGCAGGCGGAAATCGACGAATCCCGGCGTGCCGGCCAGCCGGCTGTCGCGCCCGGTCCAGACCGCCTCGAACTCGGCCTCGCGCCCCTTCGTCACCCGGAACCGGTTCATCGCCACGAACATCGCCGCCCCCTGACCTGCCGCCATCGCCGGCGCGGCGCGAAGGCTGGACCGACCGGCCGCGCCGGCGCAAGGGTCGGGCGTCCCGCGGCTTCGGCAAGGCCCCGCGCGCGATCCGGCGCGCTGCGGGACGGGGCGGGCGGGGCCGCCCGCCCGCCCCCCGCCGCGCGATGCGCATCCGCCGCCCCGGAATGCATGCGGCGCGCCCCGGGCCGGGGCGCGCCGCATGATCGGTCCCGTCGGTCGCGGCGGGCCGCCCGCGCGGGCGGCCCGGCCGCGGTCAGTCGACGATCGGCTCGTCCTCGTCCTCGACGGCGTCGATGACCGCGAGGCTGTCCGAGGTCGCGGAGGCCGCGGCGGCGGCGGCCTCGGCCTGGCGCTGCATGATCACGCGGCGGTCGCGCTCGGCGGCCACGGCCTTCAGCCGCGCCGCGGCCCCGCCCGTGCCCGCCGGGATCAGCCGGCCGACGATCACGTTCTCCTTCAGCCCCAGCAGCTTGTCGCGCTTGCCCTGCGTCGCCGCCTCGGTCAGCACCCGCGTCGTCTCCTGGAACGAGGCCGCCGAGATGAAGCTGCGGGTCTGCAGCGACGCCTTGGTGATGCCCAGCAGCACCGGCGCCCCCTTGGCGGGACGCAGGCCCTGGCCTTCCGCCTTGGCGTTGATCTCGTCGAACTCGGTCCGGTCGAGCTGCTCGCCCGGCAGCAGCGTCGTCTCGCCGCTCTCGGTGATCTCGACCTTCTGCAGCATCTGCCGCACGATCACCTCGATGTGCTTGTCGTTTATCTTCACGCCCTGCAGGCGATACACGTCCTGCACTTCGTTGATCAGGTAGTTGGCAAGCTTCTCGATGCCCTGGATCGCCAGGATGTCGTGCGGCGCCGGGTTGCCGTCCAGCAGGAACTCGCCCTTCTGGATGAAATCGCCCTCGGCCACGGTGATGTGCTTGCCCTTGGGCAGCAGGTACTCCACCGGTTCGGCGTTCGCGTCGGTCGGCTCGATGGTCAGCCGGCGCTTGTTCTTGAAGTCCTTGCCGAAGCGCACATGGCCGTCGATCTCGGCGATGATCGCGTGGTCCTTGGGGCGCCGCGCCTCGAACAGTTCCGCCACCCGCGGCAGACCGCCGGTGATGTCCTTGGTCTTGGCGCCCTCGCGCGGGATGCGGGCGATCACCTCGCCCGCGCGCACGGTCTGGCCGTCCTCGATCGACAGGATGGCGTCGACCGACATCATGTAATGCGCCGGGTTGCCGTTATCGAGCCGCACCACATCGGGCTTGGTGACCGTGTCGCCCTCGGCCACCGGCTCCATGATCGAGATGGCGGGCTTGAGCTCGTTGCCCTTGGGCGCGGCGCGCCAGTCGCTGACGATGCGCTGGCTGATGCCGGTGGCGTCGTCGGTCTCCTCGCGCACCGACAGGCCGGGGATCAGGTCCACCAGCCGCGCCACGCCGCCCTTCTCGGCGATGATGGGCAGGGTGTAGGGGTCCCACTCGGCCAGGCGCTGGCCGCGCAGGATCCGGTCGCCCTCCTGCACCAGCAGCTTCGAGCCGTAGACCAGCTTGTGCGTCGCCCGCTCGCGCCCGTGCTCGTCGCGGATCACCAGCTGCACGTTGCGGCCCATCACCAGCGTGTCGCCGTCGGCGTTCTCGGTGAGGTTGCGGTTGCGGATCTCGAGCGTGCCCTCCTGCGTCGCCTCCACGAAGGACTGGTCGGCCACGTTGGCCGCGCCGCCGATGTGGAAGGTGCGCATGGTCAGCTGCGTGCCCGGCTCGCCGATCGACTGGGCGGCGATGATGCCCACCGCCTCGCCGATGTTGACGCGCGTGCCGCGGGCGAGGTCGCGCCCGTAGCACTGGCCGCAGATGCCGTCCTTCAGCTCGCAGGTCAGCGGCGAGCGGATGTAGACCGACAGCACGCCCGCCGCCTCGATGGCCGCGGCCTCGCGCTCCTCGATCAGCGCGCCGCGCGGCACGATGACCTCTCCGGTCGCGGGGTCGAGCACGTCCTCGTTGGGCACGCGGCCCAGCACCTGCTCGCCGATGGTGGCGACCACGGTGCCCCCGTCGATCACCGCCGCCGCCGTGATGCCGGCCTCGGTGCCGCAATCCTCGACCGTGATGATGCAGTCCTGCGCCACGTCGACCAGACGCCGCGTCAGGTAGCCCGAGTTCGCAGTCTTGAGCGCGGTGTCGGCCAGACCCTTGCGGGCGCCGTGGGTCGAGTTGAAGTACTCGCCCACCGTCAGGCCTTCCTTGAAGTTCGAGATGATCGGCGTCTCGATGATCTCGCCCGACGGCTTGGCCATCAGGCCGCGCATGCCGGCGAGCTGCTTCATCTGGGTGGGCGAGCCGCGGGCGCCCGAATGGCTCATCATGTAGACCGAGTTGGGCTCGAGCTCGCGGCCGGTGGCCGGGTCGTGCCGCACGCTGCGGATCTCCTCCATCATCGCGTCGGCGACCTTGTCGGTGCACTTGGCCCAGCGGTCGACGACCTTGTTGTACTTCTCGCCCTGGGTGATCAGCCCGTCCTGGTACTGCTGCTCGAAGGCCTTCACGTCGGCGCGGGCCTGCTCGACGATGTCCCACTTCTCCGGCGGGATCATCATGTCGTCCTTGCCGAACGAGATCCCGGCCTTGAACGCCTGCTGGAAGCCCAGCGTCATGATCCGGTCGCAGAAGATCACCGATTCCTTCTGCCCCGAATGGCGGTAGACCTGATCGATCACGTCCTGCACCTCGCGCTTGCGCAGCAGGCGGTTGACGATCTCGAACTTCACGTTCGGGTTCTTGGGCAGCAGGTTGGCCAGCATCATCCGGCCCGCCGTGGTCTCGACGCGCTGGAACAGGGGGTTGCCGTCCTCGTCCACGGTCTCGAAGCGGGTGGTGATCTTGCTGTGGATGGTGATCAGGCCCGCGGCCAGCGCGTGCTCGATCTCGGCCATGTCGGCGAACTTCATGCCCTCGCCGGGCTCGCCCTTCTTCTCGAGGCTGATGTAGTAGAGCCCCAGGATCATGTCCTGCGACGGCACGATGATCGGCTTGCCGTTGGCCGGCGACAGCACGTTG
>DAIPIU010000086.1:0-8764 GCA_036770645.1 Rubrimonas sp. | reverse complement strand
TTCATCGCGCTGGGCGCCTTCGCGGCGCTGGCCTGGGCGCGGCTCGGGGCGCCCGACGTTGCGCTGGCGGAGGCCGCGATCGGGGCCGGCATCACCGGCGCGCTGCTGCTGCGCCATCTCGCCCTGACGGGCGAGGGGAAGGACGGCCGGTGACCCTTGCGCGCGGTCTGGCCGCCGCCGGGGTGGCCGCGGCGTCCGCCCTTCTGTTCGCGGCGATCCTGCTGACGCCGGCGGCGCCGGGCCTGCAGCCCGCCGTTGCGGCCGACATCGCGGGGACGGGCGTTCAGAATCCGGTGACGGCCGTGCTGCTGGACTTTCGCGGCTACGACACCTTCCTCGAACTCGCCGTCGTGGCGCTGGCGGTCGTGGCGACGGGGTCGCTGGCCCCGGTCCGGCCCGCGCCGCCGCCGCTGTCGAGCCCGGTGGCGCGGGCGTCGGCCGCGGCGCTCGCCCCCATGATCGTGCTGGTGGCGGGCTATCTGCTGTGGACCGGGACATCGAAGCCGGGCGGGGCGTTCCAGGCCGGCGCGGTGCTGGCCGGGGGCCTCGTGCTGCTCGAGGCGACAACGGACGGGCGGCCGGCCTGGCGGATCGGCGCGGCGCTGCGCTGGGGGACGGCGGGCGGCACGGCGGCCTTCCTCGCGGCGGGGCTGGCCTCGCTGGCGCTGTCGGGGCGCTTTCTCGACTATCCCGGACCCGAGGCGGCCTATGCCATGATCCTGGCCGTGGAATCCGTCGCGACGGTCTCGATCGCGGTCAGCCTGGCCGCGCTGCTGGCGGCGGCCCCCGATCCGCGGCGACCGGACGCCGCGGAGGGGCGACGATGACGCCGGCGACGCTTTATGCGGCGGCGGCGGTGGCGCTGTTCGGGCTCGGCTGGGCGGGTCTTCTGCTGCGGCCCGAGCCGCTGCGCAAGCTGATCGCCGTGAACGTGATGAGCCTCGGCGCGCTGATGCTGCTGATCGTGTTCGCCTATCGCGGCGACGCTCCGCCCGACCCGGTGCCGCATGCGCTGGTCATCACGGGGATCGTGGTGGCCGTCGCCGCGACGGCGCTGGGCCTCGTGCTGATCCGGCGCGCCCCGCCGGAGAGCCCGGGCGACGGGCGCGACGCATGACCCTGTCCCCCGATGCGGCGCTGTCGGCGGCCGTCGCCCTGCCGGTGCTCGCCGCGCTTTGCGCGATCCTCGTCCCGAGGGCGGGGCCCGCGGTCGCGCTGGCGGCCTGCTGGGCCAATCTGGCGCTGGTCGCGGCGCTGCACCCCATGGTCGGCGCGACGACCGCCATCGGCGGCTGGCCGGCGCCGCTGGGGATCGGGCTGCGGGTGGACGGGCTGTCCTGGCCGTTCCTCGCGCTGACCGCGGCGGCGATGGCCCTGACGACGACCGGCGGCGGGGCGCGCGGCTTCATGGCCGCGCCCGGCG
Source organism: Rubrimonas sp. (assembly GCA_036770645.1). GTDB lineage: Bacteria > Pseudomonadota > Alphaproteobacteria > Rhodobacterales > Rhodobacteraceae > Rubrimonas. The sequence goes on along the minus strand of DAIPIU010000086.1, from coordinate 7,341 downwards.
CGGCGGCGCTCTGGCTGTTCCTGCTGACGGGCCTGAACGCGCTGTTCCTGTCGGCCGACATCTTCAACCTGTATGTCGCGCTCGAGATCGTCTCCCTTGCCGCCGTCGCGGTCACGGCGCTGGGGGGCGCGGCGGCGGCGGCCCCGGCGCTGCGCTACCTGTTCGTCGGGCTCGGCGGGTCGCTGCTCTACCTCGCGGGCGTGGCGCTGCTGTACCGGGCGACCGGCGCGCTCGACCTCGGGCTGCTGGCCGCGGCAGGGCTGCAGGGGCCTGCGCTGGCCGCGCCGCTGGCGCTGATGACGGTCGGGCTGCTGATGAAGGCGGGCGTGGCCCCCTTCCATTTCTGGCTGCCCGCCGCCCATGGCGCGGCGGCGCCTGCGGCGAGCGCGGTGCTTTCGGGCGTCGTGGTCAAGGCCGCGCTCTATCTGCTGCTGCGGCTGTGGACCGGGACCGCGCCGGTCGAGGCGCTGGCGGCGGCCGAGCCCGTGTTCCGGGCGCTGGGCCTCGCGGCGCTGGCGGTCGGGGCGCTGGGGTCGCTGCGGGCGACGAGGCTGAAGGCGCTGATCGCCTATTCGACGGTCGGGCAGATCGGGTATGTCGTGCTGGCGCTGGGTTTCGCGGCGCAGACGCCGCTTGCGGTGAAGGCGGCGGTGGCCTTCGTGATCGCCCATGGCCTGGCGAAGGCGGCGGTCTTCATCGCCGCGGGCTCGATCCGCGCGGCGAACGGGCATGACCGCATCGACGCGCTGTCCGATCCGGGCGGCCGCTTCGGGCCCGCCAAGGCGGCCGTGGCGCTGGGGTCGGTGTCGCTGATGGGGCTGCCGCCCTCGGGCGGGTTCCTTGCGAAGTGGACGCTCGCCGAGGCCGCGCTGCTGCGCGAGCAGTGGTGGGTCGCGCCGCTTCTGGTCGGGGGCGCGATCGTCACCAGCCTGAACATGGTGCGGCTGGCCGACGGGCTGATCCGGCCGCGCGACCCGGGCGCGCCCCCGCCGGCCGCGGGGATCCCGTGCGGCTGGAGCGCGCTGGCGCTGGCCCTCGCGGCGATGGGCGCGGGCTTCGCCGGCCCCGCCCTTCAGGACCTGATCGTGGATGGCGGGCCGTGACGATCCTCGATCTCCTTGGCGCCTGGCGGTCGGCGCTGCCGCTGCTGATCGTGCTGACCACGGTGGGATCGGCCGCGGCGATCTTCGCGCTGCGCGACGGGCAGGTGGTGGCGCGGGCCGCGGCGGGGCTGGCGGGCTCGACGCTGACGCTCGCGCTGGTTGCGGCGCTGGTGGCCGGCGTGCGCGCGGGCGAGCGGTTCGAGGCGCGCCTGCCCTTCCTGCCCGGCGAGGACATCGTGCTGCAGGCCGACGCGCTGTCGGTGCTGTTCGTCGGGCTTTCGGCGACGCTGTGGTTGATCACCACCGTCTACGCCGTGGGCTATCTGCGCGAGGGGCCGAACCAGCCGCGCTTCTTCGGCTTCTTCGCGCTGTGCGTCAGCGCGACCATGGGGGTGGCGCTGGCGGGCAACCTGGTCACCTTCATCGTGTTCTACGAGCTGCTGACGCTCGCGACCTATCCGCTGGTGGTGCACAAGGGCGACCGCGAGACGCTGCGCGCCGGGCGGATCTACCTGCTCTACACGCTGGCGGGCGGCGCGGTGCTGCTGATGGGGGCGATGTTCCTGCACGCCTGGCACGGGGACAGCGCCTTCCGAGTCGGCGGGCTGCTGGCGCAGGCCGAGACGCGCCCGGGCGACGCCGCGCTGCGCCTGCTGTTCGCGGTGATGATGGTCGGGCTGGGCGTGAAGGCGGCCTTGGCGCCGCTGCATGGCTGGCTGCCGCTGGCCATGGTGGCGCCGGCCCCGGTGTCGGCGCTGCTGCACGCCGTGGCGGTGGTGAAGGCCGGGGCCTTCGGCATCGTGCGCGTGGTCTACGACCTGTTCGGCGTGTCGCTCGGGGTCGAGCTCGGGGTGCTGCCCTGGCTCTCGGCGGTCGCGGCCTTCACCATCATCTGGGGCTCGCTGCTGGCGCTGGGTCAGGACGACCTGAAGAAGCGGCTGGCCTATTCGACGGTCAGCCAGGTGTCCTACATCGCGCTGGGCGCGTCGCTCGCGCATCCCGCGGCGGCGCTGGGCGCGATCCTGCACCTGATCCATCAGGGCGTCATGAAGATCACGCTGTTCTTCTGCGCCGGCGTCTTCGCCGAGACGCTGGGGGTGAAGGCCGTCTCGGGGCTGGGCGGCGCCGGGCGGCGGATGCCCTGGACGGCGGGCGCCTTCACGGTGGCCGCGCTCGGGATGATCGGCGTGCCGCCAACGGCGGGCTTCGTGACCAAATGGAGCCTCGGCATCGGCGCGCTGGAGGCCGAGGCCGGCTGGGTCGTCGCCGTGCTGCTGGCGTCCAGCGCGCTGAACGCCGCCTATTTCCTGCCGATCCTGCACGCGCTGTGGTTCCTCCCCGCGCCGGCGGCCTGGCCCAGATCGGCGCCGCCGCCCCGGCTCTCGGTCGCGCTGACGGTCGGGCCGCCGGTCGCGACGGCGGCGCTCGTGCTGGGCGCGGCCGTGTTCGCGACCTCGGTGTTCAGCCCGCTGGGCTGGGTGCAGGAGATCGCGCTCGGCGAGTTCGGCTTCGGCCGCGCGGAGGCGGCGCCATGACCGCCGCCGAGCTTCTGCTGCTGGCGGCGCCGACCGCGCCGATGGCGGTCGCCCTGACCGCCGCGGCCGCGCCGCCGGCCATGGTGCGCGCGGCGCTCGCGCTCGCCGCGCTGCCGGGCCTTGCGGCGGGCCTCGTCGCCGCGGCGGCGGCCGGGCCGCTCGCCGGGACGGCACCCGGCTTCCTGTTCGGCGCGCGGCTCGGGCTCGATCCCGAGATGGGCTTTCCCATGGCGGCCGTGGCGCTGGTCTGGGGCGCGGCCGCGCTGCACGGGACCGCCTCGGCCGAGACGGGCGCGGCGGCGCGGCGCTACGCGGTCTGCTTCGGCCTCGCCATGGCCGGTCAGATGGCCACCTTCGTCGCGCGCGACCTCGCGAGCTTCTATGCCGGCTTCGCGGCGCTGAGCTTCGCGGGCTACGGTCTGGTCGCCCATCGCGGCGATGCGGCGGCGACGCGCGCGGCGCGGGTCTATGTCCGGTTCGTGGTGCTGGGCGAACTGGCGCTGTTCGCCGCCTTCGCGCTGATGTCGGCGGCGCAGGACGGCGGCCTCGCGACGCCGGCCGCCGGCGCGCCGCCGCCGCCTGCCTTCGCCTACTGGCTGCTGGCGGTCGGGTTCGGGGTGAAGGCGGGGCTGGTCCCGCTTCATGCCTGGCTGCCGCTCGCGCATCCCGTCGCGCCGGTTCCGGCCAGCGCCGCTCTGTCGGGCGCCACGCTGAAGGCGGGGCTGCTGGGCCTTGTGCTGTTCGCGCCCGCCGCCGCCGCGCCGCCGGGCTTCGGCGACGCGCTGCTGGCGCTGGGGCTGGCGGGGGGCTTCGGGGGCGCGCTTCTGGCCGCGCTCCAGCGCGACGCCAAGACGGCGCTGGCCTGGTCGAGCGTCAGCCAGATGGGCCTCGCGCTGGCGCTCTGGGGCGCGGCCTGCGGCGGCCATGCGGCCCCGGAGGCGGCGAAGGCGGCGGTCCTGCTGATCGTGGCGCAGCATGCGCTCGCCAAGGCGGCCCTGTTCCTGGCGGTGGATCCGGGCATGCCGCGGCGGATCGGCCTTCTGGCGGCGCTGGCGGCGGCGCTGTCGCTGACCGGCGCGCCGCTGACCCTCGGCTACGCCGCGAAATCCGCGACGGCGGCCGCGCTGATCGCGGGACCGCTGGAGACCCTGTTCGCGGCGGCGGCCTTCGGGACGGCGCTGGCGATGGCCCGGGCGCTGTGGCTGATGGCGGCGAAGCCGGCGGAGGGGTCGGGCGCGCGGGCGGCGGCCCTGCTGCTGGCTATGGCCGCCCTGCTGGCGGGGCCCGCGCTGGCCGGCCTCGGTGCCGTGCCGAAGGATGCGGCCTCGGCGGGGGTCGCGGTCGCGCCCGCGCTCGTCGCCCTGGCCGCGGCGGCGGCGCTGGCGCGGTCCGGCGCGCGGCCGCCCGGCTGGGCCGCGGCCGATCCGCTGGCCTATGCCGCGCCGCTGGCCGCCGCCGTCCGCGGGGCCGCGGCGGCGTTCGCGGCGCTGCTGTCCGGCGTCGAGCGGGCCCGGGCCGCGGCGGTCGGGCGCCTGTCCGCGTTCGGCGCGCGGCTGACGCGCGAGCCGGCGACGCCGAGCGAGCAGGACGCCTGGCTGGGCATCGCCGCCGCGTCGCTGGCCGCGCTGGCCGCGTTCGCCGCCGCGCTGTGACGGCGCGCCGGGCTGCGCGGTCGCGGCGGCGGGCGCGGCGGCGGGCGCGGGACCGGGAAGATCGGGCGCGGGGACGCGCAGACGGGACTTCGGCGCCAGCCGTGCCCCCCGGCGGGAGGGTCCGGCGATGCCGGGACGGTCCGCCCGCAAGCGCGACGCGGGACAGGCCCGGCGACTTCGCGGTAGGGTGCGGCCGGCCCGGCGGGAGAGCGACGAGACACCGATGACGGCGGACGCATTCAGGACCATGTGCCCGATGAACTGTCATCCGACGCTGTGCGGCATGACCGTCACCGTCGCCGAGGGGGGGCATGTCTCGATCGCGGGCGATGTCACCAACCCCGACAGCGAGGGCTTCCTGTGCATGCGGGGCAAGGCCGCCCACGAGATCGTCGGCAATGGCCGCCGCCTGCTCGCGCCGCGCATCCGCGGGACGCGGGGCGCGGACCGCTGGTCGGGGATCGACTGGGACGGCGCGCTCGATCTGATCGCGGACCGCATGCGCGCGGTCGGACCGGAGCGGGTCGGTTTCTGGCAGGGCCACGGAAACTTCGCCAACGACTACGGCTTCGGCCTGAAGCGCGGCCAGCTGGAGCGCTTCGCCAACCTCTACGGCTGCCAGTACTGGAACCCGGCGATGATCTGCTGGGGGCTCGGCGCCTTCGGGCTCGGGCTGACGGGGGCGCTGGAGACATCGGCCAAGGAGGACATGAGCGCCAACGCGCGCCTCGTGATCCTCTGGGGCGCCAACACGGTCAGCCAGGCCGCGACGCTGCGCCATGTCGAGATCGCGAAGCGGCGCGGGGCGCGGATCGTGGCCATCGATGTCCGCCGGACCGAGGCCTCGGCGCTGGCCGACGACGTGATCCTCGTGAGGCCGGGCAGCGACGCGGCCCTCGCCCTTGCCATGATGCAGGTCATCATCGCCGACGGGGCATGGGACCGCGACTTCGTTGCCGACCGCACGGTCGGCTTCGAGGCGCTCGTGCGGCATGTGGCGCCGCTGACCCCGGAATGGGCCGAGGGGCGGACCGGCGTGCCGGCGGCGCGGATCGCGGCGCTCGCGCGGCGCTACGCCACCACGCGCCCGGCCATGATCGTGATCGGCGGGTCGTCGCTGCACAAGGGCGCGAACACCTGGCAGGCCGCGCGCGCGATCGCCTGCCTGCCGGCCCTCACCGGCGATTTCGGCCGGCCGGGCGGGGGGATCGGCCCGCGCCACGGCGGGCGCAGCCACGGCGCGGCGTTCAACGACCTGTCCGCCGCGGACCGCCGGCCGCCCGGCGTCCGCGTGCCGAACCAGATGGAGGCGATGGTCGAGGCGCTGGAGAGCGGGGCCGTCCGGGTCTTCGTCGCGATCGGATCCAACGTGCTGTCGTCCTTTCCCGACACCAACCGCCTCCGCGCGGCGCTCCGCGGGGCCGAGCTTGTGGTCGCCTACGACATCTTCGCCAACCAGACGATCCGCGAGGCCGCGGACATCGTCCTGCCCGGCACCATCTGGCTCGAGGAGATCGGCGCCAAGGCGACCGACAGCCATGTCCACCTGACGGAGCGCATCCTGCCGGCGGCTGGCGAGGCGCGCCCGGCCTTCGAACTCTACAAGGGTCTGGCGGCGCGCCTCGGCGTCCGGGACGTCTATCCGTGGCCCGATCAGGAGGCGGCGATGGACGCCATGCTCGACCATCCCGTCACGGGCCACGCGACGGTCGAGACGTTGCGCAGGAACGGCGGGCGCGTGGCCCTGAAGGTGTCCCGCGTCGCCTATCCGACGCTGGCCTTCGCCACGCCCTCCGGCAGGATCGAGTTCCGGTCGGACCGCGCCGCGCGGATGGGGCTTCCCGCGCTGCCGACGGCCGATGATCCCGATGCGGGCGCGCCGGGTCTGCGGCTGGCGCATGGGCGCAGCTTCGCCCATTTCCATTCCTTCTACGATCACGCGCGGGCGCTTCCGACGCTCGCGAACCGCGAGGCCGCCCCCGATCTCTGGATCGCGCCCCAGGACGCGCAGGACCGGGGCATTCTGGACGGCGACGCGATCGAGGTGTCGAACGCGCGCGGCAGTTTCGCGGCGCGTGCGAAGGTCACGCCCCGCATGCCGGCGGGCGCGGTCTGGATCCGGGACGGCTGGCCCGGCCTCAACGTCCTGACCGACGGGACCTCCGTCCTGCCCGATGCCGCCCTGGCGGCCTTTCCCTTTCCGGTCGGGCAGGCCCGCTTCGGGGCTTGCGTCGAGATCCGGTCCGTCCGACCGACGGACTGATCGGCGGGAGGACCCCGGGGGGCCGCGCCGCGGCCGGGCCCTGCGGGCCGATGCGCCGGTCCCGGCGTCCGGGGGGGGGCGGCCTGGCGCGACACGAACGGGATCGCGCCCGCGCGCGCTTGCCGGTGGCGCGGCCGCGACGCATGGTCGGGCGGGAAGGCGGGCGCGGGCATGCGGATCGGCAAGGACGAGCGGCGGCGGCGCATCCTCACCGAACTCGGGCAATCGCCGTCGCTGCGCGTGGGCGAGCTGGCGGCGCTGCTCGGCGTCTCGACCGAGACGATCCGGCGCGACCTTGAGACCCTGCGCGGCGACGGCGCGCTGAGCCGGACCTATGGCGGCGCGGTGCGCGCCCCGGCCGTCGAGCCGGGGGTGCACGAGCGCCACGCGCTGTTCTCGGCCGAACGCCAGCGCATCGCCCGCGCCGCCGCGCCCCTTCTGGCGGGCGCGCGGCTCGTCCTGATGGGCTCGGGCGCGACGACCACCCATGTCGCGCGCCGCATCGCCGTCGAGATGAAGCACGTCACGGTGGTCACGCACGGCTTCGGCGTGGCCACGGTGCTGTCGATCAACCCCACCATCGAGGTGATCATGGCCCCGGGTCGGTACAATCCGGGCGAAGGGGCGCTGCACGGCGCGCAGACGCTGCGCTTCCTCGAGGATCTGCACGCCGACTGGGCGATCCTCGGCGCGAGCGGGCTGACCGCGGAGGGGCCGTCCGACGCGCTGATCGAGATGGCGGCGGTCTATGGCGCGATGGCGCGGCGGGCGCGGCGGCGGATGGTGGT
>DAIPIU010000127.1:0-1960 GCA_036770645.1 Rubrimonas sp. | reverse complement strand
CCTTCGCGCCGTCGCCCGCGGCATCGGGGGCGCTGTCGCCGGCGGGCTGCGCCGCATCGCCGTCGCGGGCCTTCAGGCGCTCGGCGACGGCGCGGCGCAGCCATTCCGGCTGCTCGGCCCCGCCGCCGTTCATCACCGACTTCATCGCGTTCTGGGCGAATTTCAGCACGTCCATGGCTTCGGCCTTTCGAATGCGGACCCTATTGCGGGATGCGCAGCACCTGCCCGGGGTAGATCCTGTCGGGGTGCGAGAGCATCGGCGTGTTGGCCTTGAAGATCTTCTGGTAGTCGTTGGCGTTGCCGTAGTGCCTTTTCGCGATGGCCGACAGGGTGTCCCCCTTCTCGACGGTGTGGAACACCGAAGGCGGGGCGGCGTCGGCGACGGTCACGGCATCCTCGACCGCGGCCACGCCCTCGACATTGCCGACGGCCAGGATTGCGCGCTCGCGCTCCTCCTGCGTGGCCTCGCCTTCCAGCGTGACCTTGTCGCCGTCCATCCTCACGACGAACTTCGACAAGTCGACCCCGGCGGCCTTGATCTCCTGCTGGAGCTTCTCGGGCTCGGCCGCAGCGGCGCCGCCGCCGAAGATCGCCTTGCCGGCGGATTTGATGAAGCTGTAGAGGCCCATGGCGTCTCTCCCCTTCTGAATGCAGGCAGCCTAGCGCCGTTTCGCGACGGGACGAAGGCGCCTCAGCCGATGACCTTGCGCCAGGCGAGGATCTCGACGCTCTCGAACAGCCCGGCCTTCGCGTAGGGGTCGCCCGCGGCGAAGGCCTCGGCGGCGGCGCGGTCGGCGGCGTCGACGGCCAGCAGCGAGCCGATCATCGCGCCCGCATCGTCGAGCAGCGGCCCGGCCAGCCGGGCGATGCCGGTCTCGGCCAGATAGGCCAGATGCGCCTCGCGGTTGGCCTTGCGGACCTCCAGCGCGCCGGGCCGGTCCCGGCAGATCAGCACGAACATGGTCGCCCCCTTCCAGTTCAGGATTTCGCGCCCTTGCGCCCCGCCCCCAGCAGCGGCGCGGCCGCCGCGTCCAGCGGCCAGCGCGGGCGCGGGGCGAGATCCGGCCCGGAGCGCTCGCCGCGCGCCAGCCGCTCGGCCCCCGCCCAGGCGATCATGGCCCCGTTGTCGGTGCACAGCGCAAGGGGGGGCGCGACGAAGGCGAAGCCCGCCGCCGCCGCGCGGGCCCGCAGCGCGGCGCGGATCGCGCCGTTCGCCGCCACCCCCCCGGCCACCGCGAGCGCCGGGGCCGCGACGCCCGGGTGCGAGGCGCGGAACAGCGCCATGGCGCGGGCGGTCTTTTCCGCCAGCGTGTCGGCGACGGCGGCCTGGAAGGCGGCGCAGAGATCGGCGCGGTCCTGCGCCGCGATGCCGCCCCGCGCCTCGGCCAGACCGTCGCAGGCCCGGCGCAGCGCGGTCTTGAGCCCCGAGAAGGAGAGGTCGCAGCCGGGCCGGTCGAGCAGCGGCCGCGGCAGGGGGAAGCGCGCGGGGTCTCCGGCCGCGGCCTCGCGCTCGACCGCGGGGCCGCCGGGAAAGCCGAGGCCGAGGTGGCGGGCGATCTTGTCGAAGGCCTCGCCCGGCGCGTCGTCGATGGTGCCGCCCAGCCGGCGGCAGGCCCCCACCCCCTCGACGGCGAGGATCTGGCAGTGGCCGCCCGAGACCAGCAGCATGAGGTAGGGGAAGGCCAGCCCGTCGGTCAGGCGCGGGGTCAGGGCGTGGCCCTCGAGGTGGTTGACGCCGATCAGGGGCAGGCCGGCCCCGAGCGCCAGCCCCTGCGCGAAGGCCACCCCAGCTGCGACGCCGCCGATCAGCCCCGGCCCGGCGGTCACCGCGACCGCATCCACGGCGCCCAGCGCCAGCCCGGCCTGCGCCAGCGCGGCCTCCGCGACATGGTCGAGGCGCTCGGCATGGGCGCGGGCCGCGATCTCGGGCACCACGCCGCCGAACGGGGCGTGCAGCGCA
>DAIPIU010000126.1:0-1973 GCA_036770645.1 Rubrimonas sp. | reverse complement strand
GAGGCCCCCCCCCCCCCCCGGACCGTCTTGCCGCGCCCCGATCCGCGCGGCACCCGCCCCCACCAGCGCGCCCGCATGCAAGAGGCCCGTCACGGCCGGCGTCGCGCGCCCGGCCGCACCCGCGAGACGGGGCGGTCGCGACCGATGGTTTCCGACCGATGACCGAGACGGTGCACGACCTTGCGCCCTATGCGCTCTGCCCCGCGGGAACCGATGAAGCCGTGTGCTTCTGGCGGCCCAGCGGCATGCCCGAGCTCGACTGCCTGTCGGCGCACTTCACCACCCACCGCTATCCGCTGCACCGCCATGACAGCTATGTCATCGCCGTCATCGAGGCGGGGGCCGAGGCGTTGAGCGCGCGCGGCGTGCGCTGGCGTGCGCTGCCGGGCCAGATCGTGCTGCTGAACCCCGACGAGCTGCACGACGGGCAGGCCGCGGGCCCGGCCTTCCGCTACCGGGTGTTCTACCCGTCGCCCGGGCTGCTGCGCGCGGCGGCCGTGGACCTGTCCGATGGGGCAGACCGCCCGGCACCGGGCTTCGGGCGGGTGGTCGTCGACGACCCCGCGCTGGCGCGCCGCCTTCTCGGCGCCCATGTGGCGAGCCGGGACGAGCCCGACGCGCTCGCCCGCGACGGCGCCCTGACCGCTGCGCTCGCCGCCCTGCTGCGTCGGCACGCCGACCCGCGCCCCATGCCCCGGGCCGGCGCCGAGCCGCGCCGCGTCGCGCGCGCGACCGCGATGATGCGCGCCGAGCCCGAGCGGTCCTTCGCGCTGGACGAGCTTGCGGCGGAGGCGGGCCTCAGCCGGTTCCACTTCCTGCGCGTGTTCCGCAAGGCCACCGGCCAGACGCCCCACGCCTTCCTCGTCAACCAGCGGGTCAACCGCGCGCAGGCCATGCTGCGCGCGGGCGAGCGGCCCGCCGAGGTTGCCGCCGCCTGCGGCTTCGCCGACCAGCCGCACCTGACCCGCATCTTCCGGCGCATCGTCGGCGTCACCCCCGGCCAGTACGCCCGCGCCGTCTGCCATTGACCCTGGGAGCTGCCCGTGACCCTTGCCGATCTCGCGCCGATCCTGCTCGCCGCCTTCGCCGTCACCGCCAGCCCCGGCCCCTCGACGCTTGCCATCGCGGGGGCCGCCATGGGGCGGGGCCGGGGCGCGGGGTTCGCGCTGGCCGCGGGCGTGACGCTCGGGTCCTGGACCTGGTCGGTCGCCGCGGCCCTCGGGCTCGGCGGCGCGATGGCCACGCATGGCTGGGCCATGGAGGTGCTGCGCTGGTCGGGGGCTGGCTATCTGCTCTGGCTCGCGCTGCGCTCGGCGCGCAGCGCGTGGAGAGGCGCATCGGCGGTCGCGCCCGCCGTCGAGGCGCGTGGCGCGGGGGCGGCGTTCCTGCGCGGCCTCGCGCTGCACCTGACCAACCCCAAGGCCATCCTGTTCTTCGGCGCGCTCTTCTCGGTCGGCACGCCGACGGGCGCAGACGCGCGCGACCTGATGACCGTCGTGGCCGCCGTCGGCGCCCAGAGCGCCGCGGTGTTCCTCGGCTATGCAGCGCTGTTCGCGGCGCCGGCGCCCCGTCGCCTCTGGTCGCGCGCCCGGCGCGGCCTCGAGGCTGCGTTCGCCGTGGCGTTTACCGCGGCCAGCCTGCGGCTGATGACGGCGAGGCTCGGGCCATGACGCCGGAGGATGCCTGCCCCGACGGCGCCGCAGCGGCGTGGAGCCAGGCGACCGCGCTGGACGACACGCCAACCGCCCCCGGAGAGACGGTGCGCCTCTGGCGACCCCGCCCCGGCCTCGAATGCCTGTCGGCGCAATTCACGTCGCACCGCTATGCGCCACACCGGCACGACACCTTCGTGATCGGGGTGAACCTGTCCGGCGTCGAGGTGTTCGATGCGCGCGGCGCGCGCCACCTGGCGGGACCGGGCCAGATGATGGTGCTGAACCCCGACGAGCTGCACGACGGCCGGGCGCTCGACG
>DAIPIU010000029.1:0-36951 GCA_036770645.1 Rubrimonas sp. | reverse complement strand
CTTCGTCGCCCTCGCCATCGGTTTCATCTTGGTGCAATTCGTCCACACGGCCTAGGCCCTTGCGCGGCGCAGCAAAACCTTGCGAGTGTCGAGCGGGGCGGTGATGCGAGGCGGCATGGGCGGACAGGCAAGCTGGGGGCGGCGCATCCTGATAGGGGTGCCCTATCTGTGGCTGCTGGCGTTCTTCTTCGCGCCCTTCCTCATCGTGCTGCGCATCAGCTTCTCCGACGTGGCGATGGCGCAGCCGCCCTATACGCCGCTCTGGACGGACTGGGACGCGGTCGTGGGTTTCTTCAACCCGCTGAACCTCGGCAACTACCTGTTCCTGCTGTCGGATTCGATCTACGTCACGGCCTACCTGAATTCCCTGCGCATCGCGGCCATCGCGACCTTCCTGACGCTGCTGGTCGGCTATCCGATCGCCTACGCGATGGCGCGGGCCCCGAAGCAGTGGCAGGGCCTGCTGCTGATGCTGGCGATCCTGCCCTTCTGGACCTCGTTCCTGATCCGCGTCTACGCCTGGATCGGGATCCTGCGGCGCGAGGGTCTGCTGAACCTCGTCCTGCAGTCGACGGGGCTGATCTCGGAGCCGCTGGTGATCCTGAACACCGAATTCGCGGTGCTGCTGGGCATCGTCTACAGCTATCTGCCCTTCATGATCCTGCCGCTCTATTCGGCGCTGGAGAAGCAGGACCTGACGCTCCTCGAGGCGGCGGCGGATCTCGGCTGCAAGCCGTGGACGGCGTTCTTCCGGATCACGCTGCCCCTGTCGGTGGCCGGCATCGCCGCGGGCTGTTTCCTCGTGTTCATCCCGGCCGTGGGCGAGTTCGTCATCCCCGAGCTGCTGGGCGGCGCGCAGACTCAGATGATCGGGCGCACGCTGTGGAACGAGTTCTTCGCCAACCGCGACTGGCCGGTGGCCTCGGCGGTGGCGGTGGTGCTGCTGGTGGTGCTGGTCGCGCCGATCATGCTGTTCCAGCGCATGGCCAACCGGGCGGGCACCGGATGAGGGGCGCGGCGCTTGCCATGGCGCTGGCCCTTGCCGCCGGTCCGTCGCTGGCCGTGCCCTCCGCGGACCAGCCCTTCGACCCCAACGAACCCGCCTTCGCGGAGCTTGCGCTCGCCCGCGCCGACATCGCGGTCGAACGCTGGGACGATGCGCGGGCGCGCCTGCGGGCGCTGACGGCCATCGCCCCCGAAGCGCCGGAGCTGTGGAGCCTGCTGGGCTTCAGCCTGCGCAAGCAGGGCGCGCTGGCCGAGGCCGAGCGCGCCTACGACCGGGCGCTCGCGCTCGACGCCGATCACCGCGGCGCGCTCGAATACATGGGCGAGCTGCGCCTCATGCAGGACGACCTGCCGGCCGCCGAGGCGCTGCTCGCGCGCCTCGCCCGCCTCTGCCCCAACGGCTGCGAGGAGCGCGACGAGCTCGCGGCCTCGATCCGCGCCCATCGCGAGGCCCCCCTTCCATGAACGGCCCCGGCCCCATCAACGGCTTTAGCGCATGACCGGCTTTCACTGGACGCACCGCCTGTCGCTGATCCTCGGGCTGTCGTTCCTGTATCTGCCCATCATCCTCCTCATCGTTTTCAGCTTCAACGACAGCCGCCTCGTGACCGTCTGGGGCGGGTTCTCGACGCGCTGGTACGTCTCGTTGTTCCAGAACGCCCAGCTCATCGAGGCGGCGCGGATCTCGTTGGTGGTCGCGGTCGTCGCCTCGACGCTGGCGGCGGTGCTCGGCACGATGGCGGGGGTGGCGCTGGCCCGCGTGCCGCGCTTCCTCGGGCGCACGCTGTTCTCGGGCATGGTGCTGGCGCCGCTGGTGATGCCCGAGGTCATCACCGGGCTGTCGCTGCTGCTGACCTTCATCGCCCTGACCGTGGACCGCGGGCTGATGACGGTGATCATCGCCCACGCCACCTTCTCGATGTGCTATGTCGCCGTCGTCGTGCAGTCGCGGCTCGCGGGCTTCGACACCTCGGTCGAGGAGGCGGCGATGGACCTCGGCGCCCGGCCCGGCACGGTTTTCTTCCGCATCACCCTGCCGCTGATCGCACCGGCCATCGTGGCGGGCTGGCTGCTCAGCTTCACGCTGTCGCTCGACGACCTCGTGATCGCCTCGTTCCTGTCGGGGCCGGGCTCGACCACGCTTCCGATGCGGATCTTCTCGTCCGTGCGCCTCGGGGTGACGCCCGAGATCAACGCCATCGCCACCATCCTCGTCGGCGTCGTCAGCCTCGGCGCGATCAGCTGGTCGCTGATGATGAAGGGCGCGCTGGCGCGGCAGGAACGCGAGCGCCGCGCGGCGGAACGCGCGGTGGGCTGAGGGCGGTCGCCAGAGGGCGGGCCGCTCACGCCGCCAGCGCCGCCGCCTCCTCGAACAGGATGCAGTGCCGCTCGGCCACCACGGCCGGGTCGTGGTCGTAACCGCCGCCCAACACGCCCACGACCGGCACGCCGCGGTCGCGGGCCGCCCGCAGCACGGCGCGGTCCCGGGCGCGCAGCCCCCCGTCGCCCAGCGCCAGCCGCCCCAGCCGGTCCGACAGGTGCACGTCGACGCCGGCGTTGTAGAACGCCAGATCGGGCACGAAGGCCGCGAAGCAGGCTGCAAGTCCCGCCCGCAGCGCCTCGAGATAGGCCGCGTCCATGGTCCCGTCGGGCAGCGCCACATCCAGCGAGGACCGGGCCTTGCGGGCAGGAAAGTTCTTCTCGGCATGGATCGAGAAGGTGAACACCCGCGGGTCCTCCGCGAAGACGCGCGCGGTGCCGTCGCCCTGGTGCACGTCGGCGTCGATCACCAGCACCCGGCGCGCCGTCCCTTCGGCGAGCAGGGTCGCGATGGCCACCGCCACGTCGTTGAACACGCAGAAGCCCGCCCCCCCCTCGGGGCCCGCATGGTGCGAGCCGCCCGCGGCGTTGCAGGCGATGCCGGTCTCGATGGCGAGCCGCGCCGCCAGCGTCGCCCCGGCGCAGGCCAGCCGCGACCGCCGCACCACCGCCTCGGTGCGCGGCAGGCCGATGCGCCGCACCTCGGCCTCCGTCAGCGTCAGGGTCAGCGCCCGCTCGACGTAATCCAGCGCGTGCACGCGCGCCAGCATCGCGGCCGGGGCCGGGGCGGGGGCGAGCCAGCTTCCCGCGCGCATGATGCCCCGGCGTTCGAGCCCGGCGCGCAGATAGCCGTACTTCGACATCGGGAAGGCGTGGCCCGGGCGCAGCGGCGCGACATAGGCGGGGTGGTGGACGACGGGCAGGCTCATGCGCGGTCCAGCACGGCCGTCACCGCCGCCGCCGCCGCTTCCTGCGCCGCGCGCAGGCGCGCCTCCAGCGCCGCGAAATCCGGCGCGCCCCCCGCCCGCGCCATGGCGGCCCGCAGGCCCGGCCCCGCCCTGTCCGGCGCGATCCTCCGGTCCAGCGCCACGCGCTCGACCTGCTGCAGCGCCAGTTGCAGCCCATGCGCAGCAGCCAGCGCCGTCCCCTCCGCCGCCGTCAGCCAGCCCGCCGCGACGAGGCCGGGGATCGCCGCCGCGGGGGCCTGCACGCCTAGGGCCCCCGCGACCAGCATGCCGCCCTGCACGGCCAGCTCGATGTCCATCAGCCCGCCCTCCGCGTGCTTCAGCTCCCACGGATCGGCCCTCGCCGCCCGGTTCGCCTCGGCCACCCGGGCGCGCATCTCGCGCACGTCGGCGAGCGTCGCAGCCGTGTCGCGCGGCGCGGCCAGCGCCTCGGCCACCGCCGCCTCGACCGAAGCGGCCGCGCCCGCCTCGCCCGCCACGCAGCGCGCCCGCGTCAGGGCCAGCCGCTCCCAGGTCCAGGCTTCGGCGGCGTGATAGGCGCGGAACGAGGAAAGGCGCGTGGCCACAGGCCCCTGCCGTCCCGAGGGGCGCAGCCGCATGTCCACGGCGTAGAGCGTCCCCGCCGCGGTCGGCGCGGTCAGCGCCGACAGGAACGCCTGCGTCAGCCGCGCGTAGTACTGCGTCGCCGGCAGGGGCTTCGGCCCCGTGCTCTCCTCCGCGTCGCCGGGATCGTAGATCACCATGAGGTCGAGGTCGGAGGTCGCGGTCATCTCGCGGCTGCCGAGCTTGCCCATCGCCAGCACCGCCGCCCCCGCCCCGGGCTGCGGCCCGTGCTTCGCGGCGAAGCCTTCGGTCACGACCGGCCAGAGCGCGCGCAGGCAGGCTTCGGCCAGCGCCGAGAAGGCGCGCCCGGCCTCGGCCGGTCCCGCCACGCCCCGCAGCACCTGCACGCCGACGCGGAAGCGCCGCTCGTGCGCCCAGCGGCGCGCCGCGTCCAGCGCGCGCTCGTAATCGCCCCCGGACCCCAGCGCCGCGCGCAGCGACGCCTCCAGCGCGGGGCCGTCCGGCAGCGGCTCGAAGAAGCTGCGGTCGAGCACGGCGTCGAGCACCCCGGCATGGCGGCCGAGATACTCCGCCAGCCGCGGCGCGGCCGAGCAGATCTCGGCCAGCAGGTCCAGCAGCTGCGGATTGGCCTCGCACAGCGCGAACAGCTGCACGCCCGCCGGCAGGCCGGACAGGAAGCGGTCGAAGGCCGCGATGGCCTCGTCGGGGCTGGCGGCGGCGGCGAGCTTGCGCAGCAGCGTCGGGGCCAGCGCGCGGAAGCGCCGCTTGGCGCGGTCGCCGCGGGTGGCCGCGACCTTGCCCGACTGCCACGCCTCCATCAGCGCCGCCGCCGCCTCGGGCCGCTCGAACCCCAGCGCGGCGAGATCAGCCGGCGGCTCCTCCGCCCGGCCCATCGGCGCGAAGAACCCGTCGCACAGCGCGCGCACCCGCAGCGACCGCTCGCGCAGCTCCGCCGCCAGCGCCGGCCAGTCCGCCCAGCCGCCCAGCGCCGCAAGCCGCCGCTGCTGCTCGGCCGAGACCGGCAGGCTCTGCGTCTGGGCGTCGTCCAGCATCTGGATGCGGTGCTCGAGCGTGCGGTGCGCGACGTAGGCGGCGTCCAGCGCCCCGCGCGTCGCCTCGTCCACCACCCCCGCCGCGGTCAGCGCAGCCAGCGCCCCGCGCGTGGTCGGGTCGCGCAGCGACGCGTCGCGCCCCCCGCGGACCAGCTGCTGGGTCTGGGCGAAGAACTCGATCTCGCGGATGCCGCCGAGGCCCAGCTTCACGTCGTGCCCGGCCGCCTCGAAGCGCCAGCCGGTGCCCTTGTGGGCGCGGATCTTCAGGCGCATGTCATGGGCGTCCTCGACGGCGGCGAAGTCGAGGTGGCGGCGGAACACGAAGGGCCGCAGCGCGCCAAGGAACCGCGCGCCCGCCTCGAGGTCGCCCGCCGCGGGCCGCGCCTTGATGAAGGCCGCCCGTTCCCAGGTGCGCCCGACGCTTTCGTAATAGGTCTCCGCCGCCTCCATCGCCATGCAGACCGGCGTGCTGCCGGGGTTGGGGCGCAGGCGCAGATCGGTGCGGAAGACGTAACCCTCGGGCGTGATCTCGGACATCGTCTTCACGATGCGCCGCACCACCTGCACGAAGCGGGCCTTCACCTCCGGGTAGTCGTCGGGAGACCAGCGGCTTTCGTCGAACAGGCAGATGAGATCGATGTCGGAGGAATAGTTCAGCTCGCGCGCGCCCTGCTTGCCCATGGCGAGGATCGCGAGACCCGCCTCGGACGCGCCGAGGCCCTTCAGCGGCCCCGCGCCCTCCTGCGCCAAGGCCGCCGCCGCGGCGGACTCCAGCGCGGCGTCGGCGAGATCCGTCAGCGCACCGGTCACGGACGCCAGATCCCAGACCCCGCCCAGATCGGCGAGCGCGATCAGCAGCGCGGCCCGCCGCTTGGCCCGCCGCAGGGCGGAGGCGACCGCCTTCGGCCCATCCGCGGCGCGCGCCTCGGCAAGGAGCGCCGCCATCGCCGCCTCGGGCGCGGTCTCCAGCGCCTCGGCCAGCCAGTCGCGCTCGCGCTCGATCAGACCGCAGAGATGGGGGCTTGACCCGGCGGCACCCTCCAGCAGCGCCGCCGCCCCTCCCGCGGCCCCGACCGCCCGGGCCGCCGCCGCGCCCCTCGCCGGGTCATGGGCGCGGGGCGCGGCGGTAACGCGCGCCGCAAGCGTGCCCGCCACCCTCAGCGCCCCTCGAAGCGCGCCGGCCGCTTGTCTAGGAAGGCCGTCACGCCTTCGAGGAAGTCGCGCGACCGCCCCGCCTCGCCCTGAAGCTGCGCCTCGCGCGCGAGCTGCGCCCCGCGATCCGCCGACAGCCCCGCGCGCAGGGCCTGCCGCGTCAGCCGCAGCGCCAGAGTCGGCCCGGCCGCCAGCCGCGCGGCGAGGTCCGTCGCCCGGCCCTCGAGCTGGTCGTCCTCGACCACCTCCCAGATCAGGCCCCATTCCGCGGCCCGGCCGGCGGGGATCGGCTCGGCGAACAGGCACATCCCCATCGCCCGCGGCAGCCCGACGAGGCGCGGCAGCACCCAGGTCCCGCCCGCGTCGGGGATCAGCCCGATGCGCGAGAACGCCTCGATGAACACCGCCGACCGCGCCGCGACCACCACATCGGCCGCCAGCGCGAGGTTGGCCCCCGCCCCGGCCGCGGCCCCGTTCACCGCGCACAGCGTGGGGATCGGACAGTCCCACAGCGCGTTCAGCAGCGGCTCGTATTCGTCGCGCAGCACCGATTCCAGATCGAGGTCGGCCAGCGACCGCGCGTCGCCCAGGTCCTGCCCCGAGCAGAAGCCCCGCCCCTGCCCGGTCAGCACCAGCGCCCGCGCCCCGTCCCCGGGCGCGCGGGTCAGCGCATGCAGCAGCTCGCGCCGCATCGCGCCGTTCAGGCAGTTCATGCGGTCGGGCCGGTTCAGCGCGATGCGCGCCACCGCGTTCCCGACCGAATAGAGGATCGTCTCGTAACCGTTTTCCATGGCTCAGAAATGGATCGCGCGACCATAGGCGTCGAGCACGGATTCGTGCATCATCTCCGACAGGGTCGGGTGCGGGAACACCGTGCGCATAAGATCCTCCTCCGTGGTCTCGAGCGCGCGCCCGACGACATAGCCCTGGATCAGCTCGGTCACCTCCGCGCCCACCATGTGCGCGCCCAGCAGTTCGCCCGTCGCGGCGTCGAACACGGTCTTGACCATGCCCTCGGGTTCGCCGAGCGCGATGGCCTTGCCGTTGCCCATGAAGGGGAAGCGGCCGACCCGGACCTCATGGCCCAGCGCGCGCGCCTTCTCCTCGGTGTAGCCGACGCTGGCGATCTGCGGCTGGCAGTAGGTGCAGCCGGCGATCTGATGCGGCTCCACGGGGTGCACGTCGTTGCGGCCGGCGATCAGCTCGGCGACGGCCACGCCCTCGTGGCTGGCCTTGTGCGCGAGCCAGGGCGCGCCCGCCACGTCGCCGATGGCCCAGAGGCCCGGCAAGCCGGTCCGGCCATACGGGTCTGTCACGACATGGCTGCGCTCGACGCGCACGCCCAGCGCCTCGAGCCCCAGCCCCTCGGTGTTGCCGACGATGCCGACCGCCGAGATCACCGTGTCGAACACATGGGCCTTGGTCTCGCCCCCGCTCTCGATATGGGCCGTCACGCGGTCGGGCGCGCGGTCGAGCGCCTTCACGACGCTTTTCTCGCGGATCGCGATGCCCTGCTTCTCGAACTGCCTCTTCGCGAAGGCCGAGATCTCGGCATCCTCGACCGGCAGGATGCGGTCCATCACCTCGACCACGGTGGTCCTCGCCCCCAGCGTGGCGAAGAAGCTGGCGAACTCGATGCCGATGGCGCCCGAGCCGATCACCAGCAGATCATTCGGCATGCGCGGCGGCACCAGCGCGTGGCGGTAGGTCCAGACCCGGTCGCCGTCGGCCTCGAGGCCCGGCAGCTCGCGCGCCCGCGCCCCCGTCGCCAGCACGATGTCGGGGGCGCGCAGCGTCTCGGCGCCCCCGTCGGTCGCGACCGTGACCACGCCCGGCGCGGCCACGGTCGCCTCGCCCATCACCACGGCGACCTTGTTCTTCTTCAGCAGGTGGCCGACGCCCTGGTTCAGCTGCCTCGCGACGCCGCGCGACCGCTTCACCACCGCGTCGAGGTCGTAGCCGATGCCTTCGGCCTTCAGCCCGAACTCCTTCGCGCGGTGCATGAGGTGGAACACCTCGGCGCTGCGCAGCATCGCCTTGGTGGGGATGCAGCCCCAGTTGAGGCAGATGCCGCCGAGATGCTCGCGCTCGACCACGACGGCCTTCAGCCCCAGCTGCGCGGCGCGGATGGCGCAGACATAGCCGCCGGGCCCCGCGCCGATCACCACGATGTCGAAGCTCCGCTCCGCCATTCCGCCCTCCCCGGCGCGTCCGCTCCGGGCGCAAACCTAGGCCGGGCGGCCCGCCCCGTCGACGCCCTTCGACGACGGGGGCACGCGCCGACGAACGCCCGTCTCAGGCCGCCCGATAGCCCCCGGCCGCGAGCCATGCCGCCTCGTCGGCGGTCGAATGACGGCTGAGCGCGGCGTTTCGGAACGGAAAGCGCCCGAAGCGGCGGATCACGTCGCGATGCGCCACGGCGTGCGGCAGGTTCGCGCCCCCGGTCTCGGGCATGCGGGTCAGGATCAGCCGCACGCAGCGGTCCTGGTCGGCGAGGCTCTCGGAATGCATCAGCGGCAGGTAGAAGAACTGGCGCTCCGGCTCGGGCGTGCGGCGGTCGTGGCCGAGGGTCAGCGCCCGCTTGGCGTGGGCGATCGCCGCGGCGTCGGACCGGAACGCCTCCGGGCGGCCGCGGTGCATGTTGCGCGGAAACTGGTCCAGAAGGATCAGAAGCGCCAGCGCGCCCTCGGGCTTGAGGATCCAGGCGTCGAGCTTGCCGCGCCGCGCCGCCTCGCTCGCCTCGCCGAAGCGCGCGGCGACGGCCGCGTCGAGCTCGGCATCCTCGACATACCAGCGCGAGGGCCCGACCTCGCGCAACCAGAAATCCAGCACGTCACTCTGCGCGACCATGGCGCGACACTCCCGAAAAACGCTTCCCCCGGCCGATCTCGACGCCGGCGCAATTTTATTGCGCGCTTAAAATGAAGGCGCCGTCAAGCCGGGGTAAGCTCGGACGGCGCGGATTTCGCGGGGACATTGCCCGCCGGCGACGCCTCCGCGGCCGCGGCCGCCGCCTCGTCCCGGTCGGCGGCCGCATGTTCGGCCGCGGCCTCCTGCGCCACGGTCACGGCCACGGCCTGCGCGCTGGGCGACAGCACCGCGAAGGGCCGCGTCTCCGAGACGTCGGGGGCGGCGCGGCGGGTCATGCGCCACAGGCCGTACAGGCAGACGACGCCCAGCAGCCCGGCGATGTACAGGAAGAACGCGGGCGGCCCGAAGCGCCCCATCAGCCAGCCCACGGTCAGCGGGCCCGTGACCGCGCCGACCCCGTTCAGGAACAGCAGCCCCCCGGAGGCCGAGGCCATGTCGTCGGGCGTCAGGAAATCGTTGGTGTAGGCGATGATGAGGCCGTAGAGCGGGCTGGCCGTCCCGCCGATCACCACCGCCGCCAGCAGCAGCGCCCAGCCCTGCGCCAGCGCAGCCAGCAGGGCCCCCGCAGCCCCCAGCGCGCAGACCGCGACGATCAGGCGGCGGCGGTCCATCCGGTCCGACAGCCGCCCGATGGGCAGCTGGAACAGCACGCCGCCCAGATACAGCGCGGCGACGAGCGCCGAGATCTGCCCGACGTCGAGGCCCGCGAGCCCGCCATACACCGCGGCCATGCCGAACATCGCCGAGAACACGCCCCCCAGCATGAAGGTCGCGACGCAGCCCAGCGGCGAGGCGCGGAACAGCGCCCGCAGCGACATGCGCTTGGCGTCGGCGAACATCGGCGCGGACTGGGTCGACAGGAGCATCGGCGTCACCGCGACCGACACCAGCGCCGACATCAGCACGAACAGCGCCCACCCGCCCGGATCCGCGAGGTTCACGAGGCCCTGCGCGGCGATCACCGCGAGGCTCTGCACCAGCATGTAGGCCGACATGGCCTGCCCGCGCGTCTCGTTGGTGGCGCGGTCGTTCAGCCAGCTCTCGCAGACGATGTAGACGCCGCAGAAGCAGAAGCCGACCACGAACCGCGTCGCGGACCAGACCCAGGGGTTCGGGAAGGCGGCATAAAGCACGAAGCCCACCGAGATCAGCGACGCCAGCGCCGCGTAGACCCGCACATGGCCAACCCGGCGGATCAGGCGGGGCACCACCCGCGCCCCGGTCAGCAGGCCGGCGAAATAGGCCGACATCACCCAGGCCATGGCCGAGGGCGGAATGGCCTCGACGGCACCGCGCACGCCCAGCAGGGTGGCCTGCATGCCGTTGCCCAGCATCAGCAGCAGCAGGCCGAACAGCAGCGACCAGGATTCGCGAATCACGCCCAGCATCGCGGCCCCCTCGCCTATCGCCGCGCGACGCTTGCACCGCCCGCGGCCACCCGGATCGCCCGTCCGCGACCTGCCGTCGGCGGCGGGCGACGCTTCACCCCTTCGGCAGCAGCAGCGACCCGTCGCCGTAGGAATAGAACCGATACCGCGCGTCGACGGCATGCGCATAGGCCGCGCGCATGCGGTCCCGCCCCATCAGCGCGCAGACCAGCATGAACAGAGTCGAGCGCGGCAGGTGGAAGTTGGTCACCAGCCCGTCCACGGCGCGGAACGCGTGGCCGGGCGCGATGAAGATATCCGTCTCGCCCCGCCAGGGCCGCACGGTCCCGTCCGCGCCCGCGGTCTCGAGCAGCCGCAGCGCCGTGGTCCCGGCCGCGATCACGCGGCGGCCCTCGGCGCGGGCCTGCGCGACGGCCCGCGCCGCCTCCTCCGTCACCTCGCCCCATTCGGCGTGCATGCGGTGGTCGGCGACATGGTCGGCCTTGACCGGCAGGAAGGTGCCTGCGCCCACATGCAGCGTCAGGCGCGTCGTGCGCACCCCGCGCGCCGCCAGCGCCGCCAGCAGCGTCCCGTCGAAATGCAGCGAGGCGGTGGGCGCCGCGACCGAGCCTGGCTTCTCCGCGAACACGGTCTGGTAATCCTCGGCGTCCTGCGCGTCCGCGGGCC
This sequence comes from Rubrimonas sp., assembly GCA_036770645.1. GTDB lineage: Bacteria > Pseudomonadota > Alphaproteobacteria > Rhodobacterales > Rhodobacteraceae > Rubrimonas. The sequence goes on along the minus strand of DAIPIU010000029.1, from coordinate 25,968 downwards.
GGCGGCTGGCGATGTAGGGCGGCAGGGGCATCATCCCCTCGGCGGCGATCGCCGCATCCAGCGCCGCGCCGGCGCGGTCGAAGCGCAGCGTCACGAGCCCCTCTCCGGCGGTCGCCGCCACCTCGGCGCGCAGGTCGCCGAAGGCCAGCGCGTCGCCCGCGCGCAGCCGCTTCGCCGGCCGGGCCAGCGCGGTCCAGGTCTCGGGGGAAAGGCGGCGCAGCAGCGTCGCCTCGATGCGCGCCACGCCGGACCCGTCGCGGCTGTCGCGCCGCCGCTCGCCCGCAAGGCGGGCGGGGATCACGCGGGTGTCATTGAACACCAGCAGGTCCCCGGGGTCGAGCTGCCCGGGCAGGTCCGCCATGGTCAGGTCGGCCGTCCCCGCCGCCCCGCGCAGCGCCAGCATCCGCGCGGCGCGGCGGGGGCGCACCGGGCGCAGGGCGATCAGCGCCTCGGGCAGATCGAAATCGAAATCGTCGACGCGCATCCCGCCTCTCCCGCGCAGCGGGCCCGCGCGATGCGGCCCCTTCGCCGGCGCACAGGTGGCCGGGCGCGGGTTGACGGGCAAGGGGGGCCGGCGGGGCCGACGCGCGACGGGGCGCGGCAACGGACCCCTCGGGCCGGCCTCGAGGCGGCGGGGGCCGTGCCCCGCGCCCGGCCAGGCCGGACGCCCCCCGCGGCGCGGCGGGCCCGGGGCGCGCCGCACGCCCGGCGCTGGCGGCCGCACCCCCGTTGCCGCGCGGCCCGCGCGGCGCCATGGTCCCCGCGCCACCGATCACGGAGCGACGGCATGCCCGCAGCCCTCTCACGCGCCCGCGCCGCCCTGCCGCGGCCGACGGGCCGGGCGCTGACCAGCCTCGCCGTCGGGGGGGCCTTCGCGATGCCGGCCTGCGACCTGACCATGCGCGTGCTGACGCCGCTGGCCGCCGAGATCGGGCCCGGCCTCGGCGCGCCGCTGTCGGCGGCGACGCTGGCGGACGGGCTGCTGGGGATGCTCGCGCCGGGCGCCTCGGCCGGTCAGGCCGATCTGGGATTCGCGCTGCACTGCCTCGTGGGGCTGGTGCTTCAGCCGCTGGGCCTCGTGGCGCTGGCGCGGCCGGCCATGGCGGCCGTCTGGCCGCGCGCGCCATGGGTCGTCACGGCGCTGGTCTACGGGACCGCGTTGTGGGGCGGGGCGATGTGGGTGCTGCGCGCGCTGTCGATGGACGAGCGCGGGGGCATCGTGCCGATGGAGACGGGCCTCGCGGCGCTCTGGGGCCATCTGGCGCTGGCGCTGGTGCTCGGCGGGATCTGGCGCGCGCGCATGGGGCGGTGAGGGGCCGCCCCGCGTCCGCGGGCCGGGCGCACGGGGCCGCGCCGTCAGATCCCCTCGACCACCACGATCTCGCGCTCGGACGCGCCGTCGGCGAAGGCCAGCGCCTGACGGTAGGCGTCGGAGGCGTAGCAGGCCTCGGCGGCCTCGACCGTGGGGAACTCGACCACCACGTTGCGCGCGCGCATCGCGCCTTCCAGCGCCACGGCCCGGCCGCCGCGGGCGAGGAACCGCCCGCCATGGGCGGCGATGGCCTCGGTCGCGCCGCGCGCATAGGCGGCGTAGCGCTCGGGGTCGGTGACGTCGACGCGGGCGATCCAGTAGGCGGGCATTGGCATTTCCTCGGGCGAGACGGGCCTCGGACGGGACGGGGCTCAGACAAGGCGGGACTGGGCCACGGCGGCGGCGATGAAGCTGGCGAACAGCGGGTGTGGCGCGAAGGGCTTGCTGCGCAGCTCGGGGTGGAACTGCACGCCGATGAACCAGGGATGGTCGGGGATCTCGACGATCTCCGGCAGCTCGCCGTCGGGCGACAGGCCGGAGAAGCGCAGGCCCGCCGCCTCGAGCCGGTCGCGGAAGCGGATGTCGACCTCGTAGCGGTGGCGGTGGCGCTCGGCGATCGCCGTGTCGCCGTAGATCGCCGCCGCCCTGCTGCCCTCGGCCAGCAGGGCGGTGTAGGCCCCGAGCCGCATGGTCCCGCCCTTGGCGTCGTCGGCGTGGCGGCGCACGGTGCGCCCGCCCTCGACCCATTCGGTCATGTGGTAGACGACATGGGTGTGGCGGCCCGCGCCTTCGACGTCGAATTCCTGGCTGCCGGCGTCGGGTATGCCGCCCAGCGACCGCGCCGCCTCGATCACCGCCATCTGCATGCCGAGGCAGATGCCGAAATAGGGCACCCTGCGCTCGCGCGCGAAGCGGGCCGCGAGGATCTTGCCCTCGGTGCCCCGCTCGCCGAAGCCGCCGGGCACGAGGATGCCGTGGAAGCCCTCCAGGTGCGGCGCGGGGTCCTCGCGCTCGAACACCTCGGCCTCCAGCCATTCGGCGCGCACCTTCACGCGGTTGGCGATGCCGCCATGGGTCAGGGCCTCGGCCAGCGACTTGTAGGCGTCCTCGAGCTGCGTGTACTTGCCGACGATGGCGATGCGCACCTCTCCGTCCGGGTGGCGCACGGCGTCCACCACCTCGGCCCAGCGGCGCAGGTCGGGACGCGGGGCGGGGGCGATCCCGAAGGCGTCCAGCACGGCCCGGTCCAGCCCCTGCTCGTGCAGCGCCAGCGGGGCGGCGTAGATCGAGTCGAGATCCAGCGCCGCGACGACGCTTTCGGGCCGCACGTTGCAGAACAGCGCGAGCTTCGCGCGCTCCTTCTCCGGGATCGCCATCTCGGCGCGGCACACCAGGATGTCGGGCGCGATGCCGATGGCGCGCAGTTCGCGCACCGAATGCTGGGTGGGCTTGGTCTTCAGTTCGCCGGCCGAGCGGATGAACGGCAGCAGCGTCAGGTGCATGAAGATGCACTGGCCGCGCGGCCTCTCCTGCCCGAACTGGCGGATCGCCTCGAAGAACGGCAACCCCTCGATGTCGCCAACCGTCCCGCCGATCTCGCACAGCATGAAGTCGACTTCGTCATCGCCGATGCGCAGGAAGGCCTTGATCTCGTCGGTGACGTGGGGGATCACCTGGATGGTCTTGCCGAGGTAGTCGCCGCGGCGCTCCTTCTCAAGCACGTTCGAATAGATGCGGCCCGAACTGATGCTGTCGGTGCGCCGCGCCGCCACGCCGGTGAAACGTTCGTAATGGCCGAGGTCGAGGTCCGTCTCGGCCCCGTCGTCGGTGACGAACACCTCGCCATGCTCGAAGGGCGACATCGTGCCGGGATCGACGTTCAGATAGGGATCGAGCTTGCGCAGCCGCACCGTGTAGCCGCGCGCCTGCAGCAGCGCGCCGAGCGCGGCGCCCGCAAGACCCTTGCCCAGCGACGAGACCACGCCGCCGGTGATGAAGATGTAGCGCGCCATGCCGGAGGGCCCCGTTCCGAGGGTGGGGCGCCCCGCGGGGCGCTGGTGGTGTCACGGGATTCAGGTGCTAGCGGATTCCCGCGAAGCCCTCAACCGCGCCCGCGCGACGGGACGGCGGCGCGGTGGCGGGCGTCGCGCGGCGCGGGGCGTCACCCGGCGCGGGGCGTCACTCGGCGGGCGGCGGCGCGATCGGCGCGTCGGCCGGCGGTGCCATCGGGCCGTCGCCCAGCCGGGGCAGCTGCGGCGTGAAGTCGAGGCCGGGAACCGCGGGCGCGGGGGCCTCCGTCCCGATCACGGCGGAGGCGCCGCGGTTCTGCGCGGCCAGCACGGTCAGCGTCAGCGAGGTGGCGATGAAGGCGGTGGCGATGATCCAGGTGGCCTTGGACAGCGCGGTGGCGACGCCGCGGCTCGACACCAGCCCGCCGCCGCCGCCGCCCATGCCCAGCGCCCCGCCCTCGGAACGCTGCAGCAGCACGACGCCGATCAGGCAGACCGCGAGGATCAGATGAACCGTGAGCACGACTTGTTCCATCGGGCGCTCCCTGCGCTGACCGCGCACACCATGTACGGCACGAAGGCGGGCTGATACCCGCGTCCCCCGGGTTTGTCGATGGACACCGTCGGGGGATCGCGATCACGTTCCCGCGCAGGCGGCCGGCGCAGGCCGCCTGCGCGGGCGGGCCTCCACAGGGCCGTCACCGGTTTGTCATGGCATTGACACGTCCGCGAGACCGCCGGGTGGCAGCGTGACCCCATGGCCGCTTGGCCACAGAGAGCGGAGACGCCCGATGAAGACCTTCGCCCCGCTGCGCGCCGCCGCGGCGTTCGGCCTGCTGGCATCCGCCGCCGCCGCGGACGCCCCGCGCGCCCTTGGGGCCATCCTTGCGGGCCATGCGGTCCTGCCGGCGCAGAGCTTCCTCGATGCGCCCGCCGATGCGCCCGCCGCCCTGCGGGCCTCCGGCAGATTCGCCGGCCGCGCCGGTCCCGCCCGCCTGCGCGGCGAGCCCGGCCGGGGCACGACCCCGCCCTTCCGCGGCCAGCCGCTGCAGGGCTTCTCGGGCATCCGGCATCTGGGCGGGGGGCGCTTCATGGCGCTGACCGACAACGGCTTCGGCACGCGGGCCAACTCGCCCGACGCCATGCTGCACGTCAGCGTCCTGCGCCCCGATTTCGCGACCGGCGCGGTCGCGGTCGAGCGAACGGTGTTCCTGTCCGACCCGGACCGGGTCCTGCCCTTCGCCATCGCCATGGAGGCGTCCGACGCGCGCCATCTGACCGGTGCCGATCTCGACCCCGAAAGCTTCCAGCTCGTGGGCGGCGACATCGTGATCGGCGACGAGTTCGGCCCCTATGTCGTCGTCGCGGACGCGCGCAGCGGGGAAGTGAAGGCGTTCCACGAGACCGTCGTGGACGGGGCGACGGTCGCCTCGCCCGACCATTTCGCCTTGCGCAACCCCGATCCTGGCCAGCCGTCGCAGGCGACCCTGCGGCGGTCGCGCGGCCTCGAGGGGATGGCCCTGTCGGTCGACGGCGCGACGCTCTATCCGATGCTCGAGGGGCCGCTTGTCCGCGACGGATCGGCCGAGACGGCGGACGGCCGCGCGGCGCTGCGCATCCTCGAGATGGACGCCGCGACCCGCGGCTGGACGGGGCGCTACTGGCTCTACCCTCTCGAGGCGGAGCGCCACGCCATCGGCGACTTCCAGATGCTCGACGCCACGCGCGGCCTGGTGATCGAGCGCGACGGGGGCGAGGGCGACGCCGCGCTGGCCTGTCGCGACGGCGCGACGGCGGGCTGCTTCCGCGCGCCGGCGCGGTTCAAGCGGATCTACCTGATCGACTTCGCCGGCCTCGCCCCCGGCTCGGCGGCGCGGAAGCTCGCCTTCATCGACCTGCTCGACATCGCCGATCCGCACGGCCGCGCGCGGCAGGGCAGGCGCGCCGACGGGCGCTTCGCGATGCCCTTCGCGACCATCGAGAATGTCGACCGCGTGGACGACCGCCACATCATCGTCGCCAACGACAATAATTTCCCCTTCTCGCGCGGCCGGTCGGTCTCGGCGCCCGACGACAGCGAGTTCGTGCTGCTCGAGGTTGCCGATTTCCTGTCGACGCGGTGACGGCCGGGCGTTCCGCCGCCGACGGTTGACGCGCGGGCGTTCGTGTTAAGGTTGAGGGGAAGGGAACACAAGAGGTTCATGAAAGGAACATAATGGCGTCAGGTTTCAAAGAAAGTCGTTTCTTGCGACTCGTATTGGAACGCATTAGGAACATTTGCGATGCACGGCCATCCGTCCCGTCCCCTGCTGCGGCTTGCGCCCGACGGCCCGGCGCTGGCGCTGGGGCGCGCGCACGAGGTGTCGGGGCCGGCGCGCCACGCCTTCGCCGCGCTGGTCGCGGGCGCGGGCTTCGGGCCGGTGCTCTGGGCGACCGGGCCGCGGCCGGGCGCCGTCGAGGCGCTGGATCCGGAGGGGCTGCTGGCCTTCCTCGATCCCGCGCGGCTGGTGCTGGCGCGCTGTCGCGCGGGGCTCGACGCGCTCTGGGCGGCGGAGGAGGCGCTGCGGTCGGGTGCGGTCCCGACGGTGGTGCTCGAACCCTCCGCGCCCCCCGGCCTGACGCCCGTGCGCCGGCTGCAGCTCGCCGCCGAGGCCGGGGGCGCCGCCGCGCCGCGCCCGCCGCTGTGCCTGGTCCTGACGCCCTCGGGCGGCACGGCGGCCGCGGTCGAGACGCGCTGGCGCGCCGACCCCCTGCCCGGCTGGGCGGCGCGGGACGCGCCGGGCGGCGGCCTGCCGCGCTGGCGCTTCGCGCTGGAGCGCGACAAGGCCGGCCCGCCGGGCGTATGGGAGGCCGAGGCCCGCGCCGCGGACGGCCCGGCCGCCCCCCGCCTGCGCCGGGCGGCATGACCGCCGGGGTCGCGGACGCGCGCGGGACGCCCCTCGCTCGCCGCCCCATCGGCGCCGGATCGACGACAGCCCGTCCCCGAATCCGCCTATGGCGCCCATCCGGAAACGCATGATCTCTAGCGGTGCGGGAGGACACGAGCCCGCCCCCCGAACGACGAGGATCCCATGATCGACCTCTACACCGCCGCCACGCCCAACGGCCACAAGGCCTCGATCGCGCTCGAGGAGATGGGGCTGCCCTACCGCATGACGGTCCTGTCCTTCGCGAAGCGCGAGCAGAAGGACCCCGCCTACCTGAAGATCAACCCCAACGGCCGCATCCCCGCCATCGTCGACCACGACGCCGGCGGCTTCGCGGTGTTCGAATCCGGGGCGATCCTGATGTGGCTCGCCGAAAAGACCGGGCGCTTCCTGCCGGCGGAGGCGAAGGCGCGCAGCGTCGCGGTCCAGTGGCTGATGTTCCAGATGGGCGGCATCGGCCCGATGCAGGGCCAGGCGGGCTGGTTCCGCAACGCCGCGCCCGAGCCGATGCCGCTGGCCTACCAGCGCTACCACGACGAGACGCGGCGGCTTTACGGCGTGCTCGATGCGCGGCTGGCCGAGGCGCCGTATCTCGCCGGCGACTACTCCATCGCCGACATGGCGACCTTCCCCTGGGTGAACTCGCGCTACGCGGGCGTCGCGACGGAGGGCTTCCCGCATCTCGAACGGTGGCTCGCGGAGGTCGGCGCAAGGCCTGCGGTGCGCAAGGGCCTGACCATGCCCGCCCCCGGCTGAGGGCGCGGGCCGGACGGGCTCCGGACCGAAGCGCGGCGCGGGGGACGCGCGCCCCCCGCGGCCGGACTCAGAAGCGCAGCGCCTTGGCCTGCCGCACCTGCCGCAGCGTGCGGATCTCGGCCAGCATCGCCGCCGTCACCGGCTCGTCGACGCCGATCAGCGCGATGGCCTCGCCGCCGCGCTCGTTGCGGCCCATGGCGAAGGTGGCGATGTTGATGCCCAGCTCGCCCAGCCGCGTGCCCAGCGCGCCGACATAGCCCGGCGTGTCCTCGTTGGTGGTGTAGAGCATGTTGGGCATCGGCTCGCACTCGATGTCCACGCCCTTGATCTGGATGAAGCGCGGCTTGCCATCCGAGAACACGGTGGCCGCCACGGCGCGGGTCTGCCGCTCGGTGGTCACCACAAGCCGGACATAGGACCCGAACGCCCCCTGCGCCTCGCGCCGCGTCTCCGAGATCGCCACCCCGCGCGCCTTGGCCACCATCGGCGCCGAGACCATGTTCACCGCGCCCTCGCCCATGCTGGGCTTCAGCAGCGCGGCCGTGACCGCCGCCGTCAGTGGCCGCAGGTTCAGGCCGCCGACCTCGCCGACATACTCGATCTCGATCTCCTTGATCGCCGTCTCGGTCACCTGCCCGGCGAAGGCGCCCAGCGCCTCGCAGACGGCGATCCAGGGCTTCAGCAGCGGGGCCTCCTCCGCGGTGATCGAGGGGGCGTTGATGGCGTTCTGGATCGCGCCGGTCAGCAGGTAGTCGCTCATCTGCTCGGCGACCTGCAGCGCCACGTTCTCCTGCGCCTCGATCGTCGAGGCCCCCAGATGCGGCGTGCACACGCAGTTCGGCGCATCGAACAGCGGGTTGGCCTTGGCGGGCTCGACCTCGAACACGTCGAAGGCCGCGCCGGCCAGCCGGCCCTCATGCAGCGCCGCGGCGACCGCGGCCTCGTCCACCAGCCCGCCGCGGGCGCAGTTGACCAGGCGCGCCGAGGGCTTCATCAGCGCGATGCGCTCGGCCGACAGGATGTTGGCGGTCTGGGCGGTCTTGGGCAGGTGCAGCGTCACGAAATCGGCGCGCTTCAGAAGCTCCTCGACCGTCTCGACCTTCTCGACGCCCAGCTGCACGGCGCGTTCGTGGTTCAGGAACGGGTCGTAGGCGATGACCTTCATCCGCAGCCCGATGGCGCGGGTCGCGACCACCGAGCCGATGTTGCCGCAGCCCAGCACGCCAAGCGTCTTGCCGGTGATCTCGACGCCCATGAACTTCGACTTCTCCCACTTGCCGGCGCGGGTGCTGGCGTCGGCGGCGGGAAGCTGGCGGGCGCAGGCGAACATCAGCGCGATGGCGTGCTCGGCCGTGGTGATCGAGTTGCCGAAGGGCGTGTTCATCACCACCACGCCCTTGGCCGAGGCGGCGGGGATGTCGACATTGTCCACGCCGATCCCCGCGCGGCCCACCACGCGCAGCCGGTCGGCGCGCTCGAGGATCGCCGCGGTCACCTTGGTGGCCGAACGGATCGCGAGGCCGTCATAGCCGCCGATGATCTCGGCCAGCCTGGCGGCGTCGGGGCCGAGCTTCGGCTGGAAGTCCACCTCGACGCCGCGATCGCGGAAGATCTGGACGGCGGCCTCGGACAGTTCGTCCGAAATCAGAACTTTGGACATTGCTGTTCACCTTGCATCTGAGGACATGCCGCGCATGCGCAGGCAGCCTGACGCGCGCCCCCGCGCCATGCGGGGGCGGCCATGTCGGGAAGGGTCAGGCGGCCTGCGGCGCCAGTTCCGCGCGGGCGGTCGCGAAGGCCCAGTCGAGCCAGCCGGTCAGCGCGACCACATCGGCCGTGTCCACCGTCGCCCCGCACCAGACGCGCAGGCCCGGCGGCGCGTCGCGATAGCCGCCGATGTCGAAGGCCGCGCCCTCGGCCTCGAGCAGCTTGGCGACGCGCCCGGCGAAGGCGCGCTGGGCGGCGGGGTCGAGCGCGGCCACCGCCGGGTCCACGATCCGCAGGCAAACCGAGGTGTTGGAGCGATGGGCGGGCACGGCCACCAGGTTCTCGACCCAGTCGCGCGCGTCGACCCAGGCCTGCAGCGCCGCGGCGTTGGCGTCGGCGCGCGCCATCAGGGCGGGCAGCCCGCCGATCCCCTCGGCCCAGTCCAGCGCATCCGCATAGTCGGCCACGGCCAGCATCGACGGGGTGTTGATGGTCTCGCCCTTGAAGATGCCGTCGATCAGCTTGCCGCCCTTGGTCAGGCGGAAGATCTTCGGCAGCGGCCGGGGCGCGGCGAAGCCCTCCAGCCGCGCGACGGCGCGCGGGCTCAGCATCAGCACGCCATGCGCGGCCTCGCCCCCCAGGACCTTCTGCCACGAGAAGGTCACGACATCGAGCCGCGAGAAATCCAGCGGCTGCGCGAAGGCGGCCGAGGTCGCGTCGCAGATCACGATGCGCTCGGGGTTGTCGGCGATCCAGCCGGCATCCGGGACGCGCGCGCCGGAGGTGGTGCCGTTCCAGGTGAACACGATGTCGGCGTCCGGGCGCACGGCGGACAGGTCCGGCAGTTCGCCGTAGGGGGCCGTCACCACCCGCGCGTCGGAAAGCTTCAGCTGCTTCACCGCGTCGGTCGCCCAGCCCTCGCCGAAGCTCTCCCAGGCAAGGATGTCCACGGGGCGCGCGCCCAGCATGGTCCACATCGCCATCTCGACCGCGCCGGTGTCGGAGGCCGGCACGATGCCGCACAGCCAGTCGGCCGGCGCGCCGAGCAGCCGGGCGGTGCGCGCCATGCTGTCGGCCAGTTGCTTCTTGAGGGGGCCCGCCCTGTGGGACCGGCCCAGCTGAGCCTTCGCCATCACGGCCTCGGCCGTCCAGCCGGGGCGCTTGGCGCAGGGGCCGGACGAGAATTCGGGACGCGCAGGCAGGGCCTGCGGCTTGGGGGGAAGCGTCATGGACGCGCTCCGTCGTCAGGGCGATTTCGCTGAGCCGGCCGACGCTCGCCCTCGTCCGCCGGACGGCCCGCGCATTGCATGAACCGGTCCGGCGCGGCGGTCAACGGGAAAAAGGTCGGGGCCCGGTGCGGCAGCGCAGCACGCCGCCCCACCGGGCATGTCGAGCGAATTGTATCGATACGATCAGCCGCGCCAGAACGGCTTGTCCGCCTCGCGGCGCGCATCCTCCGGCGTCAGGCCGATGTCGCGCAGCATCTGCGGCGGCAGGTCGCGCAGCTCGCGCCGCGTTGCGTGCCGGTGGCGCCAGACGCCAAGCACTTCGTCCAGCGCCCAAAGGGCGCGGACCGTGGCGGCGCGCGCCCGGTCGATGGCGGCGCCGAGGGTGGCGGTGAACAGCGGGCGGGGGGTCATGGCGCAGGCCTCCTGCCGCGAGATACAATGCATATTGTATCTTTCCTTGCGGCCGATTCGGATGATACAAAATCCGCGATTCGGCTCCACCCGGAAGTTGTGATGGATACAAACTGGCGCCCACGGCTCGGCCCCGCCGCCGGCCCCCGCTACCGCGCCCTCGCGGACCAGATCGTCGCGGCGGTGGGCGACGGGGCCATCGCCCCCGGCGAGCGCCTGCCCCCGGTGCGCGACCTCGCCTGGGAACTCAAGGTCAGCCCCGGCGCCGTGGCCCGCGCCTACCGCATCGCCATCGACCGCGGCGCGCTCGAGGCGACAGTGGGTCGCGGCACCTTCGCCCGGGCCGCCGACGCGCCGGCCTCCGGGCTCGACGCGCTGCTCGAGGCGCGGCCCGGCGGCAAGATCGACCTGCGCGGCAACCAGGCCGCCGATGTGGGCCAGGACGCCGAGCTGACCGCGGCGCTGCGCCGCCTGCTGGCCCGCGAATCCGCCCTGCCCCTCACCCGCTACACCCGCCACGACGAGACGCCGGAGCTGCGCGCCGTGCTCGCCGACTGGCTGCGCGCCGGCGGCGTGCCGGCGGAGGCGGAGCGCATGCTGGCCACCAACGGCGCGCAGCAGGCGGTGATGGCCTGCCTCGGCGCGCTCGCCCCCGGCGGCGAGGGCGTGGCGCTGGTCGAGCCCCATGTGCACCCGGGCCTGCGCGAATGCGCCGAGGCCGGCGGCGTGCGGCTGGAACCCGTCGCGGCCGACGCCGAGGGCATGCTGCCCGCCGCGCTGGACGAGGCCGCGCGCCGCCTGCGCCCCAACGCCGTGCTGCTGACCGCCACCTTCAACAACCCGACCCTGTCGCTGATGTCCGGGGACCGCCGCGCCGCGCTGGCCGAGGTGCTGCGCCGGCGCGAGCTTCAGGTGATCGAGGACGACGTCTATGGCTGGCTGCTCGACGCGCGCCCGCCCTCCTTCGCCACGCTCTGCCCCGAACGCTGCTGGTACGTCACCAGCCTGTCGAAATGCGTGGCGGCGGGGCTGCGGCTGGGCTTCGTGCTCGCGCCCGCCCGCGCCATGGCGCGGCTGGGGCGCGCCCATGCCGCCATCGCGCACCATGTCTCGTGGCTGACGGTCGCGCTGGGGGCCGAGCTGATCGCCGCGGGCGACGCCGAACGCATCCGGGCGCGGGTGCGCGACGAGATCGCGGCGCGGGCGGCGCTGGCGGCGGAGGCGCTGGGCCCCCACGGCGCGCGCATCCACCCGGCGGCGAGCTTCGCCCTGCTGCCCATGCCCGCGGGCATGGCTTCGGCCGATTTCGCCGCCGCGGCCGCCGCCGAGGACGTGCTGACCGCGCCGCGCAGCGTCTATGCCGTGACCCGCGGAAGCACGCCGACCGGACCGGATTACGTCCGCGTGGCGCTCGGCGCGCGCGAGGACCGGGCGCGGCTGGCGGCGGGTCTCGGGGCGCTGGCGCGCCTGCTGCGCGACGGCCCGGCGGCTGCGCCGCCGACCTGAGACCGCTGCGGCAGAGCCGCCGAACTGAGACCGCTGCGGCCCTGCCGCCGGCCGGACGAACCGCGGAAACGGCCGCACGGGCGGCACGACGGAACCGGAAGGGAACCCCATGAACCAGCGGCCTCGACGCGCGTCCCCCCTGCCCTGCCAGCGGGCGCTGTTCGACATCCCCGCCGACACCGCCTACCTGAACTGCGCCTACATGGGCCCCATGCCCCGGGCCGCAATCGAGGCCGGCATCGCCGGCATGCGCCGCAAGGCCCGGCCCTGGGAGATCGCGCCGGCGGCCTTCTTCGAGGAGGCGGAGGTCGCGCGGGCGCTGTTCGCGGGCCTTGTCGGGGCCGACGCGGAAGGGGTCGCCCTCGTGCCCTCGGCCAGCTATGGCCTCGCGGCGGCGGCGCTGAACCTGCCGCTGCGCGAAGGCGACCGGGTGGTGCTGCTGCGCGACCAGTTCCCCTCGAACGTCCATGTCTGGCGCGCGCGGGCCGCCGAGGCCGGGGCCGGGATCGTGGCGGTGGACACGGACCCCGCCCGCGACCCAACGGCGGACGTGCTCGCCGCCATCGACGGACGCTGCGCCGTCGCGGCCCTGCCCAATGTGCTGTGGACCACCGGCGCGCGGCTCGACCTCGCCGCCATCGGCGCGCGCTGCCGGGCCGTGGGCGCGGCGCTGGTGCTCGACCTCACCCAGTCGGCCGGGGCCATGACGACCGACCTGACCGCCATCGGCGCGGATTTCGCGGTCGCCGCCGCCTACAAATGGCTGCTCGGCCCCTATTCCACCGGCTTCCTCTGGGTCGCGCCGCAGCACCGCGACGGGCGGCCGCTCGAGCAGACCTGGCTCGGCCGCGCGGGATCGGAGGATTTCGCCGCGCTCGTGCGCTACCGCGACGACCACCAGCCCGGCGCGCGGCGCTTCGACATGGGCGAGCGGTCGAACTTCGCGACGCTGCCGGCGCTGATCGCCTCGCTGCGGCTTCTCGCCGGCTGGGGGGTGCCGGCCATCGAGGCGTCGCTCGCGGCCGCGACGGCGCGGCTGGCCGGGCGCGCCGCGGCGCTGGGGCTCGCGGGCCCGCCCGATGGCTGGCGCGGGCCGCATTACCTGTCGCTGGCGCTGCCTCCCGGCGCGCCGCCCGACCTCACGGCGCGGCTGGCGGCGCGCGGGGTGCATGTCAGCCGGCGCGGGGCCTCGCTGCGCGTGACGCCGCATCTGTGGACCGATGCGGCCGACGAGGACCGCTTCGCCGCTGCGCTGGCCGCGGCGCTGTGACGCCGGGCCTTGGCTGCGCGCCGCGCTGCTCCCACCTCCGGCGCATGAGACAGCTCGCCGCCGCCCTCGCGCTCGGCCTCGCCGCCCCCGCCGCCCTCGCCCAGGGCGCGCCGGACGAACTGGCCCTGCTGCGGGCCCGCATCGAGGCGCTCGAGGCGCAGGCGCAGGCCGATGCAGAGACCATCGAACGGCTGCGGGCCGAGGCCCGGGACTTCGCGACGCTGCGCGGACGCATCCTGAACCAATCGCAGGAGATCGCGCAGATGCGCGGCGCGATCACCGATTGCGCGCGTGACCTCGACGACGCGCGCCGGGCCCAGGGCGCGGCCGAGCGCCGCATCGCCGATGCCGACCGACGCGCCGCCGGCGCCGCCAACGATGCCCGCCGCGCCGAATCCGACGCGCGGCGCCTGCGTTCCGAGGCCGACCGCTGGCGCTCGGAGGCCCGCCGCTGCCGCTGAGGCCGCGCCGCCGCTTGCGGGTCGCGCGGGCTGGGCCGTCAGGCCTCCGGCAGGCTGCGCGGGCCGTACAGCGCCTCGGCCCGCCGCTCGAAGGCGCGCACGATGCGCTGCATCGCCTCGTTGAATACCAATCCGATGATCGCCTGCAGCGTCTTCGACTTGAACTCGAAGTCCACGAAGAAATCCACGGTGCAGGACCGCTCGCCTTCCGGCACGAACGTCCAGTGGTTGTTGAGATAGCGGAACGGTCCGTCGAGGTATTCGACGTCGATGATGCGCGCTTCGGGGCGCAGGGTGACGCGGCTGCCGAATTTCTCGCGGAACACCTTGAAGCTGATGACAAGGTCGGCGTCGATCACCTCGCCCGCGCCGTCTGGCAGCGGGCGGCGGGCACGGATGCGCGTCGCCTGGCACCAGGGCAGGAATTCGCGGTAGGCCTCGATGTCGGCGATCAGCGCATACATCTCCGCCGCGCTGTAGGGCATCCTGCGCTTCTCGGCGTGCGTCGGCATGGGCGGACCGGGGCGAGGGCGGGCGGCGGCCGGGCCGCGCGGGAACAGGGGGGATAATGCGACCCTACGTCATCGACAAGCTGATTGCGGAGGACGCCATCGCCGCACGGGTGGCCGCGCTCGCCGCCGCGGTGGACGCGCATTACGCGGGAACCGACCGACTCGTGGTCGTCGGCCTGCTGCGCGGTTCCTTCATGGTCATCGCCGATCTGGTCCGCCGGCTGACCGTGCCCTGCGAGATCGACTTCATGGAGGTCTCCTCCTACGGCAACGCCACCGCGTCCTCGCGCGAGGTGCGGGTGCTGAAGGATCTGCGCGGCGCGATCGCGGGCCGCGACGTGCTGGTGGTCGAGGACATCGTCGACACCGGCCACACGCTGGCCCATGTGCTGCGCCTTCTGGGCACCCGCGGGCCGCGCAGCCTCGAGGTCTGCGCCCTGCTCGACAAGCCGTCGCGGCGCGAGGCGCGCGTGGCGGCCCGCTGGACCGGTTTCGAGATCCCCGACGCCTTCGTGGTCGGCTACGGCATCGACTATGCCCAGGCCCACCGCAACCTGCCCTACATCGGCGCGGTGCGCTTCACGGACGCTGCGTGACCGCCGCCAGACGCCGGCGGGCCTCGGCGCTGTCGGCGTCCATCTGCGCCACCAGCGCGGGCAGGCCGCCGAAGCGCGCCTCGGGGCGCAGCCAGGCCACCAGCGCCACCGACAGGGTCGCGCCGTAGAGGTCGCCCGCGAAGTCGAACAGGTGGGTCTCGAGGCTGGGCCGGTCGAGTTCGAACATCGGGCGCACGCCCAGCGACGCCACGCCCGGATAGGCGCCGGCGCAGGGCCCGTCGAGCACGTCGACCAGCACCGCATAGACGCCCGGCCGCGGCGGCATCAGCCCCTCGATGGCCATGTTGGCGGTGGGATAGCCCAGGGTGCGGCCGCGCTTGTCGCCGTGCAGCACCGGCCCCTCGATGCGGTGCCAGTGTCCCAGCATCGCCGCCGCGTCGCCCGGCCGCCCCTCGGCCAGCGCCGCGCGGATGGCCGTCGAGGACACCTCGCGCCCGGCCTCGGCGCGCAGCGGCGCGACCGACACGCCGAAGCCCAGCCGCGCCCCCTCGGCGCGCAGGGTCTCCGCGGTGCCGCGGCGCCCCGCCCCGAAGCAGAAATCCGCGCCGACCGCGACATGCCGCAGGCCCAGCCGCCCGGCCAGCACCTCGGCGCAGAATTCCTCGGCGCTCATGCGCGACAGGGCCATGTCGAAGTCGATCGCGAACAACGCCTCGACCCCCAGCTTCGCCAGCCGCCTTTCCTTGATCTCGGCGGTCATCAGCTCGAAGGGCGGCGCGTCGGGGGCGAAGAAGCGCCGCGGGTGCGGCGCGAAGGTCACCACGCCCAGCGGCGCATCGGGCGCGCCGGCGCGGGCGGTCTCGATGACCGCGCGGTGGCCCAGATGCACCCCGTCGAAATTGCCCAGCGCCGCCGTCGCGCCGCGCAGCGCCGCGGGCGTGGCGTCGCGGCCGCGGATGGTCCGCATGCGCGCTCCCTGCCGGCCGCCGGCGCGGCCCCGCCCCGACCGGGGCCTGTCCGGTTCCCTATGGCAAGGCCCGCCCCGCCGTTCAACCCCGCGCTTCCGGCCCGCGCTTCCGGCCCGCGCTTCCGGCCCCAACCTGCGGCCCGCGCTTCCGGCCAACGGTCCGCCCCCCCCGGACGGGGCCCGCCTCACAGCGCCCCCATGCCCCAGGCGATCAGCGCATAGCGCGCCGTCTTCACCGCGCCGACGATCAGCGTGAACAGCCACAGCGGCGTGCGCATGATCCCGGCGACCACCGTGAAGCCGTCGCCGAAGGGCGCCCAGCTCAGCAGCAGCGTCCAGACGCCCCAGCGCGCGTACCAGCCCTGCGCGCGCGCGAGCTGCGCCTCGGTCACCGGGAACCAGCGCCGGCCGCGGAAATGCTCGACGAAACGCCCCATCACCCAGTTCACCATGCTGCCCAGCGTGTTGCCGATGCTGGCCACGGTCAGGATCGCCGCGGGCGATGCGGCTTCGGCGGCCAGCAGCGCGACGAACACCACCTCGGACTGGAAGGGCAGCAGCGTGGCCGCCCCGAAGGCCGCGGCGAACAGGCCCGCGAGGGCGCCGAGGGCGGCGAAATCCAACGGTGGTCTCCCGGCGCAGGGAACAGGGCGACGCGGCGGGCCGCGCGCCTTACAGCTAGGGGGGGAACCCGGAGGCGACCATGCCGATTCTGACCCCGACCGACATCGCCGCCCGCGTCGTCTGGACCGGCGTGGTGCGCGACCGCGCCGTCACGCTGCTGGCCGAGCCCGTCGAGACCCTGCGCCTGACCTTCGAGGGGGCCGAGGGCGACTGCCATGGCGGGCTGACCCGCCCCTCCTGCTCGCGCGTGAGGCTGCAATACGCGCGCGGGACCGAAATCCGCAACGCGCGCCAGCTCAGCATCGTCTCGGCCGAGGAGATGGCGGCGGTGGCGGCGGACATGGGCATCCCCGAGATCCGCCCGGAATGGACCGGCGCGAACCTGATGGTGGCGGGCGTGCCCCGCTTCACCGAGATCCCCCCCGGTTCGCGCCTGATCTTCGAGGGCGGCGCGTCCATCGCCGTCGACATGGAGAACGGCCCGTGCAGGTTCGTGGGCGAGGTTCTCGAGGCGCGGTTCCCGGGGCGCGGCGCCGCCTTTCCGCGGGTGGCCGCCGCGCGCCGCGGCGTGACCGGCTGGGTCGAGCGGCCCGGCGACCTCCGCATCGGCGACGCGGCGCGGCTGCATGTGCCGCCCCAGCGCCTCTATGCCCCGGCGATGCGGCCGGCATGAGGCCCCGCCTCAGCCGAACCAGAACTCCTCGCGCAGCTCCAGCAGGCAGGGCGTCGGCCGCGTCACGGCCGACCGCAGCGCGTCGCGCAGGTAATCGAGTCCGCTGATCCGCGCATAGCTTGCGCCAAAGGCGCGGGAAAGGCTCTGGAAGTCGATGGGCGACAGGTCGACGCAAGTCGGCCTGATCTGGGCCGCGCGCATCTGCTCGCGCACCTCGTTGAAGCCCGAATTGTTCCAGACCAGCACCAGCACATGCGCCCCGTGCTCGACCGCGGCCGCCAGTTCGCCAGCGGTCGCCAGCATGCCCCCATCGCCCACGAGGGCCACGACCGGGCGACGGTGGTCGGCGATCTTGGCCCCGATGGCGGCGGGCACGGCATAGCCCATGGATCCGAACCCCGAGGCCGAGCACCACCAGCGGCCCGGCGCGGGCGGGGCGGCGGCGGCGATGCCCGCGTAGGCGGGCTCGCAGGGGTCGGCCACGATGATCGCCTCGGGCAGATGCTCCCACAGCGCCTCGAGCAGCGGCTGGTGGCGCGCCAGCCGCGACGGCATGGCATTTCCGCTGCGCGCCCGCAGCGGCCCGAGGTCGGCCGGCGGCCGGTCGCGCGGCGGCAGGGATTCCAGCAGCGCGTCGACGAAGGCCACCGCGTCGCAGGCGATCCCCAGCCCCGCGGCCGGGGCCTCGAGCTGCGCGGGGTCGCGGTCGACCCGGATCAGCGCGTCGGGGAGCAGCGGCGGCGGCGGCGCGCCGCCGGGCGTCCACTCCGCGGCGGCGAATTCCGTGCCGATGGCCAGCACGGCGTCGGCGGCCGACAGCAGCGCACGCACCGGCTCGGACGGGAAGCGGCCGCCCAGATGCAGCTTGTGGTCCTGCGGCAGCAGCCCGCGCCCGTTCGAGGTCGTCAGCACCGGGCCGCCCAGACGCTCGGCCAGCGCCGCGGCGCGGGCGGCGCCGATCCCCAGCGCGCCGCCGCCCAGCAGCAGCAGCGGCGCCCGGGCGATGGACAGCCGCATCACCGCCTCGGCCACCTCGGCGGCCAGCGGCGCGGGGGGCTGCGGCAGGGCCATCGGCGGCGCATCCATCACGCCGGCCTCAGCCCCCAGCACGTCGGCGGGGATGTGCAGGTGCACCGGACCGGGCCGGGCGGCCGCGAACAGGGCGCAGGCGGCGTCCAGCGCCTCGGGCAGTTCGTCCGGGGCCTCGACGGCGCGCGACCAGCGCGCCAGGCCGCGCAGCATGCCCAGCGGATCGGCCATGGCGTGCAGCGCGCCGGGCCCGTCGCGGCCGCGATGCGGTCCAGCGGTCACCAGCAGCATCGGCACGCTGTCGCCGAAGGCCTGGCCCAGCGCCGATGCCGCGCCCGCCACGCCTGGGCCGGCCCCCAGCAGACATGCCGCGGGCCGCCGCGCGACCCGGGCATAGCCGTCGGCCATGTGGCCCGCGCCCGCGGCGCTGCGCGCCGTGACCATGCGCAGCCCCGCGCCCGGCAGGCCGCGCCAGATCTCGAGCGCGTGCTGCGCCGGCAGGCCGAAGGCGGTCTCGATGCCGCGCTCGGCCAGAAGCCGCGCGAGATGCTGGCCGGTGCGTGCCACGCGCCCCTCCCCCTGCCCGTCGCGCGACTGCGCGGCGCCGGACGCGATGCTGTGCAGGAAAGCGTGGCGCTTCGGTAAACGGGCCGCCTTCCCCGCGCCCTGCCCCGCGCCCTGCCCCGTCGACAGCGAAACGGCCGCGTCCTACCGTCGCCGCAGTCAATGCGGCGGGCCCGAACCAGCCGCGCTCCCCGGGAGGACCGCCATGAGCCAGCCCAGCGACATCGAGATCGCGCGCGCCGCCGCGCCCCTGCCCATCGCCGCGATCGGCGAAAGGCTCGGCGTGCCGCCCGCGCACCTCCTGCCCTTCGGGCACGACAAGGCCAAGCTCTCGGCCGAATTCCTCGCCGGGCTCGCCGACCGCCCCGACGGCCATCTGGTGCTGGTGACCGCGATCAACCCGACGCCGGCGGGCGAGGGCAAGACCACCACCACCGTGGGCCTCGGCGACGGGCTGGCGCGCATCGGCAAGCGGGCAGCGATCTGCCTGCGCGAGCCCTCGCTCGGCCCCTGCTTCGGCATGAAGGGGGGCGCCGCCGGCGGCGGGCGCTCGCAGGTCATCCCGATGGAGGACATCAACCTCCACTTCACCGGCGATTTCCACGCCATCGGCGCGGCGCACAACCTGCTGGCGGCGATGATCGACAACCACCTGCATTGGGGCAATGCGCTCGGCATCGATCCGCGGCGCATCGTCTGGCGGAGAGCCATGGACATGAACGACCGCGCGCTGCGGCGGATCGTGACGGGCCTCGGCGGCGCCGCGAACGGCCATCCCGCCGAGGGCGGCTTCGACATCACCGTGGCCTCGGAGGTCATGGCGATCCTGTGCCTCGCGACCGACCGCGCCGACCTGCAGCGGCGGCTGGGCGACATCGTGGTCGCCGAAACCGGCGACCGACGCCCTGTGACCGCGCGCGACCTGAAGGCCGACGGGGCGATGACCGTGCTGCTGTCCCAGGCGATGCAGCCCAACCTCGTGCAGACGCTCGAGGGCACGCCCGCCTTCGTGCATGGCGGACCCTTCGCCAACATCGCCCATGGCTGCAACTCGGTGATCGCCACGCGGGCCGCGCTCAGGCTCGCGGACTGGGTGGTGACCGAGGCGGGCTTCGGCGCCGATCTCGGGGCGGAGAAGTTCTTCGACATCAAGTGCCGCAAGGCGGGGCTCATGCCCGCCGCCGCGGTGGTCGTCGCGACGGTGCGCGCGCTGAAGATGAACGGCGGCGTCGCCAAGGCCGATCTCGGGCGCGAGGACGTCGAGGCGGTGCGCCGCGGCTGCGCCAACCTCGGTCGGCACATCGAGAACCTGCGCCAGTTCGGCGTCCCGGCGCTGGTGGCGATCAACCGCTTCCACGCCGACACGGAGGCCGAGCTCGAGGCCGTGCAGGCCTTCTCCGCCGGCCACGGGACGGAGGCGCTGGTCTGCACCCACTGGGCCGACGGATCGGCCGGGACCGAGGCGCTGGCCCGCCGCGTCGCGGCGCTGGTCGAAGGCGGGGGCGCGCGGTTCGTCCCGCTCTACGACGACGACATGCCCCTGTTCGACAAGATCGAGACCGTGGCGCGCCGCATCTACCGCGCCGACGGGGTGCAGGCCGACCGGCGCGTGCGCGACCGGCTGACGGCGTGGGAGGCCGCGGGCCACGGCCGCCTGCCCGTCTGCATCGCCAAGACGCAGTATTCCTTCTCCACCGACCCCGACCGCCGCGGCGCGCCGACCGGCTTCACGATCCCGCTGCGCGAGGTGCGGCTGGCGGCGGGGGCCGGCTTCGTGGTGGCTATCTGCGGCGACATCATGACCATGCCCGGCCTGCCCCGGGTTCCCGCCGCCGAAAGCATCGGGCTCGACGCCGATGGCCGGGTCGAGGGCCTGTTCTGACTGTTGCGGATACGCAGCAGTCGCGCGCCGCGGCGGCGGCCGTGCCGCGCGACTGATCCGAATCAATTCGCCGTAAAGCTTCCTGAACAAGTTACGAGGGACCGCACGGCAAAGTGCGGCCAGACACTATGCCGGAGGGACACCTGCCATGAAGCCGATCACCGCCCTGATGGGCGCCTGCGCCGCCCTGACCCTGATGGTCGCGGCCCCCGCCACCGCCCAGGATGCCGCGCCCTGGTACGCCGCCAAGTCTGACGGCGACTGGATGGTGCGCGTGCGCGCCGTGGGCGTGCTCCCCGACGAGGATCTCAGCCTCGACCAGGTCGCAGGAGCCGGGATCGACATCAGCGACACGCTGATCCCCGAACTCGACATCTCCTATTTCTTCACGCCGAACCTCGCGCTCGAGCTGATCCTCGGCACCACGCCGCACGACCTGCGCGGCCGGGGCAGCATCGACGGCGCCAATCTCGGCGATGTCTGGCTGCTGCCGCCGACCCTCACCGCGCAGTATCACGTCACCCAGCTCGGCGACTGGACCGGCGTCGAGGGGCTGTCGAAGCTGAAGCCGTATTTCGGCGCCGGCATCAACTACACCATCTTCTACGGCGGCAGCGACGGCGACTTCGACAGCGTCAACCTCGACGACACCTTCGGCTGGGCGCTCCAGGCCGGCGTCGACTACGAGGTGGCCGAGGGCATCTTCGTCAACTTCGACGTGAAGAAGGTGTTCCTCGAGGCCGACGTCAGCGTGAACAACGGCGCGCTGACCGGCGAGGCGCAGATCGATCCCTGGCTGGTCGGCGTCGGCGTCGGCTACCGCTTCTGAGGCTCGCGGGCGGGCCGCGCCCGGGCTAGCCTGCGCGGGCCGATCCCGCACGGAGCCGCCCATGCGCCGCCTGCCCGCCCTCGCGCTGCTCGCCGCCCTGGCCACGCCGGCCGGGGCGGAAGACCCGCGCACCGACTACTACTATCCGCCCGTGTCGAGCAGCGAGGCGTTCGAGCGCGCGCTGATCCCCGCCGCGCCCGCCGGGCGCGACGACCGGCTGGGCTTCCTCACCCATCTCGCCCAGCTCCAGATGCGCCTCGCCTACGCGCCGCGCTACACGATCTTCGCCAAGGGCGGCGAGGCCGATGAGGCCATCGCCGTGGCGCTGGACGACGAGATCTTCGCGACCCTGTTCCGCGCCCGCGCCGTGATGGCGCAGCTTTCCGCCCCTGCGCGCGACACCGCCTTCTTCCGCGACGCCGGCATGGCGGGACAGGCGACCTTCTACGACCTGCTGCGGGCGCTGGGCTTCCGCAGCCTCACCATCACCGACGGCCGCGGCTGGAGCCACCGGGTCGATTTCCCCTGACGCGCCTGTGGACAGTCGCCGAAACGTCATCGCGCTGGCATCGAAGCGTCAACCGCGGCGGGTATGTCTGTGGCATCCGACAACCCGAGCGTCGCCCGACCCGGCGGCAGCCAGGATTCGACAGGAGCCGTCCGTGAAGGACTTCGAGAACGACTATCCCGACCACACGCAGGCGATGGGCTACGAACACGGCGACGAGCCGCAGTGCAACACCTCCGCCAACCGCAACTTCTACGAGGTCATGGAGGCGCATGTCGCACGCCGCAGCTTCATGGCCGGCGGCCTGACCGCGATCGCCACCGGGCTTATCGGCGGCGGCATGACCGGCAAGGCGGCGCTGGCCGGCACCACGTCCAGCCTGATCGGCTTCAAGCCGGTCCCCGTCAGCTTCGACGACACGGTTGTCGTCCCGGAGGGCTACAGCTCCCAGATCCTCGCCCCGGCCGGCGCGCCGATCTCGGGCGACATGCCCGCCTTCCGCTCGGGCGCCAACACCGGCGCGGAGCAGGAGCACCAGGTCGGCCAGCTCCATGACGGGATCCACTACTTCCCGATCGACGGCCATTCCTCGGAAGACGGCCTGATCTGCGTGAACCACGAATACATCGAGCCGCGCTTCCTCCACGCCGAGAAGGCGGGCTACAAGGGCGTCGCGCACAACCACCGCGCCGTGGTCTACGACGCCGACGGCATGCGCGACGACGACGAGGTGCGCATGGAGATCGCCGCGCATGGCGTCTCGATCTACCGCACCGCGAAGCAGGCCGACGGCAGCTGGGCGGTCGTCGCCGACCCGCGCAACCGCCGCGTGACCGCGGGCACGCCCATCGCCATCGGCGGCCCGGTGCGCGGTTCCGCGCATGTCGTCACCAAGTTCAGCCCCGACGGCACCATGACCCGCGGCACGGTGAACAACTGCGCCCATGGCGCGACGCCCTGGAACACCTACATCGCGGCCGAGGAGAACTGGGCCGGCTATTTCGCCAACACCACCCAGATCGACCAGAAGCCCGACCTGCCGCGCGAACACGCCCGCTACGGCGTTTCGACCAACCCCAAGGGCGGTCGCTACGGCTGGCACCTCGCGAAGTCGGGCGCGGACGAATATGTCCGCTTCGACGCGACGACCAAGGGCGCCTCGCCCGCCGAGGACTACCGCAACGAGCCGAACGCCTTCGGCTGGCTCGTCGAGATCGACCCGTTCAACCCCGATGCCGTGCCGGTCAAGCGCACCGCGCTGGGCCGCTTCGCCCATGAGGGCGTGGTGTTCGCCCCTGTCGAGGCCGGCGCGCCGGTCGTCTGCTATTCGGGCGACGATGCGCGGTTCGAATACATCTACAAGTTCGTCTCGGATGGCGTCTATGTGCCGGGCGAGACCGACGGCTCGATCCTCGACAGCGGCACGCTCTACGCCGCGCGCTTCAACGACGACGGCACCGGCGAATGGCTGGCGCTGGCGGCGGGCCGCAACGGGCTGACCCCGGCCAATGGCTTCGCCGATCTCGCCGACATCCTCGTGAACACCCGTCTGGCCGCCGACCATGTCGGCGCGACCAAGATGGACCGTCCGGAATGGGGCACCATCGACCCCGCGACCGGCGAGGTGTTCTTTGCGCTCACCAACAACTCGCGCCGCACCCAGGCACAGGTCGACGCGGTGAACCCGCGGGCCGAGAACAATTTCGGCCAGATCGTGCGCTGGCACTACGAGGGCGGCGACCACACCCGGGCCCGTTTCGACTGGGACCTGTTCGTGATCGCCGGCAATGCGAAGAACTCGGCCGTCGCCACCGGCGCCGCGCTGAACGACGACAACATCTTCGCCTGCCCGGACGGCCTGTGGTGCGACGCCAACTCGCGGCTGTGGATCCAGACCGACATGGGCGACATCGGACCGGACTACAGCGGCCCGCTGAAGGATTTCGGCATGAACGCGCTGCTGGCGGCGGACCCCGTCACCGGCGAGATCCGGCGCTTCATGACCGGCCCCTGGGGGCAGGAGTGCACGGGCGTCGTCGGCACGCCCGACGGAAAGACGTTCTTCGTGAACTTCCAGCATCCCGGCGCCAACGGCTCGGCCGAGGATTTCGCGGCCGGCAAGTTCGGCTCGGGCTTCCCGGACTATAACGGCACCGTGCCGCGCTCGGCCACGGTGGTCGTCACCAAGAACGACGGCGGCGTCATCGGCTCGTGACGCAACGCGGGAGGGGCGACCCTCCCGCGCACGCGGGCGGATCGCGGACGGGGCGGCGGTGCCGCCCCGTCTCTTTGTTCGGTGCAGGACACGGTCCGTCGCGCCGCGCGCGACGGGGGAAAACTCCTTCAGGCGCGATGCGATCAACTCGATGTCCGCCTGAATGCCGTTTCCAATCAATACCTTGATTGGATATCCACGTCTGGACGGTCCCGACCCTGCGCGCGGAGCGCGGGAAGGCCGCCCGGCGCGTTCCGCCTCACGCCCCGGGCTCGGGCACGCCCTGCAGCGCCATGAAGGTGCCGATGGCCAGCGCCACGGCCGTCTCGCGCCCCTCCCCGTCCACCGCCGCCACGTCGGCGCGGCAGACCGTCAGCGTGCGCCCCGCCTTCTCGACCCGCGCCCGCGCGATCAGGCGCGCGCCCCGCGCCGGGGCCAGCAGGTTGATCTTGACCTCGACCGACACGACGCCGTCGCCCGGCCCCATCAGGCTCTGCGCCGCATAGCCCATGGCGGTGTCGGCGATGGCCCAGGCCGCCCCCGCATGGCCGTATCCGTGCTGCTGGCGCAGGTCCGGCCGCAGGGCCAGCGCGACCGCGCAGGCGCCGGGCGCGATCTCGGTCATCTCCGCCCCCAGCAGGCCCATGAAGCCCTGCCGCGCGAAGGACTCGCGCGCGCGCCCCTCCCAGTCGGGATCGCGCGGGGTCATGCCGCGCGCCGCGGCAGCAGCGCCGACCGCGGCGCCCGCACCACGCGCGGACCGGTCAGCAGCGCCACCGCCCCGGGCCCGAGCAGCCGGTCGAACAGCGGGTCGGCCGCGTCCAGCCCACCCGCGAAGGCCCCGAAGGCCGGCAGGATCATCCGCCGCCCGTCGGTCAGGAAGCAGCGGCGCGTCACCCGCCGCCCCCGCGGCGCGAGCGTCGCCTTGGGGTGCCAGTGCCCGCTCGCCTCGCCGGCCTCGGCCCCCTCCCGCGCGATGTGGCGGAACACCAGCCCCGCGGCGCGGTGCTCGGGCGCGCACAGGCCGGGATGGGCGTGCGGCGCGGGGTCGTGGTTGCCCGCGATCCACACCCAGCCCCGCCCCCGCGCCATCCGCGCCAGCGCAGCCCCCTGCGCGGGGTCGAGCTCCGCCGCGGCCGCGGGCTCGTCGAAACTGTCGCCCAGGCACACCACCAGCGCCGGGTCCAGCGCCGCCACCTCCGCCCCCAGCCGCGCCAGCGTGTCGGCGGCCTCGTAGGGCGGCAGCAGCGCCCCGCCCCGGCGCGCCAGCCGCGCGGCCTTGCCCAGATGCAGGTCGGCCACCGCCAGCAGCCGCGCCCCGGGCACCCACAGCGCGCCCGACCCGCGCGCCACCACCCGCGCGCCGCCCAGCATCACGGCGACATCGCCATCGGACGGGGCGGGATCCTGCGGGGCGGGATCGGGCGGCGGGGCTGCGGGCATCTCGGTCATGGTGCGAACGAAACGCGAAAACCCCGCGATTGGCAAGAGGGCTCGCGCGGCGCTCGCGCCGCTGCGGGCCGCACCCGGAAACCGGGAAACGGGGAGGGTTCCATGGCCTTGACGCTTGCCTGCGCGACCAGACGCTTCGACGGCCGCGCGGCGGCGGACGGGTTCGACCTCGCCGCGGCCGGCGTGGCGGCCCCGCCCTCCTCGTGATTGAATATCGGCGTGCCGATGGTCTCGGACCCGCGCGACCACGGCAGGGCCGGGACCGTCACCTCGTTGCAGGCGGTCAGGAACACCGGCAGCGCCCCCGAGGCCGCGGCGGGCATCGCCGGCGGCAGGAGCGCCCGCGCCATCCGCCGCCCCAACCCCGCCGCCGACACCCGCGCCGCATCGTCGACCGCGGGGTCGGGCTGCGCATCGGCTGCCGTCAGCGCGGCAAGCGCGGCGGCGGGGATGCGCTTGTGCATCGCACGGTCCCTTGCGGCGCGCGGTCATCGGGCAACCGCTAAAAGGCGCATCGATATCAACGCTTCGCGACGGTCCGGCGATACGGACGCGCGCGCCGCGTTCA
>DAIPIU010000125.1:0-1981 GCA_036770645.1 Rubrimonas sp. | reverse complement strand
CGGGCGACTTCGTCGGCTCCATCGCCATCGCGGTGATCGTGATGCTGCTGTGGTCGTTCGTGGTCGCGGTGACGTTGACGCCCGCGATGGCGGGCTGGGCGATGCCAGCCTGCGAGAGCAAGGGGGTGCTGAGGTCGGGGCTGCGCCTGCCGCGCCTCGGCCGGGCGTTCCGCGCCTCGCTGCTGCTGGCGCTGGCCAACCCGGTGCGCGCCGTCGCGCTGTCGCTCGTGCTGCCGGTGCTCGGCTTCGTCTCGTTGCCGCTGCTGACGCCGCAGTTCTTCCCCGGCGTCGACCGCGACCAGTTCACGCTGGAGATCGATCTGCGCGTGGGCGCGCCGATGGCCGCGACCCGCGCCGTGGTGGATCGGCTCGACGCCGCGCTGCGCGACGCGCCCGAGGTGCGCTCGGTCGCCTGGGTGTTGGGCCGCTCGGCGCCGGCCTTCTACTACAACATCACCGGCGGTCGGCGCGACGCGCCGCGCCACGCGCAGGCGCTGGTCACCACCGCCTCGCCGCAGGCCACCGAGACCCTGATCCGAAGGCTGGAGCGCGAGGCGGGGGCGCTGGCGCCGGAGGCGCAGGTGCTGGTGCGCGGGCTGGTGCAGGGACCGCCCGTGGCCGCGCCCGTGGAGTTGCGCCTTGTGGGTCCAGACGTGGCGACGCTGCGGGAGCTGGGCGCCGAGGTGCGGCGGGTGGCGGCCGCGGTCCCGAGCGTCGTGCTCGCCCGCGAGACCGTGGTGGACGGCGGCGCCGAACTGAGCGTGACGCTCAATGAGGCCGCCGCCCGCGTGTTGGGCCTGACGCCGGGCGCCGTCGCGCGCCAGCTGGAGGCGAGCCTCGAAGGCGTCACCGGCGGGTCGCTGATCGAGGGGACCGAGGAGCTGCCGGTGCGCGTGCGGGTGGGCGACGTGGTGCGCGGCGACCTGCAGGCGATCGCCGATCTGCCCATCGTCCCGCCGGCGGGGCCGGATCTGGCCGCCGCAGGCAACTTCGCCGCCACGCCGCTTTCGGCGCTGGCGCAGGTCGGCCTCGCCCCGGCCTCGCCGGTCATCACCCGCCGCAACGGCGAGCGCGCCAACGCGGTGCAGGCCTTCATCTTGCGCGACGTGCTGCCCGAGGTGGCGCTAGCCGAGGTCCGCGCGGCGCTCGACGAAGCGGGCTTCGCCCTGCCGCGCAGCTACCGGCTGGAGATCGGCGGCGACAGTGACGCGCGGTCAAGCACGCTGGGCAACCTGCTCGCGTCGCTCGGCATCATCGTCACCCTGTCGATCGCGGCCATCGTCGTGACGTTCCGCTCGTTCCGCCTCTCGGCGGTGGCGATCGTCGTCAGCGCCCTGTCGGCGGGCCTCAGCCTGCTGTCGCTGGCGGTGTTCGACTACCCCTTCGGGATCAACGCCATCATCGGCGTGATCGGCTCCATCGGCGTGTCGATCAACGCCGCGATCATCATCCTGACCGGCCTGCAGGAGGACTCCGCCGCCCGCGACGGCGACCGCGCCGCCATGGCCGACGTGGTGATGGGATCGAGCCGCCACATCGTCAGCACCACCGTCACCACCTTCGGCGGTTTCCTGCCGCTGATCCTCGCCGGCGGCGGGTTCTGGCCGCCCTTCGCCATGTCGGTCGCGGGCGGGGTGCTGCTGTCGACCGTGGTCTCGTTCTACGCCACGCCCCCGCTGTTCGCGCTGGCCTATGCGCGGCGGCGAGGGCCCGTGGTCGCTGCGGCCGCCCCGCGCCGCCCCATCCTGGTCGCCGCCCAATGAGCCCGCCGCGCGCGCCACCCGACGGCTGACGACCGTTCCCCTCCCGCCTGCCGCTCTGTCCTCCCGACGCGCCTCGCCGCGCGGCGTCGGCTTCTTGCGCCCTCTCGCTCTGAAAGAACCCTGCCCATGACAGCCTTGCCGACAGCCGTTCGTGACCGCATCGCCGGTCGTTATGGCCCCTGGGCGGTGGTGACCGGCGCCTCCAGCGGCATCGGCCG
>DAIPIU010000028.1:0-37717 GCA_036770645.1 Rubrimonas sp. | reverse complement strand
CCCAAATCCGAGTTTCCACCTCCCAGTTTCCAGCGCCGCGCTGGAATTTCCAATAAAATTTTTTCCGATTTGCAGCTTCGCCTTTCAAGGTCCCTCGCGCGCGCAGCCGGGAGACGAATCATGGCCACCTTCACCGTGACGAACGCGAACGACAGCGGCGAAGGTTCGCTGCGGCAGGCGGTCCTCGACGCCAACGCCGCCGAGGGCGCGGACGTCATCGAGTTCGACCCGAGCGTGTTCGGCGGCGAGGCCGAGGACATCATCCGCCTCACCTCCGGCGAACTGCTGATCACCGACACGCTGACCATCGTCGGCGGCCCCGCGGGCGTCATGATAACCGGCGACGCGCTGGGCAATGATGTCACGCTGGCGGGCGGGATCACCGACGTCGCCGCCACCCTCGCGGCGGACGCGACAGCGGACGGCGTGGACAACGACGGCGACGGCGAGATCGACGAGGCGGGCGAGACCCTGCTCGACGACAACACCCGCATCCTCCACGCCACCGCGGGCGACCTGACGCTGATCGGCCTGACGCTCACCGGCGGGCGCACCACGGCCGATTTCGAGGGCGGCGGCGCCGTGCGCGCGGCGGGGGCGCTGACGCTGGAGGGCGTCACCGTCGCGGGCAATTCGATAGCGGGGCGATTCGCGGGCGGCGGCGGCGTGTCCGGGGCCGGCGTGGTCACGGTGACGAACAGCACCGTCTCCGGCAACCTGACGACAGGCGATTACGGCGACGGCGGCGGGGTCTCCGGCGGCGCGGTGACGCTGACGAACGCCACGGTCGCCGACAACCGGACGCTCGGCTTCGAGTCCGACGGCGGCGGCGTGTTCGGCGCCAGTGTCACGATGGTCAGCAGCACCGTGACGGGCAACGCCACGGCGGGCGGCTCGGCGCAAGGCGGCGGTGTCTACGGCTTCGGCGGCGTGACGCTGACCGACAGCATCGTGCTCGGCAACACCGCGGCGGCGGCGAGCGGCGACGAGGTCAGCCTCAACACCGTGAGCCTGCCCGCCACGCTGACGGTGACCGGCGCCGCGATTCTCGGGCGCGACGGCGGCGGCGGGGCGGACGTGTTCGCGGGCGGCGCGGATGTGGGCGACACGAGCGCCTCGGCGGTGTTCGCGGAGACCGTCGACATCGGCGGCGGCCTGCTGGCGGGCGCGCTCGCCGACAATGGCGGGCCGGTTCGTACCGTCGCGCTGAAGGCGCGGGCCGACAACCCCGCGCTCGACGCGTCGGAAGGAGGGGCCGTAACGGCGGATGCGCGCGGCGTCGGGGCGGCGGACGTGGCGGGCGCCGGCGCGACGGGGGCGGGCGCGGCGGTGCGCGACCTCGGCGCCTTCGAGGTGGACGGGCCGGTCGCGGAGGCGCCCTCGCTGGTCGTCACCACCGCCGAGGATGTGGTGGACGCCTTCGACAACCTCACCTCGCTGCGCGAAGCGGTGGCCTTGGCGAACACGCAGGCGGGGGAGGACATCATCACCTTCGCGCCCTCGCTCGCGGGCGCATTTCTGCGGCTGACCGGGGGCGAGATCGCGGTCACCGACGCGCTGGTGGTCGCGGGCCGCCCCTCGCGCGTGACCATCAGCGGCGACGCCGACGGCGACGACGTGACCACGGCGGGCGGGATCACCGACGCGGGGGCGAGCTACAATGCCGGCCTGCTCGGCGACAACAGCCGCATCTTCAACGCCTCCGCCGCCCTCACGCTCGACGGGCTGACGCTGACGGGCGGGCGGGCGTTCAAGGGCGGCGCGGTGTACGGCTCCCGCGCGCTGACCGTGGTCGACAGCACGCTCGCCGGCAACGTCGCCACCTACGGCGGCGCGATCGCCGCCGGGAGGTTCAGCGAGGAGCCGTCGCTGGCGAGCTTGGCGCTGACGCGCAGCGTCGTCCGCGACAACCTCGCCGTGGTGGAGAACGGCTTCGCGCAAGGCGGCGGCCTTTACGTGCGCGGCGACCTCCTTGCGCGCGACTCCGCCATCATCGGCAACGGGGTCGGCGCGATAGGCGCAGAACGGGCTGTCGGCCGCGCAGGGCAGACGGCCGGGGGCGGCATCAGCTTCGGCGGCGGGACCGTCGAACGCGTCGACGGCGAGGCGAAGGGCGGCGTGCTCGATCTCGAGAACGTGACCATCGCGAACAACCGGACGCGCACCGTCAGCGGCTACAGCCGCGCCGAACCTTTCTACGGCGCTGCTCTCTCGGTCACGCCCTATGGCGGCGGCCGCCTGGCCAACGTCACCGTGACCGGCAACGTCTCGTACAATTACATTTTTAACGACGGAGTGGCGCTGCAGGCGAGGGCGATAGCCGTCTCACCGTACACGTCCTTGAGGACGACGGTGACGAACAGCATCGTCGTCGGCAACACCATGAGCGCAACATTCGACGATAGTCGCACCCGGGACCCCTTCTTCGTCGGAGCGAACATCGCCGACCAGCGCGTGGCGGGGCCAGATGCCGTCGTCGCGCAGCTGTTCGACGCCGCTGGCGCCTATGTGCGCGCCGTCGCGCCGACCGATATCTTCGCCGAGACCGAAATCGCGACGCCGTTCACCATTGCGTCCCGCAATGATGTGAGCCTCACCGCCTCGCGCAACGTCGTCTCGGGCGTCGTCCGCGACAATGGCGGGCCGACGCCCACTGTGGCGCTCGCCGCGGGCGCGGCGAACCCGGCGCTCGACGCCTCGGCCGACGGCCCCGCGACGCCCGGGGTCGACGCCCGCGGCGTCGCGGCCTTCGACCAGCCGGGGATCGGGGCCGAGGGCGGGCGCGGCGTGCGCGACCTCGGCGCCTTCGAGGCGGGCGGCCCGGTGGAGGCGCGCTCTCTGGTCGTCACCACCGCGGCGGACGTCGTGGACGGTGCGGACGGGCTGACGTCGCTCCGCGAGGCGGTCGCCTACGCCAATTTCCTGCCGGGCGCGGATACGATCACCTTCGACGAGGCGGTGTTCGACGGCGGGGCGGACGCGGTGATCCGCCTCGGGCAGGGCGGCGCGCTGCGCGTCGAGGGCGGGCTCACCCTCCTCGGCGGCCCGGCGGGGGTGACGATCACCGGCGACACCGCGGGCGACGACGTGCTGCTGGAGGGCGGCCCGCTCAGCGACGCGGCCGCGAGCGTGGCGGCGGGCCGGGTCGGCGACAACACGCGCATCTTCCTCGCCGTCGGCGACCTCACGCTCGAGAACCTGACGCTGACGGGCGGCAGGGCCGTGGGCAGCACCACCGTCAACGAAGTCAGCTTCCTCGAAGACGGGACGCCGGTCGTAGAAGAAGCCAAAGTCGCGCGGGGAGGCGGCGCGATCTGGGGCTCGCGCACGGTGACGCTGACCGACAGCGCCCTGATCGGCAACAGCGCCGCCCCCGACGGGGGTGGGTTTGGCGGCGGCGTCTACGCGCTCGACGTGCGGATCAGGGACAGCGTGCTGAGCGGCAACGTCGCGACCGAAGGCGGGGGCGCCTTAGGCCTGATCATCGATGTGGCCGACAGCACGGTGGACGGAAACCTGGGCGGCGGCCTCTACGCAAGGGAGCTCAGCAGCGTCGAAAGTCCTGCCGGATTCGGAGACGGCTTTATCACCGTCACCGGAAGCACGATCAGCAACAATACGGGCGGCTATGCCGGCGGCGTCCGCACCGCAGGCGCGGTGACCATCTCGGACAGCATCATCATCGGCAACCGCGGCGCCATCGTCGGCGGCGTCTACACCGAGAACCTGACGCTGACCGACAGCGCCGTCATCGGCAACAGGGCAGAGGGCGTCGGCGGGCTATATGGCTCCAGCATTATTGCGATCAACGCCACCATCGCCGACAATGTCGGAGGGTCCATCGGCGGCATTGCAGCAAGCCTTTCGTCGGTGCTGATCAACAGCACGGTCACCGGCAACGTGGGGGCCGAAGCCGGCGGCATAAACACGGGCGGTTCCCTCGCCACGATCGGGCTGACCGACAACATCGTGCTCGGCAACGCCGCGCCCGACGGCGCGCCGAGCGAGATTGCGGGCGCGGGCGCGGTCACGGCCACGGGCCGCAACATCATCGGCGCCGACGCCGACGCCTTCGCGGCGAACGGGACGACCATCGTGAACGCCGACCCGACGCTGGTGTTCGCCGAGACGCGGACGCTGGCGGGCGGCACCGTGGCGGGCGTCGCCGCCGACAATGGCGGCGCGGCGCCGACCGTGGCGCTGAAGGCCGACGCGGCGAACCCCGCGCTCGACGCCGCGCAGGGCGGGACGGTGGACGCCGACGCCCGCGGCGTCGCGGCGGCGGACTTCCCCGGCCTCGGCGGCGACGGGCCGGGCGCCGCCGCCCGCGACCTCGGCGCCTTCGAACTCGACGCGCCCTCCGAGACGCCATCGCTGGTGGTGACCACCGCCGAGGACGTGGTGGACCCGTTCGACGGCCTCACCTCGCTGCGCGAGGCGGTGATCTTCGCCAACGCCAATCCGGGAGCGGACACGATCACCTTCGACCCCGCGCTGGAGGGCGCCGTCATCCGCCTGACCCGCGGCGAGATCGCCGTGACCGGCGACCTGACCATCGAGGGCGGCGCGGGCGTGACGATCACCGGCGACGCGCGGGGCGACGACGTCACCGCGGACGGCGTCACCGACCTCGCCGCAAGCGCGGGCCTGCTCGACGACAACAGCCGGATCTTCAACGCGGACGGTCAGGCGCTGACGCTGATCGGCCTCACCCTGACCGGTCGGCCTCACCCTGACCGGCGGCCGCACGACCGGCGACGGCGAGGGCGGCGGCGCCATCCGCGCGCAGGCGGGTTCGGTGACGCTGGAGGACAGCATCCTCGCGGGCAACGCGACGGCGGGCGACGGCGCCATCGGAGGCGGCGTCCATGCCGGCTACGTGACCCTGACGCGCAGCCGCGTGGCCGACAACCTCACCAGCGGCGCGAGCGCCTCTGGCGGCGGCGTGGCGGCGACCGGCGTGCTGACGATGACCGACAGCGCGCTGTCGGGCAACCGGACCCTCGGCGACACGGCGTTCGGCGGCGGCGCCGTGGCCTATGGCGTCGCGATCGCGCGCAGCACGGTGTCGGACAACGCCACCGCGGGCGCGGGCGCCCATGGCGGCGGCCTGTTCGTCGGCGGCGTCGCGAGCCTCGAGAACGCCACCCTCCACGGCAACGCGACCACGGGCGCGGGTGCCGACGGCGGCGGCCTCTGGGGCCGGGCCGCCGTGGCGCTGACGAACGTCACCGTCACCGCCAACAGCGCGGCGGGCGCGGGCGGCGGCGTCCTCGGCGGCTTCGAGCGCGAGGCG
The DNA here is from genome assembly GCA_036770645.1 of Rubrimonas sp. Taxonomy (GTDB): domain Bacteria; phylum Pseudomonadota; class Alphaproteobacteria; order Rhodobacterales; family Rhodobacteraceae; genus Rubrimonas. The sequence continues at coordinate 32,421 of DAIPIU010000028.1, read as the reverse complement.
ACGACCCTGACCGACAGCATCGTGCTCGGCAACGCGGCGGCGGTGGCGCCCGAGGTCTCCGGCCCGCTTGCGCTGGCGGGCGGGACCGTGCTCGGCGACGGCGCGGGCGGCGCAAACGTCTTCCGCGATGGGGTGGACGTCGGCGACGCCACCGCAGCGGCGGTCTTCGCCGGGACCGTGACGCTCGCGGACGGGACCGTTGCGGGCGCGCTGGCGGACAATGGCGGGCCGGTCGAGACCGTGGCGCTGAAGGCCGACGCGGCGAACCCGGCGCTCGACGCGTCGCAGGGGGGCGCGGTGGACGCCGACGCCCGCGGCGTGGCCGCCGTCGACCTCGCGGGCGTCGGCGCGGCGGGCGACGGCGCCGCCGTGCGCGACCTCGGGGCCTTCGAACTCGAGGCGACCTTCGAGACCCCCTCGCTGATCGTGACCACCGCCGAGGACGTGGTGGACTCCACCGACGGCCTCACCTCGCTGCGCGAGGCGATCCTGTTCGCCAACGCCAATCCGGGCGCCGACACGATCACCTTCGCCGAGGCGCTGGCGGGGGCCACGCTGCATCTGTCGGCGACGCTGCCGACGGTGGCCGAGGCGCTGACGATCACGGGCGGGGCGCTCGGCCTCACGATCTCCGGCGACGTGGAGCGGGACGACCTGCCGGCGGGCGGCCCCGTCACCGACCTCGCGGCGTCGCGGGCGGCGGGGACGCTGGCCGACAACGTCCGCCTGATCGCGGCCACCGCCGACCTGACGCTCGACGGCCTGACCCTGACCGGCGGCCGGACCACCGGCGACGGCTTCGCGCAGAGCGGTGGGGCGGTGCTGGCGGAAGGCGCCGACCTGACGCTGACCAACGTCACGGTCGCGGGCAACGAGACCACCTGCGCGCAGGCCGTCGGCGGCGGCGTCGCCGCGTTCGGCGGGTCGGTGACGCTGACCGACAGCACGGTCAGCGGCAACGCCACGGCGGGCTACAACGCGCGGGGCGGCGGCGTCGGCGTGGGCGGCGGCGACGTCGCGCTGACCCGCAGCACGGTCAGCGGCAACGCCACGGCGGGCGACAACGCCGATGGCGGCGGCATCTTCGGCAACGCCGTCACGCTGACGGAGAGCACGGTCAGCGACAACCGGGCGACAGGGCAAGATGCTCCGGGCGGCGGGATTTCCGGCACGACCGTCACGGCGACGGACAGCACGATCAGCGGCAATGAAGCGACCATGGGCGGCGGCGGCGGGATTTCTGGCGGCGCCTCGGTCACGCTGACGCGCAGCGCGGTGACCGGCAACACGGCGGCGGGCGGCGGCGGGATCGCCGGCGCCCTCGGCGCCACGATCGACATCGCGGACAGCACGATCAGCGGCAATGCGGCGACGGCATCCAGCGGCGGCGGCATTTCGGGCGACAGCGGGGGCGTGACGCTGACCCGCAGCACGGTCAGCGGCAACAGCGCGCAGGGCTCGGGCGGCGGCATCGATGCCGCTCGGGGTCCGGTCACGCTGATCAACGCCACCGTCGCCGGCAACACGGCGGGGGGCGACGGCGGCGGCGTCTTCAACAACGCCCGCGTCACGCTGGTCAACAGCACCGTCACCGGCAACGCGGCGACGGGCGCGGGGTCCGCCGGCGGCGGCATCGCGGTGGTCTCGCGCCCCGGCGTCGCCGACCTGACCGACAGCATCGTGCTCGGCAACCGCGCGGCGGGCGGCGGGCAGGAGATCGGCCTCCTCGTCCAGGTCATCGGCACCCCGACCGAGGCCAGCGTCACGGCGGCGGGCTTCAACCTCGTCGGCGCCGACGCGGCGGCCTTCGACGCGAGCGGCTTCGCCGCCATCGCCAACGCCGACCCCGCGCTGGTCTTCGCCGCCCTCGCCGACAACGGCGGCGTCGCGGCGGGCGCGCTGGCGGACAATGGCGGGCCGGTCGCGACCGTCGCGCTGCGGCTGGACAACGACAACCCCGCCCTCGGCGCGGCGGCCGGCGCCGCCGTTCCCGCGACCGACGCCCGCGGCGAGACCCGCGACGCGGCCCCCGACCTCGGCGCCTACGAGGCCCCGAACCCCACTCCGGTCGCCGTCGACGATACGGCGGAGACGGACGAGGGCGTTCCGGTCTCGGTCGACGTGCTGGCGAACGGCACGGACGTGAACGGCGGGATCGACCCCGCCAGCGTGCGCATCGACGGCGCGCCGGGCGACGGCAGGACGCTGGTCGTGGCGGGCGAGGGCGTCTGGACCGTGGACCCGGCGACCGGCACGATCACCTTCACGCCGGCGCAGAGCTACGACGGCGCGGTGACCGACATCGCCTACACCGTGGCCGATGCGCTCGGCGCCCGGTCCGACCCGGCCGCGGTCTCGGTCGAGATCACGCGCGGGCCGGACCCCGTGCTGCGCACCCTGACGCTCGACTGGCGCGGCCGCAGCCTCGTGGAGCGGGTCGACGGCGAGGCGGTGGCCAGCATCGCCCTGCCGGACGGAGGCAGGCCGGTGAACAGCGCGCCGCTCGTCAACGTCGTGCTCGGCGCCGCGGGCGCGGACGCGCGGGCCTTCACGCTGACCAACGCGAACCCCGAGGGCCTCGCCGTGAACGGCCTGCGCGGGCAGCCAAGCCCGCCCCAGCGCCTGATCACCGAGGGCGAGTTCGTCACCGTGGCGCTCGACGGGTTCCGGTTCTCGGAGGCTGTCGGCGGCGCGGTGCAGTTCGGCAATCCGCGCGGCTACAACCGTAACGGCGACCTCGACCCCGGCGAGATCGCCGCGATCCGTCTCTACGAGGACGACGTGCTGGTGTTCGAAGGGACGTTTCTGAACGCCGAGGCCGCGTCGCGCGACACGGTCGGGCTCGACGAGTTCGCGGATGCGCAGGGCAGGCCCTACGACGGGGCGGCGTTCGACACCCTCTGGATCGGCGCGCTCGACAACCCCGCGAACGCCGGTTTCCGACGGGTGGGCGACCGGGTGACGGAACTCACCGTCCGGGATGTGACGCTGCAGGTGCTAGTGATGCCAGACGACGGTCTTTTCGGCTGAACGCCGCCGCGCCGCAGCGAGCTTGCGCAAGGCTCGTCTCAATGACCCGTAGACGCTGTCAGTGTGAAACCATCTGCAACTCAGACGGTTACTGTCGAAGCGGCGCCAGAGTTCGACGCCAGTCCTTCTCGGCAGCCAACAAAAGATGCAAAGGTTAACGCAAGCGCCAGAAATTCTCGCAGCGAAATCAAAATGTTATCGAGCGTCAGTAAATCGGCGAAGTGACGCTCGCGAGCGAAAACAGCCCCGGAGAACGCCGATTCGGGCCTCCTGCCGAGGGGCGCACTGACGCACGCGCGGCTGGAACCCTCGAAACATTGGGGATTTTTCGGCCCCGCCCCGGAGGGGAGAGAGTTCAGACGCGGGAGGTTGGCTGGGGGACCTGGATTCGAACCAAGACTAACGGAGTCAGAGTCCGCTGTTCTACCATTAAACTATCCCCCACCACGGCGCGCCCGATGGCCAGGGCGGCGGCGGCGATCTCCGTTTCCGGAGGCGACGCGGGGGATAGACCCCGCGGCCCGGCGCGTCAAGGTCAGGCGTTGGCGGCGCGGATCTTGTCGGCGGCGTCCTTGTCGAAGGCGACCCCCTTGTCGGCCAGCAGCGTGTCGAGTTCGCCCGACATCACCATCTCCGTGATGATGTCGCAACCGCCGACGAACTCGCCCTTCACATAGAGCTGCGGGATGGTCGGCCAGTCGCTGAACGACTTGATGCCGTTGCGCACGCCCTCGTCGGCGAGCACGTTCACATCCTTGAATGGGACGTTCATGTAGTTCAGCACGCCGGCGACGCGCGAGGAGAAGCCGCATTGCGGCATCGCGCGGGTGCCCTTCATGAACAGCACGACATCGTTGCTGTCGACATCGGCCTTGATGGCGGCGTGGGCGGGATCGGCGGCGTCGAACATGGATCTGGTTTCCCGTTTCTGTCAGGCGGGGACGGAAGTCGTGAGCGCGAGCGCGTGAAGCTCGCCGCCCATGCGGCCCTGCAGAGCAGCATAGACCATCTGGTGCTGCTGGACGCGGTTCTTGCCGCGGAACGCATCGCTGACGACGGTGGCGCTGTAGTGGTCGCCGTCGCCCGCGAGGTCGCTGATCTCGATGCGCGCATCCGGAAAGGCGTCGCGGATCAGGCGCTCGATCTCCGCCGCTTCCATCGCCATGCGCGTCCCCCGAGACTGATGCTTTCGCTCGGATAAAGGTGTAAGCCCCCCCCGGACGGGGCGCAAGCGGGGCGACGGCATGGCGCGGCTGGGCGAGACGGCGGTCATTCATCCGACGGCGGCGGTGGCCGACTGCCGGCTCGGGCGCTTCGTCGAGCTGGGCGAGGGCACGCGCGCGCTGGGCTCGGAGATCGGCGACTACAGCTACACCGACCGCTATGCCGACATCGCCTACGCCACGGTGGGCAAATTCGCCAACATCGCCGCCTTCAGCCGCATCGGTCCGACCGACCACCCGATGCGGGGGGCGACGATGCATCATTTCCTCTACCGCTCCAACGATTTCTGGGACGACGCCGACCGCGACGCGGTTTTCTTCGCGGCCCGCGCCGCGCGCCGCACGACGCTCGGCCATGATGTCTGGATCGGCCACGGCGCGCTGGTGATGCCCGAGGTGACGGTCGGCCATGGCGCCGTCGTCGCCGCCGGCGCGGTCGCCACCCGCGACGTCGCACCCTACGCCATCGTGGCGGGCGTGCCGGCGCGCCCCGTCCGGATGCGCCACCCGCCGGCGGTGGCCGAGGCGCTGATCCGGCTTGCCTGGTGGGACTGGAGCCATGAGCGCCTGCGCGTCGCCCTGCCCGATTTTCGCGCGCTGACGGCCGAGGCGTTCCTCGAGAAACACGCCTGACCGCGAAAGGCCGGACCGACCATGCGCGAGGAGTTCGCAGCCATCGTGCTGGGGGCCGGGGCCGCCGGGCTCTACGCCGCCGCCCATGCGGGGCGGGGCGGGCCGGTGCTGGTGATCGACCATTCCGCGGCGCCGGGCGAGAAGATCCGCATCTCGGGCGGCGGGCGCTGCAACTTCACCAACCTGCACACGACGCCCGAGCGGTTCCTCTCGGCGAACCCGCATTTCGCGAAATCGGCGCTGCGCCGCCACACCGCGCAGGATTTCGTGGCGCTGGTCCGCAGGCACGGCATCGCCTTCCATGAGAAGACGCTGGGACAGCTGTTCTGCGACGGCTCCGCGCGCGAGATCGTCGCCATGCTGGTGGCGGAGGCGCGCGCGGCGGGCGCGGAGGTGCGCCTCCAGACCGCCGTGGCGGAGATCGGCCATGCCGACGGGCGCTTTCGGCTGCGTTTCTCGGACGGGTCCCGGGCCGCGGCGCCGGCGCTGGTGGTGGCCACCGGCGGGCGCTCGATCCCGAAGATGGGTGCCACGGGCTTCGCCTACGACGTGGCGCGCCGCTTCGGCCTCGGCGTCACCGAGACGCGGCCCGCGCTGGTGCCGCTGACCTTCTCGGGCGCGCAGCAGCAGGCCTTCTCGGCGCTGGCTGGCGTCTCGCTGGCCGGGCGCGCCCGCGTCGGGCGGGTGGCCTTCGACGAGGGCGTGCTGTTCACCCATCGTGGCCTGTCAGGCCCCGCGATCCTGCAGATCTCCAGCCACTGGCGCGAGGGCGAGCCCCTCGTCCTGTCGCTGGTGCCCGGCATCGACGTCCCCGCAGCCCTGCGCGCCCGGCGCGCCGAGGGCGGGGCCGCGACCGTGGCGGCGGCTCTGGGCACGATGCTGCCGCGCCGGCTCGCCGCCCATCTGGCGCGGGAGGCCGGCGCGGAGGGGCCGCTCGCCGCCGCCTCGGACAGCCGCCTCGCCGCGCTGGGGGGCCTCGTGAACGGCTGGACGCTGCGCCCGGCGGGCTCGGAGGGCTGGCGCACGGCCGAGGTCACGCTGGGCGGGGTGGACACCGCCGGCCTGAACGCCGCGACCATGGAGGCGAAGGCGCTGCCCGGACTTTATTTCGTGGGCGAGGCGGTCGACGTCACCGGGTGGCTGGGCGGCTACAATTTCCAGTGGGCCTGGTCCTCGGGCTGGGCGGCCGGGACGGCCATCGCGGCGCGGGGAGACGCCGGGTGAAGGAGAGGTGAACCGGTACAGCTTGCCTTTCGCGCGAAAAAGCGGCATATCAGTCTCGCGACGTTACGCTTCGACCGACTGTCTCCGTCTGCGGCGGGAACACGTACGATCCGCTGGCGCCGACGACGCCGCCGCATGTTGCGGGCGGCAAGACAGGAGAAGATCACGATGGCCAAAGGCTCCGTGAAATGGTTCAACGCCACCAAGGGTTTCGGCTTCATCCAGCCCGAGGGTGGATCGAAGGACGTGTTCGTGCACATCTCGGCGGTCGAGCGCGCCGGCCTCTCCGGCCTGAATGACGGCCAGAAGGTCAGCTTCGACCTCGAGACCGGCCGCGATGGCCGCCAGTCGGCGATCAACCTGCAGGTCATCAACTGATCGACTCAGGCGTGCGCTGAACGATTCGGGGGGTGTCGGATCCGACACCCCCTTTTTTTTGCGTTTGGCCGATCGGCGGCGGGCAGGGCCATGTCCTGCCGCGCGTTCACGGGCCGGGCGCGCTCCAGGCGGCGGCCGGGTCGAGTCGATACGTCCACGGCAGTCCCGCGTTGCGCCATCCGTTCCGGCTGCGCGCGCCAGTCGCGGGGTCGGTGTCGCCCTCGAACCCCTCCACGATGTTCCAGACATTGCCGAAGCCCGCGCGCGCCAGCGCCTCGACCGCGGCGGCGGAGCGACCGCCCGACCGGCATATCACGAACACCGGATCCGCTTTCGTCTTGCCCTCGCGCCCGACCGCGGCCGCCACCTCCTCGACGAATCGAGGATTTTCGACAGCGGCATAGCTTCCCGCCGCGGCGTCGAACCGGTGCGTGAACAGCGCGAGCGGCACCACGGCGTCGATGCCCGCGGCATGGCCGACGAAGGCCACCTCGACGGGGTCGCGCACATCGACGAACACGATGCCCGGATCCGCGGCCAGCGCCGCCGCGGCATCCGTCGGCGAGAGGTAGAGGCCGAGCGACGTCGTTTTGGATCGCGGCAGCCCCGCGGGATCGACGCTCGTCTCGATGGCGCCGGCGAAACAGGGTCCGGCCGCGAGAACAGTGACAAATCCAAGCAGCCGCAGCATGGCACCCGCCTCCGTCGCAAGATGCGCCATCCTGCGCCCCCCGCTGCGGCCGGGCAAGGTCGCCGGCATTCCGCGCGGATCGCGACCCGCGCGGTGCCGGCCCGTGGTCGCGGCTTCAGATCGTGGCCCGCGCGAAGGCCGCCGCCACGCAGCCCGCCTTGGTGCGCACGCCAAGCTTGGCATAGATGCGCCGCGCATAGGTCTTCACCGTCTCGGGGTGGATCGCCATGGCGCGCGCCACCTCCTTGTTGGTGTGGTCGAGCGCGAACAGCGCGACGACCCGACGCTCCTGCGGACTCAGTTCCTCGAGCGATTCGAAAACGGGGCGACGGTCGCTCGCGGCGGATCCGCTGTCGGCGATGGATTGAATGTTCATGGCGATTTCCCAAATATCCGGGGCCGGAGGATGGAATATCCTCGTGCCGTTTCATGATCGGTGACTGCGCTGCGACCGAGGAAAATAACTGGCGGCACCCGTAATGAGAGCAGGGCCGCCCAATCGCCAACGCGCACAAATCATACACCGGAAGCCGGCGCTGTCGACAGGAATCTTGCGCGCCCTGCGCGCGGGACGGCGCTTCGTCCCGCGTCAGGCGATGACCTCGACAAGACCCAGATCCTCGGCCGTCATGCCTCTCGCCAGCACCGTCGACGAGCCGAACAGGAACAGCACGCCTTCCGCATCCGTCGCGGTCCAGCCCTGCAGCGGGCCGAGCGCGGCGAAGGCCTGTCCGGTGAACCGCAGCCTGTCGCCTGCGCCGAAATCCTCGATGACATCGTTGCCGGCGTCGAAGGCGAACACGAACAAATCGCCGCCCGCGCCGCCCGTCAGCAGGTCGTCGCCCGACCCGCCCTCCAGCGTGTCGCGGCCTTCCCCCCCGATCAGCGTGTCCCGGCCGGCGCCGCCGACCAGCCGGTCGTTGCCGCGCCCTCCGTCCAGCCGGTCATCGCCGCCGTCGCCGCGCAGCGCGTCTCCGTCATCGCCGCCCGACAGGCGGTCGTTGCCGGCTCCGCCCGCGAGGCTGTCCCGCCCAGCCCCGCCGATCAGCGTGTCCCCGCCGTTCCCCCCCGACAGCGCGTCATCGCCCGCGCCCCCGTCGAGCCGGTCGTCGCCGCCGTCGCCGCGCAGCGCGTCGCCATCCTCGCCGCCCGACAGACGGTCGTTGCCGGCTCCGCCCGCAAGGCTGTCCCTCCCCGCCCCGCCGATCAGCGTGTCCCTGCCGCTTCCGCCCGTCAGCGTGTCGTCGCCCGCGCCCCCGTCGAGCCGGTCGTCCCCGCCGTCGCCGGCCAGCCGATCATCGCCGACGCCGCCTTCGACGATGTCGTCGCCCAGGCCCGCGTCGATTCCGTCATCGCCCCGGCCGCCCTGCAGCAGGTCGTCGCCGGACCCGCCGAACAGCGAATCGTTTCCGTCGCCGCCCGACAGCAGGTCGTTCCCGCCGTCCCCGGCCAGGGTGTCGTCCCCGTTGCGCCCTTCGATCCTGTCGTCGCCGCCGCCGCCGCCGAGCCTGTCCGCCAGCGCCGTGCCCGTCATCAGATCGGACCCGGCCAGCAGCTGCGACCAGGTCAGACCGATCAGCGCCGTCACGCTGCGGCTCGGCCCGAGCTGGAGGTTGAAACCCGGAGCCGCCGCGAAGGAGGCGAAATCGACCATTGCGACGCGCGCCGGGCCGAGCGCGGCCTGCCAAGCTTCGATCTCCTCGAAATCGGCGAAGTCGGGAAACAGCGTGGCGGGCCGCAGCGTCGCGCCGCCGAGACTGCCGAACAGCAGCGCCCCGCCCGAGCCCGGCGCCGGCACCGCGCCCGCCAGCGACACGCCGGGCAGGACCCGGTCCGACAGGTCGAAGGCGGCCCCGCCCGTTCCCCCGACGCCGGCGAAGAAAGCGATGATGTTGGCCATGTTCGGCGCGCCCCTGAAACCGGCGCGCCGCACGCACGCTCACGGCCCCGAGGTATCGACGCACCCCGCGCCCCTGCGCAACCCGCATCCGAGGCCGCGACCGTGGGTCACGCGGGGCCGAGCTCGGCCATCAGCGCCTCGGCCTCCGTCTCCAGCAGCCGCTCCTCGGCCCCGCCAGCCACCCGCTCGCGGCCCATCTCCATCAGCAGCGGCGCGGCCAGCGGCGTCATGCGCGCGCTGCGCACATGGCGCACGCGGCCGCCGATCCGTGCCAGCATCGCCTCGATGCGGTCGAAGTCGACGAGGCCGCGCGTCGCCTCGCGACGGGTGATCTCGAGCATCAGGTGGCCGGGGTCGTATCTGCGCAGCGTGTCGTAGAGGATGTCCGAGGACATCGTCGCCTGCCGCCCGGACTTCACCGCGCCCGGCAGCCGCCGCTCGATCAGCCCCGCGACCACCGCCCCCTGCCGGAAGGCCCGCTTCATGAGCGAGCTTTCGAACAGCCATTGCTCCAGCCCCTCGCGCAGGCCCGACGCCTCGAACAGCGGCGCGGGGTCGTCGACGGGGTCGAGGCTCCAGACCAGCGCGGCGTAGTCGTTGGCGAGGAACCCCAGCGGGTTCAGCCCGGCCGCCTCCATGCGCTTCGTGACCAGCAGCCCCAGCGTCTGGTGGGCGTTGCGCCCGGCGAAGCCCCAGGCGGCGAGGAACCAGCGGTCGCCGCGGGGGAAGGTCTCGACCAGAAGGTCGTCGGCCCTCGGCATCTCGCTGCGACGCACCTGCAGGCGCAGCCAGTCGGCCACCGGGCCGGGCAGCGCGCCCCAGCGTTCGGGCGCGTTCAGCATCGCCATCACCCGGTCGGCCAGCATGGTCGAGATCGGCAGCTTGCCGCCGGCGAACACCGGGATCTTCGGGTCGCGGCCCGGCGCCTTGGTCACCTGCAGGCTCATCTCGCGCAGGCCCTCGAAGCGCACCACCTCGCCGCCGATCAGGAAGGTGTCGCCCTTGCGCAGCGTGGCCGCGAAGGCCTCCTCCACCTCGCCCAGCAGCCTTCCCCCGCCGCGCGCCGGCCCGGCATGCACCTTCAGCGTCTCCGCCTCGACGATGGTGCCGACATTCATGCGGATGCGCCGCGCTGCGCGCGGGTCGCGCAGCCGCCACAGCCCGTCCGGCCCCCGCATCAGCCGCTTCCACTGGTCGTAGGCGCGCAGCGCGTAGCCCCCGGTGGCGCAGAAATCGAGGCAGCGGTCGAACTCCTCCCGCGGCAGGGCGCGGTAGGGGCCGGCGCCGCGGACCTCGGCGAACAGCGCGTCCGCGTCGAAGGGCCCGGCGCAGGCCGCGAGCAGGATGTGCTGGCACAGCACGTCGAGCCGCCCGGGCGGACGCGGTTCGCCGTCGAGCGCCCCCTCGGCGATGGCGTCCAGCGCGGCGCGGCATTCCAGCGCCTCGAGGCGGTTGGCCGGGACGATCAGCGCGCGCGACGGCGCGTCGAGCCGGTGATTGGCCCGCCCGATGCGCTGCACCAGCCGCTTCACCCCCTTGGGCGCGCCGACCTGGATCACGAGGTCCACATCGCCCCAGTCGATGCCGAGATCGAGCGAGGAGGTGCAGACCACCGCCCGCAGCCGCCCCTCGGCCATCGCTGCCTCGACGCGCTGGCGCGCCTCGCGCGACAGCGACCCGTGATGCAGGGCGATGGGCAGGTCGTCGGCGTTCGCCTCCCACAGCGCGCGGAAGAACAGCTCGGCCAGCGCGCGGGTGTTGATGAACACCAGCGTCGTGCGCGCCGCCTTGATCGCGGCATAGACCGCCGCGGCGGCATGGCGCCCGCCCCCGCCCGACCATGGCGGATCGCCCGCGCCATCGAGGATCCCGACCTGCGGCGCGGGGCCGGGCCCGGCGCGCACGATCCGGCAGGCGCCCGGCGCGGGGGCCAGCCAGTCGGCCAGCGCCGCCTCGTCCTCGGTGGTGGCCGACAGCCCGACGCGCCGCGCCCCGGGCGCGAGCGTCGCCAGGCGGCTCAGGCACAGCGTCAGCTGGTCGCCCCGCTTGCCCTCGGCCAGCGCATGCGCCTCGTCCACCACCACGGCGCGCAAGCCGGCGAACAGGCGCGGCGCATCAGGCTGCGCGACCAGCAGCGCCAGCGATTCGGGCGTCGTCAGCAGGATCTGCGGCGGGTCGCGGCGCTGCCTCGCCTTCTGGTGGGACGTCGTGTCCCCTGTGCGGTCCTCGACGCGGATGGGCAGCCCCATCTCGGCCACCGGCGCCGACAGGTTGCGCCGGATGTCGGCCGCCAGCGCCTTCAGCGGCGAGACATAGAGCGTGTGCAGCCCCGGTGCCGGGTCGGCGTGCAGATCGACCAGCGAGGGCAGGAACCCCGCCAGCGTCTTGCCGCCTCCGGTCGGGGCCACCAGCAGATCGGCCCCGCCGAGCGACGCATTCCCCAGAAGCGCCAGCTGGTGGGGATGCGGCGCCCAGCCCCGGCCCGCGAACCAGCGGGCGAAGGGTTCGGGCAGGGCCGCGGCGGCGTCGGGGGCGGCGGAGCCGGGGGGAAGCGTCGCGTCCATGCCGCACAGCATGGCCCGCGCGCGTCCCAATCCAAGGCCCGCATGCGACGGGGCGTGCAACAACCCGCGCCCTGCCCCATGCTGCGCCGCAACCCGAAGGCCGAGGAAGGCCCCCATGACCCGCACCCTGCCGCCCGACCACCCGCAGCGCCGCCTCGTCACCGACGAGCTGCACGCCCGCCCCTTCCCGCAGCTGACCGCGCCCAGCCAGGCGATCCAGCTCGCCTTCAAGGGGCCGGACGACCGCATCGGCGACATCGCTGCCCATCGCGCCCATCTCGCGCGGCTGATCGTCCATCACGGCGCCCCGCCCGCGGCCGCGGATGCCGACCACTATTACGGCGCGGTCGGCCCGGTGCGCATCAAGTGGGAGCGGCACACCGAATACGTCTCCTACACCCTGTTCCTCGACGGTGCGGCGGACGCGCCCTTCTCGCTGGACGTGGACCGCCTCGCCCCCGACGACTGGCTGGCCGACGCGCCCGGCGCGCTGATCTCGGCCATCCGCCTGCACATCGAGCGCGTGGCCTATTACGAGGCCGCCGAGACCGCGGTGCGCGAGCGCTTCGCGCCCTATTTCGTCGCGGAAAGCTTCGCCGCCGCGCATGTGGCGCAGGGCCAGGCGACAGTGTTCGGCGATTTCCGCATCGCCGAGGACGGCTTCATGCGCTTCGGCGTGCTGGCGGGCCCCAAGCCCGGCGAGCGCCGCCTCGGGCGCATCGTGCAGCGCCTCATCGAGATCGAGAACTACCGCGCCCTGTCGATGCTGGCGCTGCCGGTCTCGCGCCGCATCAACCACCGCATGAACGCCATCGAGGGCGAGATGGCCGAGCTGATCGCCGGCATCGCGGCCGAGACGGTCAACGACCACGACACGCTGACGCGCATCACCCGGCTGTCGGCGGCGCTCGAATCGCTGGCGGCCGAGACCGCCTTCCGCTTCGCCGCCTCGAACGCCTATGCCGCGCTGGTGGAACAGCGCATCCAGGTTCTGCAGGAGGAGCGCGCGGCCGACCGGCAGACCCTGTCCGAATTCATGGCCCGCCGCTTCAACCCCGCAATGCGCACGGTGCGCGCCACCGAGCGCCGTCTGGTCGAGCTGACCGACCGCGCCTCGCGCACCGTCCGCCTGCTGGGCGCGCGGGTGAACGTGGCGGTCGAGACGCAGAACCAGCAGCTTCTGGCATCGATGAACCGCCGCGCCGAGCTGCAGCTCCAGCTCCAGCGCACCGTCGAGGGGCTGTCGGTGGTGGCGATCAGCTATTATGCGGTCGGCCTCGCCGGCTACATCGTCAAGCCTCTGGTCTATCCGCTCGGCATCGACGGCAACCTAGCCATGGCCGCCGTGGCGGTGCCGGTGATCGCCGCCGTCTGGCTGTTCGTGCGTCGCCTGCGCCACGAAATCGAGAAGGGCGAGGGCTGACGCGCCATCCCGCCCTCCGCCGCCCCTCGCCCCGGCCTTTCCGCCCCGGAACCGCGGCGATAGCGTCGCGCGGGGCATCCGGGGGCGGGCGATGGCGGCGATCGAGGGCGTTATCCACGGGCGCGAGATCGGCCCCGACGGGGTCGTGCGGCGCATCGACCTCGCCCACGCGCAGGGACCCTGCGCGGGCTGGCGGCTGATCCATCTCGGGGCGGACTCGCTCGAGGGGCGCGACTGGCTGCTCAAGCGTTCCGGCCTGCCCGAGACCGCGGTGTATGCCCTGCTCGAGGAGGACACGCAGCCCCGCGTCGCCACCGTCGGGGACGGGGTGCTGCTGAACCTGCGGGGGCCCGAGACCGACGCGCATGGCGGGCTGCTCCGCATGGTGTCGCTGCGCATGTTCGTGACCGCCGACCGCATCGTCAGCGTCGAGCGCCGCCGCCTGCCCGCCTTCGAGGCGCGCGTCGCCGCGCTCGAGGCGGGCGAGGGCACGGATGGCCCCGGGGCCTTCGTCGAGGCGCTGGCCGAGGCGGTGCGGCGCGCCATCGAGCCGATCCTCGACCGGCTCGAGACCGCGGTGGACGGCTTCGAACTGGAATCGCTGCAGCGCGACCGCCCCGCGAGCCAGCGCGAGCGCGGGCGGCTGAACGCGGCGCGGCGCGCGGCGGTGCTGCTGCGCCGCTATCTGCCGCCGCAGGCCGAGGCGCTGCGCCAGCTCGCCGCCCATCCGCCCGACTGGCTGGCCGACCCCGCCCTGCGCGAGACCCTGCGCGAGGAGGCCGAGATGCTGCGCCGCGTGGCCGAGGACATCGACGCCCTGCGCTCGCGCGCCGTGATCATCTCGGACGAAACCGCGCTGCGCGTGGCGGAGGAAACCAACAACCGCCTGCTGACCCTGTCGGTGGTGTCGCTGGTGTTCCTGCCGCTGACCTTCCTGACCGGCCTGATGGGGGTGAACCTCGACGGCATCCCCTTCGCCGAGGAAGGCTGGTCCTTCTCCGCCTTCGCGCTCAGCACGCTGGCCTTCGGCGCGGGCCTCGCCCTGTTCCTGCGCTGGCGGCGGTTGCTGTAGCGGGGCTTGGAGGGGCGGAGGCGGCCCGTTCCCCGGCGGCCCGGCGGCGGCTTCATCGGATGGCGGCGAACGGTCATCCGGCCCGTCGCGGCCCTCGACCCGAAGGCCGACAGCCGCGGCGGCAGCTGCGCTTGCCCGCTTCCCGGGCCCGGACCCGGACCCGGACCCGCGCCGGCGCGATGTCCGGAGGGAATGCCATTGACAGAACGTCGCCGAGGCCGGCTGAACCGGCGCTTCGCCGCAGCGGACCGATGCGCCGCAATCCATCGCCGCGCCGCTGTCCGCCCCGCCCTCCGCCGCATCCGCCGCATCCGCCGTGAACGGCTGCCTCGCGCGCGGCCCGGCCCGCCGCGCCGCTCACCCCGGCATCGGCGGCGGCGTGTCGATGCGCCCGTCCTTCGACATCAGCACCGCGAGCGGCCGCGTGCCCTCGAACTCGGTGAACAGGATCACCATGATCGCGGTGATCGGCACCGAGAAGATCGCGCCAGCCACGCCCCACATCGCCGTCCAGGCCGTCAGCGCGATCAGGATGACGTAGGGGCTGAGGTTCAGCGACCCGCCCATCACCTGCGGCTCGATCACGTTGCCCATCAGCACCTGCGCCGCGATCAGGAAGGCGAGCAGCAGGAACACCGCGTTCAGGTCGTCGAACTGCACCAGCGCCAGCGCCACCGGAAAGGCCGTGCCGACCACCGAACCGATGTAGGGGATGTAGTTCAGCGCCGCGATCACGATGGCCCAGAACACCGCGAACTCGACGCCGAACAGCGCCATGATCGCCCAGCACAGCACCCCCAGCACCACGTTGATCAGCGTCTTGACCGCCAGGTACCGCCCGACCCGCGCGTTCACGTCGCCCACCACATGGCGCAGCCGGGCGGTGCGCGCGGGATCGGCGCTCAGGCGGTCGAGCTTGTCCGAGAACTGCCGGCGCTCGAGCAGCACGAATGCGACGTTCAGCAGCACGAAGGACAGCCCGCCCACCAGCGACGACACCGAGGCCAGCGCCGTGCGCAGCACCTGCTGCACGTTGATCTCGCCCACGATGCTGTTGCGCACATCGTCCCAGTTCGGCGCGGTCTCGACTCCCATCGCCTCGGCCACGGACTGGACCAGCGCCAGCAAGGCATTCTGGAACTCGGGCGCCCGCGCGGCCACCGCGCCGAGCTGAGAGACGAACAGCGCCACCAGCTCGACCGACAGGAACAGGATCACCACCACCGACAGCAGGTGGCGCTTGCCCTCCGACAGCGCCCCCAGCACCGGCGCGCGCGCGAGCAGCTGCGACACGCCGACGATGATGTAGACCAGCAGGATGCTCGACACGACCGGGATCAGGATGCCCCGCGCCGCGACCAGCGCGAACACCGTCATCAGCGCCAGCGCGACGCCGTAGACCAGATTGCGGAAGCGTTCGTCCACCCTGCCCTCCCCGGCCGCTGCGGCGCGACCATGCGGCGCCTGCCAGGCGCGGTCCAGCGCCGCGAGGGCGCAGAAACGGTCGGCTAGGTTGACGCCCGCCTGCGTCAAGGGGCGCGTTGAAAGCCCGGTCGGCGCGCCCCTAGGGTGCGCCGCAACGGAAACGCGCCGCGCCAAGCCCGAACGGGCCCCGCGGATCATATCGACCATGGGGGAGAGACGCATGAGCGCAGACGTATTCCCGGTCCCGGCCCATATCGCGGCCAAGGCCCACGCCGACGAAGCCAAGTACTTCGAGATGTATGAGGCCTCCGTCAAGAATCCGGAGGCGTTCTGGGGCGAACACGGCAAGCGGCTGCAGTGGATCAAGCCGTACACCAAGGTCAAGAACACCTCGTACGACTATCACAACGTCTACATCAAGTGGTTCGAGGACGGGCAGCTCAACGTCTCGGCCAACTGCATCGACCGCCATCTCGGGCAGGGCGAGAAGGTCGCGATCATCTGGGAGGCGGACGATCCGAACCTCTCGAAGAAGATCACCTACCGCGAGCTCTACGAGCAGGTCAGCAAGTTCGGCAACGTGCTGCACGGGCTGGGCGTCAAGAAGGGCGACCGGGTCATCCTCTATCTGCCGATGATCCCCGAGGCGGCCTATGCGATGCTGGCCTGCGCCCGCATCGGCGCCATCCACTCCATCGTCTTCGCGGGCTTCAGCCCGGATGCGCTGGCGGACCGCGTCGAGGGCTCGGAGGCGAAGCTCGTCATCACCGCCGACGAGGCCCCGCGCGGCGGGCGCAACACGCCGCTCAAGGCCAACGTCGACAAGGCCATGGAGCGCCTGCCCAAGGACGTGAAGACGCTCGTGGTCCAGCGCACCGGCGGCAAGGTCGCGTGGAACCCCGATCGCGACATCTGGCTTCACGAGGAGATGGCGCGCGTCTCCGACCATTGCGAGCCGGCGGCGATGAACGCCGAGGACCCGCTGTTCATCCTCTACACCAGCGGCTCGACCGGCAAGCCGAAGGGCGTGGTTCACACCACCGGCGGCTATCTCGTCTATGCGTCGATGACCCACCAGTACGTGTTCGACTATCAGCCCGGCGAGGTCTACTGGTGCACGGCCGATGTTGGCTGGGTCACGGGGCACAGCTACATCGTCTACGGTCCGCTCGCGAACGGCGGCACCACGCTGATGTTCGAAGGCGTGCCGACCTACCCGGACGCGGGCCGCTTCTGGCAGGTCTGCGCCAAGCACAAGGTCAACATCTTCTACACCGCCCCCACCGCGATCCGCGCGCTGATGGCCAAGGGCACCGACTTCGTGAACGCGCACGACCTGTCGTCGCTGCGCATCCTCGGCTCGGTGGGCGAGCCCATCAACCCCGAGGCCTGGCACTGGTACAACGACAATGTCGGCAAGGGGAAATGCCCCATCGTCGACACCTGGTGGCAGACCGAGACCGGCGGCATCCTCATAAGCCCCCTGCCCGGCGCCACGCCGCTCAAGCCCGGCTCGGCCACGCGGCCCTTCTTCGGCGTCCAGCCCGTGGTGCTGAACGACAAGGGCGAGGAGATCGCCGAGACCGAATGCGAGGGCGTGCTGGCCATCGTCGACAGCTGGCCGGGCCAGATGCGGACGGTCTACGGCGACCACGACCGCTTCGTCGCCACCTACTTCGAGATGTTCAAGGGCTACTACTTCTCGGGCGACGGCTGCCGCCGCGACAAGGACGGCTATTACTGGATCACCGGGCGCGTGGACGACGTGATCAACGTCTCCGGCCACCGCATGGGCACGGCGGAGGTCGAATCGGCGCTGGTCGCGCACCCCAAGGTCGCCGAGGCGGCGGTGGTGGGCTATCCGCACGACATCAAGGGACAGGGCATCTACTGCTACGTCACCCTGATGGAGGGCGAGGAATACACCGACGCCCTGAAGGACGACCTGAAGAAGTGGGTCCGCACCGAGATCGGCCCCATCGCCACGCCCGACGTCATCCAGTGGTCGCCGGGCCTGCCCAAGACCCGCTCGGGCAAGATCATGCGCCGCATCCTGCGCAAGATCGCCGAGAACGATTTCGGCGCATTGGGCGACACTTCGACGCTCGCGGATCCGGGCGTGGTCGACGACCTGATCCAGAACCGCGCCGCGAAGTAAGGCCTTCGCCGCACGGCGCGCGCGGCCCGTCCCCTGCCGGGGGCGGGCCGTCCGCGTTTCATGGCACTGGCGCGGCGCCGCCGACCGCTTGCGCGGCGCGCGGCGGGCGGGCAGCCTCCCGCGCGGGGCGCACCGGCGCCCGACCGCAGGGGAGCGCGCGCCATGGCCGACCACGACATCCGCCCCGGCGAGGTGGCGGTCGAGGCGCCGCCCCCGGACGACGCCGCGCTGCGCTTCATCGGGCGCATCGTGACGCCCTTCGCCACCCGCGCCGACTGTCCGCGGCGCGGCGACGCCGAGGCCGGGCCGCTGTGCCGGCTCGAGATCGATCCGCTCTGGCGACAGGCGCTGACCGGACTGGCCGCGCCGCGGCGCATCCAGGTCCTCTATTGGATGCACGAGGCCCGGCGGGATCTGGTGCTGCAGGCGCCCCGCGGCGCGGCCGGCCCGGTCGGCACCTTCGCCCTGCGCTCGCCGGTGCGGCCGAACCCGGTCGCCTCCTCGGTCGTCGCGCTGGTGGCGGTCGAGGACGGCGCGCTGGTGGTGCGCGGGCTCGACTGCGTCAGCGGCACGCCGCTGCTCGACGTGAAGCCCGACGCCTGCGCCCATGCCTGATCCGCGCGGCGGTCCCGGGGCACGGCCAGCCCGGTCGATGGGCGACCGCCCCAAGGCCGCGCCGCCGACCCGCGCCCGGCGCGCGGCCCGCGCCGGAGCCGGGCCACGGAACGCTCCCCCGGCAGGATCCTGACGAGCGGGGCAATTCCGCGCCGCGCGCTGAAGCCCCGGAGCCCCGAAAGCCCAGCCGCGGGAGCCGGTCCTCGGGGCGACCGCCCGGGCTGGTCTTCCCATGGAACCGGTATTGCGTATAATACGTATTCGGGAATCACTTTTTGCGCCTTCCGGTTGTGGGGCGCGGTGCCCGTCCCTTCCTCGGTTCCCCGCAAATCGAAGTCCTGCAGCGTGGTGATGCCGCCGTGCGCGACGCGCGCGGCATGGCTGCGCGCATGCCAGAGGGGGGGTATCCGGCATGGCCACCAAGGCGACGACCCTGTCCAACAGCGCGCGGGCGTCCCTGCCCGAGGCGATCCTGAACACGGCGGTCGATGGCGTGATCGTCGCCGACGCGCACGGCCGGATCCTGATGTTCAGCCCGGCCTGCGAGGCGCTGTTCGGGCTCGCAGCCGAGGACGCCCTCGGCCAGAACGTCCGCAGCCTCATGCCGGCTCCCTACCGCGGCGAACATGACGGCTACATGCGCCGCTACATCGAGACCGGCGAGCGGCGCATCATCGGGATCGGCCGCGAGGTGGAGGCCCTGCGCGCCGATGGCGAGGCGTTCCCGATGCACCTGTCGGTCGGCGAGGGGTCGCTCGAGGGCGAGAGGGTGTTCGTGGGCATCATCCACGACCTCACGCAGGCCAAGCGCGCCGAGCGGCAGCTGGTGCAGGCCCAGAAGATGGAGGCGGTCGGCCAGATCGCGGGCGGCATCGCCCATGACTTCAACAACCTGCTGACGGTGATCCTGGGCAACGCCGACCTTCTGCACGAGACGATCGCCGACGCAGAGGACCGGACGCTGGTCGAGGCGATCACCGCGGCCGCGGCGCGGGGGGCGGAACTGACCGCGCGCCTGCTGGCCTTCGGGCGCAGGCAGCTGCTGCATCCGAAGCCCTTCGGGGTCAACGCGCTCGTCCGGGACTCGCAGCGCCTCCTGCGCCGCGCCCTGCGCGAGGACATCGCGCTGGAGCTTGCGCTGGACGACGACGTGCCGGCGGCGATGGCCGACGCCGGGCAGCTCGAATCCGCCCTGCTCAACCTCGCCCTCAACGCCCAGCACGCGATGCCGGATGGCGGCACGCTGACGGTCTCGACGGCGATGTTCGTGCTCGACGAGCGCTACCGCGACGCCCACCCCGAGGTTCGGCCCGGCGAATACATCGTCATCTCGGTGACGGACGACGGCGAAGGCATGACGCCCGAGATCCGCGAGCGCGTCTTCGAGCCGTTCTTCACGACGCGGGAGGTCGGCAAGGGCAGCGGCCTCGGGCTGAGCATGGTCTACGGCTTCGTCAAGCAGTCCAACGGCCATGTCACGATCTACAGCGAGCCGCAGCTGGGCACGACGGTGCGCATCTACCTGCCCTGCGCCCCGGGCGAGGCACCGCGGGCAGAGCCGCCGGAGCGGCACGCCTCCGGCGGGACCGGCGCGGAGACGGTGCTCGTGGTCGAGGACGACCCCTTCGTGCGCAGCTTCGCCGTCGCCAGCCTCGCGCGCCTGGGCTATCGCGTGATCGAGGCCGGCGACGGCCCCGAGGCGCTCGGGCTGCTGGCGGCGGGCGCGCGGCCCGACCTGCTGTTCACCGACATCGTGATGCCCGGCGGCCTGAACGGCTGGGAGCTCGCGCGGCGGGCCGGGGCGCTGCGGCCGCAGCTGCGCGTGCTGTTCACCTCGGGCTACCCGCTGGAGACGCTGATCGCCCGCGGGCGGCTCGACGCAGATGCCGCCATCCTCAACAAGCCCTACCGCAGGGCGGATCTCGCCGCACGTCTGCGCGCGGTGCTCGAGAACGGCGGCGCCCAAAGCGCGACCCTGCCGGAATGAGCCCGGGATGGGACGGATCGCATGCCCGAAACGCAGGGATGGGCCGGCCTTTCCGGCCCCGTCGCGTCGAAGGCAGCGCGCGCAGTCCGGCCGCGTTTCCGGCGTGCCGCCCTCAGGTGCCGCAGAAGGTGCGCGCCACCCGTTCCTCGGGGCGGGCAGGCAGCGCATAGGCGGCCAGCGCCGCATCGTCGTCGAAGGGGCGGGCCAGCGCTGCGCCCAGCCGCTCGAAGGGCGCGAAATCGCCATCCTCCGCAGCGGCGATGGCCTCCTCTACCCGGTGGTTGCGCGGGATCAGCCGCGGGCTGACCGCGCGCATGGCCGCAGCCCGCGCCTGCGGGTCCTGCGGGTCGCGCGCGAGCCGGACCCGCCATCGCGCGAGCCACGCCGCGATCTGCCCGGGGTCCTCGAACAGGGCGAGAAGCGGCGCGTCATCGCCCAGCGCGGCGTCGGCCAGATGCCGGAAGGCCAGGGTGAAGTCGGCACGCCCCTCCGCCATGGCGGCGAGCAGCGCCTCGGTCAGCGGCCGGTCGTCCTCCTCCGCCGCGGACAGCCCCAGCTTCGCGCGCAGCCCGCCCAGCCAGGCGTCGGCGAAATCGCCGGGAAAGCGGTTCAGCGCCTCGGCTGCCCCGGTTGCGGCCGCGTCGGGATCGGCGTCGATCAGCGGCAGCAGCGCCTCGGCCAGCCGCACGAGGTTCCACTGCGCGATGCGCGGCTGCGCGGCGTAGGCGTAGCGCCCGCCCTCGTCGATGGCGCTGAACACGGTGGCCGGGTGATAGGCCTCCATGAAGGCGCAGGGGCCGAAATCGATGGTCTCGCCCGACACCGCCATGTTGTCGGTGTTCATCACCCCGTGGATGAAGCCCAGCAGCATCCAGCGCGCCACCAGCGCCGCCTGCCGGCGCGCCACGCCCGCGAGGAAAGCCAGCGCCGGGCGCTCCGCCCCCGCCGCGTCCGGGTCGTGCCTGGCGATGGCATGGGCCAGCAGCGCCGACAGCGCCTCCCCATCGCCGGTCGAGGCGAAGAACTCGAAGGTGCCGACGCGGATGTGGCTGGCGGCCACGCGGGTCACCACCGCCCCGGGCAGCAGGCGCTCGCGCACGACGCGCTCGCCGGTCGTGACCGCAGCGAGCGCCCGCGTGGTCGGCACGCCCAGCGCGTGCATGGCCTCCGACACCAGGTATTCGCGCAGCACCGGCCCCAGTGCCGCCCGCCCGTCGCCGCGGCGCGAGAAGGGGGTGGGGCCCGCGCCCTTCAGCTGCACGTCGCGTCGCAGGCCCTTCGCGTCGATCAGCTCGCCCAGCAGGATGGCGCGCCCGTCGCCCAGCCGCGGCGAGAAATGCCCGAACTGGTGCCCGGCATAGACCTGCGCGATGGGCAGCGCGTCTGCCGGCGGGCGGTTGCCGGAGAAGATCGCCGCGGCGTGGGGCAGGATGGCGTCGGCATCCAGCCCCAGCTCGGCGGCGAGCGGGCGGTTGAAGGCGATCAGCCGCGGGGCGGCGACGGAAGTCGGCGCGACGCGCGCGAACATGCGCCCGGGCAGCCGGGCGTAGCTGTGGTCGAAGCCGAAGCGGGGGCTCTCGTCGGTCATGGCAAGTCCCGGGGGCGGCACGCCCCTGCCGCCAAGGTGGCCGCCGATGCCCGTCGCGGCAAGCGCCGCGACCGCCCATCCGCCGGGCAGCGCCGCGCCGCTTTTCGCGCCAATGCCGCCGCCGCGCGCCTGCGCCTGCGGCGCAAGCGCCTCTCGGCGCGGGGGCGGCGCGCGTGCCGCTTGGCGGCCCGGACTTTGCATGCAAGATCGCATGCACAGTGCAGGGGGGCTTGCGACATGGCGTTCGACATCGACGGGGGGCTGGGGCTCGCGCGGCTGCGACGGGCCTATGCGGCGGGCGAGACGACGCCTGCGGCGGTGCTGGAGGCGGCGCTGGCGCGCATCGCGGAGCGCGGCGCCGACGGGGTCTGGATCGGCGGCCCCTGCGCCGACCGCGCCCGGGCCGCCGCCGCGCGACTGGAGGGCGTCGACCCAGCGTCGCTGCCGCTCTATGGCGCGTTGTTCGCCGTGAAGGACAACATCGACGTCGCCGGCCTGCCCACCACCGCCGCCTGCCCCGGTTTCGCGCATGAGGCCGCCGAGACCGCGCCCGCCGTGGCCCGGCTCGAGGCGGCGGGGGCGATCCTCGTCGGCAAAACCAACCTCGACCAGTTCGCCACCGGCCTGTCCGGCTGCCGCTCGCCCTACGGCATCCCGCACAACGCGCTGGCGCCGGGCTGGATCCCCGGGGGCTCCTCCTCCGGCTCGGCGGTGGCGACGGCGGCGGGGCTGGTGTCCTTCGCGCTCGGCACCGACACGGCCGGGTCGGGGCGGGTGCCGGCGGCGCTCAACAACATCGTGGGCCTCAAGCAGAGCAAGGGCCTCGTCAGCACGCGCGGCCTCGTGCCGGCCTGCCGCACGCTCGACGTGATCTCGGTGTTCGCGCTGTCCTGCGCCGACGCGGCGGCCGTGCTGGCGGAGGCCGAGGGCTTCGACGCCGATGATCCCTACAGCCGCCCGCGCGGCCCCGCCGCCCCCGCCGTCGCCACGCTGGGCATGCCGGATGCGGCCAGCCGCAGCTTCTACGGCGACGAGGCGGCGGAGGGCCTGTTCGAGGACGCCGTGGCGCGCGCCCGGGCCGCGGGGGCGGCGGTGATCGAGGTGGACCTCGCCCCGTTCCTCGCCGCCGCGCGGCTGCTCTACGAAGGCCCCTGGGTGGCCGAGCGGGCCGCGGCGATCCACGACATCGTCACCGGGCGGCCCGAGATCCTGCATCCGGTGATCCGCGAGATCGTCTCGGGCGGGCTTTCCCCCAGCGCCATCGACGCCTTCCGCGCGCAGTACCGCCTCGCGGCGCTGGCGCGCGAGACGGCCGGGGTCTGGGCGCGGGTCGATGCGCTGATGGTGCCGACCGCGCCCACCGCCTGCACCATCGAGGCGATGCTGGCCGACCCGATCCGGCTCAACAGCCGCATGGGCCATTACACCAACTTCATGAACCTGCTCGACCTGTGCGGCGTCGCGGTGCCGGCGGGCTTTCTTCCCGGCGGCGCGGGCTTCGGCGTCACGCTGGTGGGGCCGGCCTTCGCGGAAGGGGCGCTGCTGGCCTTCGGCGACCGGCTGCACCGCGCCGCGGGCACCGGCAGCGGCGCCGCGCGCCTGCCGCTGCCGCCGGAGACCGTGCCCGAGCCCGTGCGCTTCCGCCTCGGCGTCTGCGGGGCGCACATGCGCGGCCTGCCGCTGAGCCCGTCGCTGATCGCCCTGGGCGGGCGCTTCGTGGCCGAGGCGCGCACCGCCCCCGCCTACCGCCTCTACGCGCTGCCCGGCGCCGGCGTCGCCCGGCCGGGGCTGATGCGCGCGGCGGGCGGGGCGTCGGTGGCGCTCGAGGTCTGGGACCTGCCGGCGGAGGCGCTGGGCGCGCTGCTGGCCGCCATCCCAGCGCCGCTGGGCCTCGGACGCATCGCGCTCGAGGACGGGGCCGAGGTGACCGGCTTCCTGTGCGAGGCGGCGGCCGCGGACGGGGCCGAGGACATCACCGCCCATGGGGGCTGGCGCGCCTGGCTCGCCGCGCGCGGCTGACCGCCGGGACGCGCCCCGCCCTCAGCCCAGCCGCGCGGAGGGCGTGATCGCCGCGGGGTCCGTGCGCAGGTGCAGCAGCGCCGGCCGGCCCGCAGCCAGCGCGCGGGCCAGCGCAGGGGCGAATTCGGCCTGCCGCGCCACCGTCTCGGCATGCGCGCCGTAGGCGCGGGCGAGCGCGGCGAAATCGGGGTTGAGCAGCCGCGTGGCGGCGTCGCGGCCGGGAAAGTCGCGCGCCTGGTGCATGCGGATCGTGCCCCACATCCCGTTGTCGGCGACGATGATCACAACCGCCGCGCCGGTCTGCATCGCGGTGCCGATCTCCTGCACCGTCATCTGCAGGCAGCCGTCGCCGGCGAGGCAGACCACGGCGCGGCCGGGATGGCGCAGCTTGGCGGCGATGGCGGCGGGCAGGCCATAGCCCATGCTGCCCGAGGTCGGCGCGAGCTGGGTGCCGAAGCCCCGCCACGGGAAAAACCGATGCAGCCAGATGGCGTAGTTGCCCGCGCCGTTCGTCAGGATCGCG
The DNA here is from genome assembly GCA_036770645.1 of Rubrimonas sp. Lineage (GTDB taxonomy): Bacteria > Pseudomonadota > Alphaproteobacteria > Rhodobacterales > Rhodobacteraceae > Rubrimonas. The sequence goes on along the minus strand of DAIPIU010000028.1, from coordinate 7,968 downwards.
TCGCGCGGCAGCGCCTCCCCCAGATGCGCGACCACCGCCGCCAGATCGGGCGGCCCCTCCGGATCGCGCGGCGGGGGCGGCGCGATCCAGGCCTGCGCCTGCGCATGGGCGGCCCCGATCCGCCCCGCGGGCGCGGGCGGCGCCTCCCCCGCCATGGCGCGCAGGAAGGCGCCGGGCGTGGCGCAGACCGGGACATCCGCCGCGTAGAGCCGACCCAGTTCGCCCGGATCCGGGCAGACATGGATCAGCCGCTGGCGCGGGCGGGGCAGGTCGAGCAGCGCGAAGCCCTGCGAGGGGTTCTCCGAGAAGCGCCCGCCGAGCAGCAGCACGCAGTCGGCATCCGCGATGCGCGCCCTAAGCGCCGGATCGACCGACAGCCCGGCATGGCCCGCGAAGGCGGGGTGCTCGACCGCCATCAGATCCTGCCGCCGGAACGAGACCGCCGTCGGCAGGTCCCAGGCCAGCGCGAAATCCCCCGCCGCCGCGACCGCCCCTTCGGTCCAGCGCGAGCCGCCCAGCACCATGACCGGGGCGCGCGCATCCCGAAGCAGGGCCGCCGCGGCCGCCGCCGCCTCGGGCCCGGGCGCGGGCTCGGCCGCGACGACCCGCGGCCCGGGCGCGCCCGCGGCCGTCTCGCGCAGCACGTCCTCCGGCAGCGCCAGCACCGCCGGCCCCGGCCGTCCCGCCAGCGCCGCGGCGAAGGCGCGCGACAGCCATTCCGGCAGGCGCGCGGCGCTGTCGGCCTCCGCCGCCCAGGCCCCCATCGCCGCGAACAGCGCGGCGTGGTCGACCTCCTGGAACGCCTCGCGCCCGCGCATGTCCCGCCCGACCTGGCCGACCAGCAGCAGCATGGGCGTCCCGTCCTGCCGCGCCACATGCACGCCGGCCGCCGCATTGGCCGCGCCGGGGCCGCGGGTGACCAGCGCCACGCCCGGCCGGCCGGTCAGCTTGCCGTCGGCCTCGGCCGCCATGGCCGCCGCGCCCTCGTGCCGGCAGGCCACAACGTCGATCCCGGACCCGTCGAGCGCCGCCAGCACCGGCAGGTAGCTTTCGCCGGGCACGCAGAACACGCGCGCGACGCCCTGTGCCTTCAGGCACGCAACCACGATCTCTCCGCCCGAAGGCATGGCCGGCCCCGCTTCCCGCCCCTATCCTCAAGGCCCTGTGTAGGCGCGGGCGGGGCGGAGGGCGAGGGGCGATGGGCGAGCGGAGCCGGCTGGGCCTCAGGCCCCTCGATCCCGCCGATGCCGCGGCCAGCACCTCGAACCGCCTCGGCTTCTGGGCGCTGGCCATCCTGATCGGCGTGGCGGCGGGCCATGCCGCGGTGGGCTTCCGCGAGGGCGTCTATGCGTTGCAGACCGCCCTCTACGGCGTCGACGACCACGGCATCCATTCCCGCATCGCCGATCTGAACCCCTTCGCCACCGTGGCGATCCCGGTGGCGGGCGCGCTGTTCGTCGGCTGGCTGATGGCGCGCTTCAGCCGCACGGGCCGCCCGGTCGGCGTGGCCGACGTGATCGACGCCTGCGCCTTCCGCGAGGGGCGCGTGGACCGGCGCGAGGGCGCGGTGTCGGCCGCGGCGGCGCTGGTGACGCTGTCGACCGGGGGCAGCACCGGGCGCGAGGGACCGGTGGTGCATCTGGCCGCGACGCTGGCCTCCTGGCTTTCGGCGCGCACCGGGGCGCGGGGCGTGGGCGCGCGCGACATCCTCGGCTGCGCCGTGGCGGCGGCGGTGTCGGCCAGCTTCAACGCGCCGCTTGCCGGCGCGCTGTTCGCGCTCGAGGTGGTGCTGCGCCACTACGCCGTGCACGCCTTCGGGCCCATCGTGGCGGCCTCGGTGGCCGGCGCCGTGGTCAGCCGGGTGCATGTCGGCGACGTCACCGAATTCGTCCTGCCCGACCAGAGCATCGACCTCTACGCCGCCCTGCCCTCCTTCGCGGCGCTCGGCGCGCTGTGCGGCCTGGCGGCGGTGGGCATGATCCGGGCGATCTTCGTGGCGGAGCGGCTGGGCGACCGGGCCTGCGCCCGCCTGACGCTCGGGCCGGTGCGCCGGGCGGGGCTGGCGGGGCTGCTGCTGGGGCTGACGGCGCTGGCCTTCCCCCATGTCATCGGCGTCGGATACGAGACCACCTCGCGCGCGCTGACCATGGGCCTCGCGCCCGGGGTGGCGCTGGCCTTCGCCGTGGTCAAGGTCGCGGCGGTGGCGGTGACCATGGCGGGCCGGCTGGGGGGCGGGGTGTTCTCGCCCTCGCTGATGCTGGGGGCGCTGGCGGGCGCGGCCTTCGGCGGCGCAGTCGAGGCGGCGGCGCCGGCGCTGGCGGGCTCGGGCGGGCTCTATGCGCTGGCGGGCATGGGGGCGGTGGCCGCGGCGGTGCTGGGGGCGCCGATCTCGACCACGCTGATCGTGTTCGAGCTGACCGGCGACTGGCAGACCGCGATCGCGGTGATGATCGCCGTGTCGGTCTCGACCGTCGTGGCCCACCGCTTCGTGCGCAAGAGCTTCTTCCTGACCCAGCTCGCCCGCGCGGGGGTCGACCTCGCGGCCGGCCCGCAGGACTACGTCCCGCGCTCGATCCGGGTCGTCGACGTGATGCGGCCGGCGGGGGCCGAGGACGGGCCCTCCGAGGCGGCGATCGCGGGGCTGTTGGCGCAGGGCGCGACGCTGACCCGCGACGACACGCTGGCGCGCGCCCTGCCGCTGTTCGACCGGATGAAGGGCAGCTTCCTGCCCGTGGTCGCCCCCGGGGCCGGCGGCGCGACCGATGTCGTCGGCACGCTGCACCATGTCGACGCGCTGCGCGCCTTCAACCGCGTGCTGCTGGCGACCCATCACGAGGAACATTCCTGAGGCCCCGCGGCCGGGCGCTCAGGTTGAACCGCCGCGCCGGGGCCGCCATAACTGTCGGCGTGCGGCGCGCGGACAGCGCCGGCGGGGGAGGCGCGAGGATGCAGGGCGAGGACAATGGCCTGCTGGTGTCGACCGGATGGCTTGCGGCCCACATGGGCGCGCCGGACCTGCGCGTGCTCGACGGATCGTGGCACATGCCGGACACGGGGCGCGACGCGCGCGCCGAATTCGAGGCGGCGCGCATCCCCGGCGCGCAGTTCTTCGACATCGACCGCATCGCCGACACCGCCTCGGCCCTGCCGCACATGCTGCCGCCGACCGAGAAATTCGTCAGCCGCGTGCGCAGGCTGGGCGTGGGCGACGGGCACCGCGTGGTGGTCTACGACAGCGCGGGGCTGTTCTCGGCCGCGCGGGTGTGGTGGATGTTCCGCGTGTTCGGCCACATGGACGTGGCGGTGCTGGACGGCGGCCTGCCGAAATGGCGCGCCGAGGGGCGGCCGCTCGAGGACGGGCCGGCCATGGCGCGCGACCGCCACTTCACCGCGCGCCGCGACGCCTCGCTGGTGCGCGACGTGACCCAGGTCGCCGGCGCGCTGAAGCTGGGCACCGAGCGCATCGTGGACGCCCGCTCCGCCGCCCGCTTCGCCGGGGCGGAGCCCGAGCCGCGGGCCGGCCTGCGCGCCGGCCACATCCCCGGCTCGGTCAATGTGCCCTACCGCGACGTGCTGGCCCCCGACGGCACCATGAAGGACGCCGACAGCCTGCGCGCGCTGTTCGCCGCGGCCGGGGTCGACCTGTCCGCGCCGATCGTCAACACCTGCGGCTCGGGCGTCACCGCCTGCGTGCTGGCGCTGGCGCAGGCGCGGGCCGGCGCGCGGCGGGTCGCCGTCTATGACGGCTCCTGGTCGGAATGGGGGGCCTACGCCGACCTGCCGGTCGAGACCGGCCCCGCCCGGACATGAGCGCCGCGCCGCCGGGGGCGGAGATCGCCTACACCGTCACGCATCTGCGCATGGAGGCGCGGCCCGACCGGCCGCGGCCGCATGCCCCGCTGGTCCGCGGCCTGTCGCTGCTGCGCGCCGAGACGCCGCAGGTGCATTTCTTCCGCTACCTCTACGACACGGTCGGGCGCGACTACGAATGGACCGACCTGCACGCCCGCACCGATGCGGAGCTGGCGGGCTTCGTGCAGGATCCGGCCGTGGCGCTGTTCGTCGCCTATGTGACGGGGTGGCCCGGCGGCTTCGTGATGCTCGACCGCCGGGCGCCGCCCGTCTGCGACATCGCCTATTTCGGCGTCGCGCCGCAGGCGCTGGGCCGCGGCCTCGGCGACTGGCTTCTGGGCACGGCGGTGCACATGGCCTGGGACGAGGGCGCGGCGGCGATGACGGTCAACACCTGCACGCTCGACCACCCCCGCGCCCTGCCGATGTACCAGAAATGGGGCTTCGCGCCGGTGCGGCGCGAGGAACGCACCCGGCGGATCCTCGGCCGGGAGCGCTGAGGACGGGTCCCGCTCCCCCCCTGCGCCGCCGGACCCGTCGTGAAGGCGGGCCTCAGCCCGCCTGCGCCACCGGCGCCGCGCCCATCCCCGTCCGGCCGGCCGCCAGCGCCAGCGCCGCCTCGGGGTCCAGCGGCGGGTGGTGGAAATATCCCTGCAGCTCGTCCGCTCCCCAGGCCACCGCGAGCGCGCGCTCCTCGGCCGTCTCGACGCCCTCGACCGTCACGGTCATCGACAGGCGCCGGCCCAGCGCCACCAGCGACTGCACCACGGCGCGGGCCTGCGGGTCGGTCGCCACCGGCCCGGCGAAGTCGAGGTCGATCTTCAGCCGGTCGACGGGATAGGTGCGCAGCCGGCCATGCGACGAGAAGCCCTTGCCGAAATCGTCGAGGGCCAGCCGCACGCCCCGCGCGCGCAGGGCCATCAGCCCGTCCAGCTCGCGCTCGCCATGGTCGAGGAACAGGCTCTCGGTCAGCTCGAGCGCGATGGCTTCGGGCGGCAGCCGGTGCTCGGCCAGCAGCGCCTCGAACGCGGGCACGAAGCCGCGCTGCACCAGCTCCAGTTCGCTGACATTGACCGAAACCGGCACGGCGGCGCCCTCCCGGCGCAGCCGCGCGGCGAAGGCGAAGGCCTGCATGCGGATGGCGCGGCCCAGCGCGATGATCAGGCCGCTGTCCTCGGCGACGCGCACGAAGCGTTCGGCGGAGACCGGCCCCAGGCTGGGGCTGGTCCAGCGCGCCAGCGCCTCGAAGCCCGCCAGCGCGCCGTCGCAGGCCCGGATCACCGGCTGGAACGCCGCCCGGATCTCGCCCCGGCCCAGCGCGATCTCCAGCGCCCGCCGCAGGGCCAGATCCTCCTCGACCCGCCGGCGCAGCTCCTGGTCGTAGACCCGGACCTGGTTGCGCCCGGTCCGCTTGGCCTCGTACATCGCTCGGTCGGCATGCACCACGAGGTCGCTCGCGTCGCGCGCGTCGCGCGGAAAGCGCGCCACCCCGATGCTGACCGCCAGCGCGATGCGCCGGCCGCCGATCATCTCGGGCTGGTTCAGCGCGTGCAGCAGCCGCGCCCCCAGCGCCGCGCATGTCTCCTCCTCGCGGCAGGGGCGCAGCACGAGGAACTCGTCGCCGCTGTGCCGGGCCACGAGATCGCCTGGCCCCGCCACGCGCTCGAGCCGCCGGGCGATGCGGGCCAGCAGCGCGTCGCCGACGATGTGTCCGTGCACGTCGTTGACCGCCTTGAATCGGTCGACGTCGATGAAGAACAGCGCGAACTCCCCGCCCTGCGCCAGGCGCTCGGCGGCCTCGGCGAAGAAGGCGCCGCGGTTGGACAGGCCTGTCAGCCCGTCGAAGCGGGCGAGCGTCGAGATCCGCGCATGGGCCGCGTCGATGCGGCGCGCCATGATGTCGAAGGCGCGCCCCAGCAGCGCCAGTTCGGCGATGGCCCCGCGGCGCGCGCGCGGGCCCAGCCGCACCCGGTTCTCGCCCCGCGCCATGCGCAGGGCCGCCTGCGTCACGCTGCGCAGGCCGCGCGACAGGTGGCGCGACAGGGCCAGCGCCACCAGCATCGACAGCACCATCCCGGCGCCGAGGATGGCGAGCCCCGCCGCGGCGAGGCTACGCCCGCCGGCCGTCAGCTCGGCCACCGGCTGTGGCGTCAGCACGCCCCAGCGCGATCCGGGAACCGGCGCGAAGCCCGCGATGACCTCGACGCCCAGCGTCGGCGACACGAAGCGGTCCACGCCCGATTCGCCCGCCAGCACCCGGCGCACGGGCGCGAGCGCCGACAGGTCGCGCCCGTCGGCCGCCCAGTCCGGCCGCGGATGCGCGATCACCCGGCCGTTTCCGTCGACCACGACGGCATGGCCCTTCTCGCCGAAGCTGACGGCCGCCACCAGCCGCCGGGGAAAGGCGGGGGCGAACGTGGCCCAGACCAGCGCCTCGCCGTCGGTCCAGGCCATCCTGAACAGCATGCCGCCCTGCGCGCCGGCCTCGACGATCCCGAGCCGGCCGGGCCCGTCCTCCGCAAGCGCCCGGAGGCCGGCGAGCGCAGGCGGATCGAGCCGCGCGGGACAGTCCGCGGCCCCTGCGAGATCGACCGCGGCGCGCAGCGCCCCGTCCGGCAGGCCGTGCGCGCAGGCGTGGCCGATGTGCAGACGCGCCAGCAGCGCCCGCACGGCCGCCGAGGGCGGCCCGGCTGCCAGCGCCGGCGCATGCGCCTCGAACGCCGCGAGCAGGTCGGAGCGGTAACGCCCCAGCCCCTCGGCGACGCTGACCGCCAGCACGAGATGGCGTTCGCGGACGGCGGCCTCCTCGGCCTCGAGCGCCGCGCGGTAGGGCCAGGCCCAAAACACCGCGAGCGGCAGCCCGCTCGCCGCGAGGAACGCCGCAAGCAGCACGCCGCGCAAGCCGATCCTCGACACCACCGTCACCCTTTCGCGGAGACCATCCGCCGCAGCAAAGCCCCGGTCGGCTTAACGTGCCCTTAACGGGGGCCTCGCGGCAGGCCTTGTCGCCATGCGGCGCAGGGTGGACAGTGACCGGCGCGGGGGATGTCGGGGTGCGGAGGGGATGGCGATGGCCGGAAGGGCAGGCCGGGCGACGGCGCTGGCGGGCGCGGCGCTGGCGGGCGCGGCGCTGGGGCTTGGCGCGTCAGCCGCGCAGGCGGACGGCGACGCCGGCAGCGGCGCGCGGATCGCCGCGATGTGGTGCGCCAACTGCCACGCCGCCGACGGCGCCGCGAGCGCGGGCGACCAGGCCCCGAGCCTCGCGTCCATCGCGCGCGATCCCGCTCTCGACGACGCCGCGCTGATGCGCGCCATCGCCGACCCGCATCCCCGGATGCCCGACCCCGGCCTCAGCCGCGCGCAGATCGCCGACGTCATCGCCTGGCTCGCCACCCTGCGCTGAACCCGCGGCCCGCCCTCGCGGCCCGCCATGCCGCGTTCAGCCGCCGGCGCCGCCCATCCGGCGCCGGTCGGCCTCGTCGATCAGTTCCAGCGCCCGGTCGGCGGCATCGTGGAACGGCTCGAACACCAGCCGCGCGCCCGCCGCCAGCATCGCCGCCGTCTCGGCCGGATCGCGCACCGCGACCGCCACGCCGCCTGCGAAGCCATGCGCGCGCACGGCCTGGATCAGCGCGAGCCGCGGATCGTCATGCGTCACGCCCGGCGCATGGGCCGGCACCGCGGCCACGATCCAGCGCGCCGACGCCAGCGGCAGCTCCGCGAGGAACGCGGCGTCCGTGGCGTCGCCGTAGACCGCGGCGAAACCGGCCGCCCGCGCGCGGCGCAGCTCGGCGGGGTTGAAGTCGACCACCAGGACCTGCCGCTCCGCCGCCCGCAGCCGCGCCGCGAGCGCCGCGCCGAAGCGGCCATAGCCGAACAGCGCCACGTCGGCGCGCCGCGGCACGGCAACCTCCGCCCGCGCCTCGCGCGGGGCGCCCGCGCGCTCGAAGGGCCAGAGCACCGGCTCGAACAGCGCATAGAGACGGTGCGAGAAGGTGATCATGTAGGTCGAGGCGGCGATGGTGATGAGGCCCACCAGCGTCACGAGGCCCAGCGCGTCCGGCCCCACATGCCCCAGCCCCACGCCCATGGCGATGAAGATCAGCGAGAACTCGC
>DAIPIU010000124.1:0-2020 GCA_036770645.1 Rubrimonas sp. | reverse complement strand
GGCGGGGTTCGCCTATGACGAGGCGTTGCCGCCGCTGCCATCGCCGCCGGTCACCGCCGCCGACGATACGCCCCGCCCGCTGCACACCCCGCCTGCCTGGACGCCTGCGCGGGGCGGCGCGGCCGCACCCACGCCCGCCGCGCAGGTCATCGCCGCCAATGCCGCCGCAAGGGTCGAGCCCCGGCGCGAGGGGTATTTCAACGCAGTTCAGATCTATCCCTGGTCCGAGGGCGCGCTCTATCAGGTCTATGCCGCCCCGGGCCAGATCACGACGATCTCGCTGGAACCCGGCGAGCGGCTGGCGGGCACCGGCCCCATCGCCGCGGGCGACACCGCGCGCTGGATCATCGGCGACACCGAAACCGGCGCAGGGCGCGCGGCCCGCGTGCAGGTGCTGGTCAAGCCGACACGGCCCGACATCCGCACCAATCTCGTCATCTCGACCGACCGGCGCAGCTATCTGATTGAGTTGATTGCCAGCGAAGAGACCTGGATGCCCGCCGTCGCCTGGGCCTATCCGCGCACGCCCCAGACCGCCCGCATTGCCCCCGCCGCACCGGTGATCCCGCCGCCCCACGCCCGCAACCACCGCTACGGGCTGCAGGGCGACAACCCGCCTTGGCGGCCTGTGTCCGTGTTCGACGATGGCCGCCGCGTCTATGTCGTCTTCCCGGCCGGCATCGCCCAGGGCGAGATGCCGCCGCTTTTCGTCCTCGGCCCCGATGGCGCGCCCGAGATCGTCAACAGCCGGATCCAGGGCAATGTCCTGATCGTTGACCGGCTGTTTGGTGCGGCCGAACTGCGCCTCGGGCGCGGCCCCCGGCAGGACGTCGTGCGCATCCTGCGCCTTGCGCCCGAAGCCCCGGCCACCCCTGTCACCACCTCCGCTGTTGTGGAGGACCGGTCATGACCGAGGCGGATCCTCCGACCGATACGGCCGCCGCCATGCGCCTGCGCGCCGATCCGCCCCGGGTCACGCGCCTCTCGCGCAAGGTCATCGCCGGGTTGGGCGTGGTCGCAGGCCTCGGCATCGGCGGCGCGCTGATCTACGCCCTGCAGGCCCCCGACCGCACCGGCGCACCGGCCGAGCTGATCAGCACCGACCGCCGCCAGCCCGCCGACGGGCTGCGCGGCCTGCCCACGAGCTACGATGCCATCCCGCGCCTCGGCCCGCCGCTGCCGGGCGATCTGGGCGGCGCCATCCTTGATGCGCAGCGCCGCGGCCTGCCAGTCGCGCCCCCGCCGCTGACCCCACCCGCCATGGACCCGGCGGAACAGGCGCGGCTGGCCGAGCTCGAGGCCGCGCGGATGAGCGGGCTGTTCTTCCAGACCCGCGCCGCGACCCCGGCGGCAGCGCCGGGCTTCACCTTGCCCCCGGGGCTCACCGCCCCGGACAGCGACCCGCGCAGCGCCTTTCTCAACGCCGCGACCGACCGCCAGACCGTCGCACCCGACCGTGTCGAGGCCCCGGCTTCGCCCTGGCTCCTGCAGGCGGGCTCGGTGATCCCGGCCGCGCTCATCACCGGCATCCGCTCGGACCTGCCAGGCCAGATCACCGCGCAGGTGACCCAGAACGTCTATGACAGCCCCACCGGCAGCCTGCTCCTGATCCCGCAGGGAACCCGCCTGATCGGTGAATACGATGCGGGCGTCACCGTCGGCCAGCGCCGTGTGCTGCTGGTCTGGACGCGGCTGATCTTCCCTGACGGCCGCTCGCTCGTCCTCGAGCGCCAGCCCGGGGCCGACACCGCGGGCTATGCCGGTCTGGAGGACCGCGTCAACAACCACTGGGCCAGCATTCTGCGCGCCGCGGGCCTTTCGACCTTGCTTGCCGTCGGCGCGGAACTGGCGGTCGACGAGGAAGACCGCCTCGCCCGCGCCATCCGTGACGGCGCCCTCGACACGATCAATGAGGCCGGTCAGCGCATCGTCGAACGCCAGCTCGAGGTGCCGCCGACCCTGACCATCCGCCCGGGTTTTCCGGTGCGCGTGCTCGTCACCCGCGATCTGGTGATCGCCC
>DAIPIU010000085.1:0-9288 GCA_036770645.1 Rubrimonas sp. | reverse complement strand
CCGCGCCGCCGGCGGCGGGCTCGATGCCGTAGTCGTCCTTGAGGATCTTCTTCAGCTCGGCGGCCTCGAGCAGCGTGAGGTTCACGATCTCTTCGGCCAGTTTCTTCAGGTCAGCCATGATGTGTCCGTTCCGTGTGTCATGTCAGGGATGGGTCCGGCGCGCCGCGCGCGCACTGTCGGCCCACGGTGCCTTGCGAAGCTCAGGCGGCCTCCCGCTCCTCCAGCGTGGTGAGAATGCTGGCGATGGCGGAGGCCGGCGCCCCGATCGCGGCGGCGATGTTCGCCGCGGGCGCCCCGATGCAGGCGACGACGGAGCCGATGAGCTCCTCGCGCGACGGCATCGAGGCGACCGCCTTCACCCCTTCGGCGTCAAGCAGCTGCTTGCCCATGGCGCCGCCCAGAACCACGAACTTCTGGTTCTGTTTCGCGTAGGCCTCGACGACCTTCGCGGCGGCGACAGGGTCCTCCGAATAGGCGAGAACGGTCTGTCCCTTGAGGAGGGCGGCAATCCCTGCGGACGGCTTTCCCTCCAGCGCGATCCTGGCGAGCCTGTTCTTGGCGACGCGGACCTGTCCGCCGGCCGCGCGCATGCGCAACCGCAGGTCCGTCATCTGGGCGACCGTGATGCCAGCGTAGTGCGCGACCACGACGACGCCAGAGCGCGTGAAGACGTCGTCGAGTTCCTCGACCACCTTCGCTTTTTCGGCTCTGTCCACGTGTCTCTCCAAGTTGCGAGGGGCCTGCGCCCCCCGTCCGGCTCGTGCGCCCCCGGCGGACCTGTCCGCCGCGGGCCTCTCGGGTCCCGTCCGGGTTCCCGAGCCAGGAACGCGCCCGGGCCCCTGCGGGCCCCGACACGGTCTCGAACTCGATCCCCGTCTATGGCGGGAGATTAAGGCCGGAAGCCGGCCACCCGCCGTCTCGGACAGGCGGGCGGGACGCGCGCGCCCCGCCCGTCCCCGCGCGGGCCCGGGGGCCCGGCGGGAGGTCGCATCGCTCAGGCTGCCGTCGCGGCCGCCCCGGAGCCGGCGCTGGACACGTCCACCGCCACGCCCGGCCCCATGGTCGAGGAGAGCGAAACCTTCTTCATGTAGGTGCCCTTGGCCCCTGCGGGCTTCGAGCGGTTCACCGCATCGACCACCGAGCGCACGTTCTCGACCAGCTTGTCGGCCGGGAAGGACGCCTTGCCGACGCCGGCATGGATGATGCCGCCCTTGTCGACGCGGAAGGTCACCTGCCCGCCCTTGGCCGCCTCGACCGCGCCCTTCACGTCCATGGTGACGGTGCCGATCTTGGGGTTCGGCATCAGGCCGCGGGGCCCGAGGATCTTGCCCAGCCGCCCGACCACCGGCATCAGGTCCGGCGTGGCGATGCAGCGGTCGAAATCGATGGTGCCGCCCTGGATGATCTCCATCAGGTCCTCGGCGCCCACCACGTCCGCCCCGGCGGCGCGGGCCTCGTCGGCCTTGGCGCCGCGGGCGAACACGCCCACGCGCACGGTCTTGCCGGTGCCGTGGGGCAGGTTCACCGAGCCGCGCACCATCTGGTCGGCGTGGCGCGGGTCGACGCCGAGGTTCAGCGCCACCTCGACCGTCTCGTCGAACTTGGCCGTCGCGCGCTCCTTCACGAACTCGACGGCCTTCTCCAGCGGCAGGGCGGCGGCGGGCGCGCCCTTGGCCGCGGCGCGGAAACGCTTGCTGTGCGCGGCCATCAGCCCTTCACCTCGATGCCCATGGACTTGGCCGAACCCATGATGATGAGCACGGCGGCGTCGATGTCGTTGGCGTTCAGGTCGCGCATCTTCGCCTCGGCGATGTCGCGCACCTGCTTCATGGTCACCGTCCCGGCCGTCGCCTTGCCCGGCGTCTTCGAGCCCGACTGCAGCTTGGCGGCCTTCTTGAGGAAGTAGGAGGCCGGCGGCGTCTTGAACTCGAAGGTGAACGACTTGTCGGCGTAGTAGGTGATGACGGTGGGCGTCGGGGCGCCGACCTCCATCTCCTGGGTCTTGGCGTTGAATTCCTTGCAGAACATCATGATGTTCAGGCCGCGCTGGCCCAGCGCGGGGCCGATCGGCGGCGACGGGTTCGCCTTGCCGGCCGGCACCTGCAGCTTCAGCTGCCCGATGACCTTCTTCGCCATACGTCTCGCACTCCATCGCCGCCGGGCGCGCCCGGGCGGGGTTCAACGGGCGTGGTGCGGGCGGCGCGTCGCGACGCGCCCCCCTCCCACGGCGGACGCTCAGGAGGCCTTGGCCACCTGCGCGTATTCCAGTTCCACCGGCGTCGCGCGGCCGAAGATCGACACCGACACCTTCAGCCGCGAATGCGCCTCGTCCACGTCCTCGACCTGGCCCGAGAAGCTCTCGAAGGGCCCGTCGGTCACGCGCACCATCTCGCCGATCTGGAAGCTGATCTGCGGGCGCGGGCGCTCGGCGCTGTCGGCGACCTGCCCGACGATGCGCTCGATCTCGCTGTCGCGCATCGGCGTCGGCTTGTCCTTGCTGCCCAGGAACCCGGTGACGCGGTTGGTGGTGGTGATCATGTGATGCACCGCCGGGCTCATCTCGCACTTCACCAGCACATAGCCCGGCATGAAGCGCCGCTCGGTCTGGATCTTCTTGCCCCGGCGGACCTCGATCACGTCCTCGGTGGGAACGAGGATGTCCTCGATGGCGTCTTCGAGGCCGGTCTGGCGCGCGCCTTCGCGAATGGCCTCGGCCACCTTCTTCTCGAAGTTCGAGAGAACGCTCACCGTGTACCAGCGCGCCGTCATGCCAACCCCATCGGACCGCCGGGCGGCCCCTCTCGAAAACGAAGGCGCGCAACCCGAATCGGCGCGCGCCCTGCTGTTCGTGAAACTGTCGCGTAGCCCTTCGTCGCAGGGCGCGTCAACCCCCGCGCCCCCGCGGCGCGTCCCCGGCCCTCAGCCCCCGAGGTTCAGCACCGCGTCGATCCCGAGCCCCAGCCCGAGGTCGATGAGGAAGAAGAAGGTCGCGGCGATGGTCGCCATCACGAACACCATCACCGTGGTCAGCAGCGTCTCGCGCCGGCTGGGCCAGACGACCTTCGCGGCCTCGGCCCGGACCTGCTGGATGAACTGGGCCGGGTTCACGCGGGCCATGGCGGGCTCTCTTTCATACGGACCGCGCTGGCAGGGGCGGCAGGACTCGAACCTGCGGCCCTCGGTTTTGGAGACCGATGCTCTACCAACTGAGCTACACCCCTAGCGCGCGAGCGTGCATAGGACCCCGGCCCGCGGCGGTCAAGGGACGGCGCCCCGCCTCACATCCCTTCGACGAGCGCCATCGTGCAGTCGGCCGCCGCGTGGCGCAGCGCCTTCACCGGCGCGTAGTCGGGGCTGTCGACGAAGCCCCGCGCGGCGGCCATGTCCGGGAACTCGATGATGACGAGGCGCGAGGGCGTCCACAACCCGTCCTCCACCACCGTCAGCGCCCCGCCCCGGGCGCGGTAGACCCCGCCGAAGCGCTCGACGATGGGCCGCGCCCGGGCCTTGTAGTCCTCATAGGCCGCCGGATCGGCGATCTTCGTGTCCACGATCATCCAGACCGGCATCCGCGCCCCCCCTTCCGGCCAGCCAGGCGAGCGCCCCCGCCCCGGCCGCCCGCCCCGTGGAGAGGCAGGCCTGGAGCAGGTATCCGCCCGTCGGGGCCTCCCAGTCCAGCATCTCGCCGCAGGCGAACACGCCGGGCGCGGCGCGCAGCATGAAGGCCGGGTCGATCGCGTCGAGCCGCAGCCCCCCCGCCGTCGAGATGGCGCGCGCCAGCCCCGCGGTCGCGGTCGGGCGCAGCGGCACCGCCTTGATGCGCGCGGCCAGCGCCTCGGGCGCGGCGGGCGGCGGCCCCGCCTCGCGCAGCAGCCCCGCGGCGGCCGGCGACAGCCCCAGCCGCCGCAGCCGGTTCGCCGCCGACAGGCCCGGCCGCATCGCCGACAGCCGCGCGGCCAGCGTCGCCGCCGCGACATCGGGCTTCAGGTCCACGGTCAGCACGGCCGGGCCGCCGGCCAGCGCGTCGCGCAGCGCGGCCGACAGCACGTAGATCGCGCCGCCCTCGATGCCGGTCGCGGTGATTGTCGCCTCGCCCTTCAGCGCGCGCCCGCCGAACAGGAAGGCCGCGCCCTTCAGGGGCGCGCCGGCGAAGCGCGCGGCGAAGCCCGGCGACCAGGCGACGCGGAAGCCGCAATTGGCGGGGACCAGCGGGGCGACCAGCGCGGCCTCCGGGGCCAGCGCCGCGACCGGCCCGACCCACGCGCCGTCCGAGCCCAGCCGCGGCCAGCTCGCGCCGCCGCAGGCCAGCACCAGCGCCCCGGGGCGCAGCAGGCGGGGTCCGTCCGGCCCCTCCAGCGCCACCGCCCCGTCGCGCCAGCCGGTCCAGCGGGTGCGCGGCGTCAGGCGCACGCCCGCGCCCTCCAGCCGCGCCAGCCAGCCCCGCAGCAGCGGCGAGGCCTTCATGGCGCGGGGGAACACCCGGCCGCTGCTGCCGGTGAAGGTCTCGATGCCGAGGCCCGCGCACCAGTCCCGCAGCGCCGCGGCGTCGAAGGCCCGCAGCGCCGGCTCCAGCGCGGCGCGGGCCGGGCCGTAGCGGGCGCGGAACGCCTCGGACGGCTCGGCATGGGTCAGGTTCAGCCCGCCGCGCCCGGCCATCAGCAGCTTGCGCCCGAGGCTGGGCATGGCGTCGACCACCTCGACCGCCGCGCCGCCCAGCGCCAGCCGCTCGGCCGCCATCAGGCCGGCGGGCCCGCCGCCGACCACCAGCGCGAAGGGGCGCGCCCCGTCCCTGCCGTCCATGCCGCGCCCCCGCCTCCGCCCGCGGCAGCTTTCGCCCGGGCGGCGCGGGGCCGCAAGCGGGCGACCCGCCGACGCCGCGCGCCCGCGATGGCCGGGCGGCGCCGGCTCAGGCGGCGCGGGGCGTCCGCGCCGGCTCGCGGCGCTGCGCGGGGCCGATCAGCCCCATCAGCACATAGGCCACCATCACCGCCCCGGCCGCGCCGGCGAGGAACACCCCGCCCAGCACGATCGCGTCGATGGGGCCGCCGATGTCGTTCAGGCCCGATTTCGTGAACCAGACCACGAAGGCCACGGCCGCCGCCCCGCCGACGGGCGCGAGCAGCTCGGCGCGCACGAAGCGCGCGGCGCGCAGCCCGCCGTCGCGGACCAGCACCGCGAGGAAGGCGATCAGGCCGACGGCCGCGGCCGCCACGATGGCCCACCACCAGGCGATGCCGAACATCTCCTGGAACACCGCGACCATCGTCTCGAGGGTCAGTTGCTGCATGGCGCGCGCTCCCTGTCAGGCCTGGCCGCGGATCATGGCGTAGTAGGTGGGCTTGAGCGCCACCTTCTTCATCAGCCACGAGATCCACAGCTCCTCCAGCGGCGCGACCACGCCGGGGAAGGAGGGGGTGAGGTTGTCGTCATAGTCGAACTCGACCAGCATCGCCCGGCCGATCCGGGTGATCAGCGGGCAGGAGGTGTAGCCGTCATAGCGGGCATCGGAGACGCGGCCCTCGATGTCGGCCACCAGATGGTCGACGGCGACCGGCACCTGCCACTTCACGCTGGCCGCGGTCTTGCCCTTCGGCACGCCCGCCACGTCGCCCACCGCGAAGACCTCCGGATAGCGGGCGTGGCGCAGGTCGTGCCTGCCGACCTCGGCCCAGCCGTCGAAGGCCCAGGGGCCGTCGCGCCAGGCCAGCGGGCTGTTCCGCACCGCGTCGGGGGCGCGCATCGGCGGGATGACGTTGGTGAAGTCATAGCCGATCTCGGCCGTGCCCTCCGGCGTGCGGTAGGTCGCGACCTTGCGGCCGGGGTCGATGGCGGTCAGCACATGCTCGGGCCGCACCGCGATGCCGCGCTCGCCGAACAGCATGCGCACCTTCTCGGCCACGATGGGCACGCTGAACAGCGATTTCGCATGCGCGGCATAGACGAACTCGGCGCGGCCGCGGGTGCCGCGGGTGCGCATGATGTCGTCGACCATCAGCGCGTATTTCAGCGGCGCGCCGGCGCATTTCATCTCGGTCGCGGGGCGGCCGAACAGGGCGACGCCGCCCGTCTCGGCGAAACGCAGCATCTCGAGCGCGGTCGCCCCGGCCTCCTCCGGCCCGGCATAGACCGCGCCGATGCCGTCGCGGCCGATCAGGCGGCGCTCGAAGCCCTCGACCGCGTCGAAGTCCAGCTTCAGGCCGGTGGCGAGGATCAGGTAGTCGTAGTCGACGCCGCGCCCGCGGTCGGTGACCACGCGGCGCGCCTCGGGGTCGAACTCCGCGACGCTCTCCTCGATCCAGGACACGCCCCGCGGGACCCATTCGGCGGTCGAGGACACGGCGTATTCCGAGCTCTCGAGCCCCGCCGCCACCAGCGTGAAGCCGGGCTGGTAATAGTGGCGGCTGCGCGCGTCGATCAGGGTGATGGCCGCGCCGTCGAGCCGGCGGGCCAGGTGGGCCGCGGCCGTGAGGCCCGCGGCCCCGGCCCCGGCGATGACGATGCGGGCCGCGCTGCGCACCGGCGCGGCGGCGCGCGCCGCGGGCGCGGCGCCGAGCAGCAGCGCCGCGGCCCCGGCCCCGCGCAGCAGGTCGCGGCGGCTCGGGCCGCGCAGGCCGAGGGCGCGCAGAAGATCGGCGCCGGATGCGATGTCGTGCGGGATCAGCATGGGCGGTTCCTCCCGGTTTGCCGGCCTTTGGGGGGCCTGCCGGATCGCGCCACTCATTCACACAGATTTTCCGTTAAATCGAGTCATCAGAAGGTCGCAATGCGACACCGCCCCGAATCGCCGCGGCGACGGCCGCGCAGCCCGGCCGAAACCCGACGCGCCGGCGGCCGCAAGGGGCCGGTCGGCGGGGGCGTGGCGCGCCGTCGCGCCCGTGCCCTGCCCGTCGCCGCGATCGCCGCCAGCCCTGCGTTGCGGGCGCGCAACAATTCCGCACGATGCATACCTGTTTTGCCACCGACCAAAGCAGCGTCGCGCGATGGCGTCGAAACTGGCATGCAGGTGACCGACACAGTGCGGGGACAATACACGTGCGCAAACCCATCGAAGCCCGCCTCTGCCCCATCGCGGGGGCCGTCGAGCAGATCGGCGACGCCTGGATGCTGATGATCCTGTGGACCTCCTACGAGGGGGTCAGCCGGTTCGACGACTACCAGCGCCAGCTCGGCGTGGCGCGCAACATTCTCTCGAACCGGCTGCGCCGGCTGGTGTCGCTGGGCATCCTCGAGAAGCGCCCGGTGCGCGACGGGGCGCGGCGGCTCGAATACCGCGTCACCGCCAAGGGCGAGGAGCTGCGCGCGCCGCTCTCCGAGATCCGCCGCTGGGGCTCGCGCTGGGAAAGCGTCCCCGTCGAAGCCTGAGCGGCCGACCCCGGGCCGCCCCGCGCCCTCCCCTCCCGCGTCGCGGTGCGCGCCCGCGCCATCCTGATCGCCGACCGGCTCGACCCGCGCCCGCTCGCGCAGGAGGGCTCGGGCCTCGTCGATCCCACCCCGCTGCATGCGCCCGACTGCACGGCGGCCTTCGCCTTCCGCTGGGGCGCGCTCGTGACCGTCGGCGCCGGCCCGCAGGCCGAGGCCCGGCTGCGCGCGGCGCTCGCCCCCGGCCTCGTCGGCCCGCACGCCGCGCCGGCGGTCGAGGAGGCGACGGTCGAGACCGGCGCCGCCGAGGACGGCGTGGCCTCGACCGGCGTCGTGGCGCTGCGCGCGCTCGACGCCGACCGGCTCGCGGTGGTCGCCGACGCGCTGGCGAAAAGCGCGGCCCTGACCCACGAGGAGGACAGGCTCGGCCGCACGCTCGACGCCATGGACCCGGTGATCGCCCGGCTGGCGCGCGACGGGCGCCTCGGCTTCGGGGTGCGCCGCCCGCTGCGCGCGGTCGGCGACGCGCTGGCGGCGCGCAGCCGCTCCTGGGCGCGGGTGCGCATCGAGGACGCGCCGGACACGCTGTGGGACCACCCGGAACTGGCGCGCCTGCACCTGCGGCTGGCCGAGGAATACGAGCTTGCCGGGCGCGCCGCGGCGCTCGAGCGCAAGCTGGGCGTGATCGGCGACACCAGCCAGACCCTCGTGTCGCTGATCGAGACCCGCCGCTCGCTGGCGCTCGAACTCGCCGTGCTGATCCTGATCACGCTCGAGGCCGCGACGACCCTCTACGACCTGTTCGCGGGCTGAGCCTCAGCGATAGCGCGCGAGCGCGGTGGCCGCCGTGTCCATCGACACCGCCCGCCGCGCCGTCTCGGCCCCCGCGCGGCGGCAGTCGGGGTCGCTGCGGCGCAGGTCGTCCGAACAGCGCATGGTCTGCATCGCCAGGTCCCGCTCGACCTCCGCATCCGCCTTGAAGCGCGCGAAGGCCCCGGCGCGCTGGATGCGGTCCATGGCGGCGGCGACGTCGGCGCAGGTCGCGCCCTGGCCGCGCAGCGCCTCGGCGATGGCGGGCGACCGCTCGGGGCTGGCGCAGAGCTTCCACAGCAGATCGGCCTGCAGCAGCGGAAACAGCCTGATGACCGAGCGGAAGCGCGGCTCCAGCGCCTCATAGCCCCGGACGGCCGACTGCGCCGGCCAGAACGGGTAGCTCGAGACGAAGCCCGCCGCGTCCATGGCGCGCACCGGCCCCGCGGGCGGCGGCACCCAGCGCGCGGGCGGGGCGGGCAGCGGCACGCCCTCGCGCAGGAAGGCCAGCGCCCGCCCGCCCTCGGCGGTCGGCAGCCCGCGCGCGTCCAGCGGCAGCGCCAGCACCGACACCCCCATCGGCTCGGGCAGGATGCGCAGATAGGCCGTCGCGCCGCCCAGCGAGACCTGCGCCTCGGCGCCCTCGCCCGCCGCCGCCGCCGCGAAATCCTGCCGCCCGTCGCCGGGCGTCGTCAGCGTGCCGGCATAGCCGTCGCCCTGGCGCCGCAGCTCCAGCGCCATGCCCCGCGCATCCTCGAGCCCCGCGTAGCGCCCGGCCAGATCGGCGGCCCCCGCCGCGGCCCCGAGGCCCAGCATCGCCAGCGTGCAGATCGCCCGTCGAAGCCATGTCATGCGAATATCCGTTCCTTGGAGGCCGCGCCCCATGCTCTATAGCCTGAGCCGAAGGGCGCTGTGGAGTGCGGAGGACGCGGGATTGGACTGGGACAAGCTGCGCGTCTTCCACGCCGTGGCCGAGGCCGGCAGCCTGACGCATGCCGGGGAGAGCCTGCGCCTGTCGCAATCGGCGGTCAGCCGCCAGATCCGCGGCCTCGAGGACAGCCTCGGCGCCACGCTGTTCCACCGCCACGCGCGCGGGCTGATCCTGACCGAACAGGGCGA
>DAIPIU010000027.1:0-38922 GCA_036770645.1 Rubrimonas sp. | reverse complement strand
CCGGATGGTCGGTCGGCGGCCTACACCAGCATGGACAGCGGGGCCTCGACATGGCCTTTCAGCGCCGTCAGGAAGGCCGCGCCCAGCGCCCCGTCGATGACGCGGTGATCGACCGACAGCGTCACCGACATGACCGTGGCGACCGCCACCGCGTCGCCCCGCACGACCGGCTTCGCCACGCCCGCGCCGACGGCGAGGATCGAGGCGTGCGGCGGGTTGATGACCGCGTCGAAGCTGTCGATCCCCGTCATCCCGAGGTTCGAGATCGCGAAGGCCCCGCCCTGGTATTCGTGGGGAGAGAGCTTTCGGGCCCGGGCCCGGGCGGCGAGGTCCCTCATCTCGGCGGAGATGGCGGACAGCGGCTTGGCGTCGGCGTCGCGGATCACCGGCACGAACAGCCCGCCCTCCACGGCCACCGCCACGCCGACATCGGCCGCCTCGAAGGCCAGCAGGCGGTCGCCCGCCCAGACGGCGTTGCAGCCCGGCGCGGCCTTCAGCGCCAGCGCGCAGGCCTTGATGACGAAGTCGTTGACCGACAGCTTCACCCCCCGCGCGGCCGTCGCGGCGTTGAGTTCGGCGCGCAGGGCCAGCAGGGCGTCGAGTTCGATGTCGCGCCGCAGGTAGAAATGCGGGATGGTCCGCTTGGCCTCGGTCAGCCGCGCGGCGATCGTGCGCCGCATCCCGTCAAGGGGTTGCTCGGTGACCTTGCGATCCGCGTAGAGCTTGCGCAGCGTCTCGGCCGACGGTGCGGCCGCGGGGGCCGCCGCCGGCGCTGCGACGGATGCGGGCGCGGCAGGAACCGCGGCGGGCGCAGGCGGGGCCGGCGCGCTTGCGGTCGCAGCCGTCAGCCCCTCGACATCGGCCTTCACGATGCGCCCATGCGGCCCGGTGCCCTTCACGGCCGCGAGGTCGATCCCCCGGTCCTTGGCGATCCGCCGCGCCAGCGGCGAGGCGAACACCCGGCCGGTGCCGGCCGCCGCGCCCGGCGTCCCCGTCCCGTTCATGCCGGCGGCATGGGGCGCCGGCGCGGCCGCGGGCGCCTGGGGCGGCGACTGCGGCGCGGCGGGCGCATCGCCCGGCGACAGGTCGGCCGCGCTCTCGCCCTCCGCCAGCAGCATGGCGATGACGGTGTTGACCTTCACGCCCTGCGCGCCCTCGGGCACCAGCAGGCGGCCGACCACGCCCTCGTCCACGGCCTCGACCTCCATGGTCGCCTTGTCGGTCTCGATCTCGGCGATCACGTCGCCGGACCGGACGCGGTCGCCCTCCTTCACCGCCCAGCGGGCCAGCCCCCCCTCTTCCATGGTGGGCGACAGGGCGGGCATCAGGACGTTTATCGGCATGACACTTTCCCCAGGATCCGCAGCCCGTCGAACGGCCGCGCGGCGGGCAGCCCGTCCGCCCGTGCGGCCGCGGCGGCGGCGATGGCCGCGCCGTTGGCCAGCAGCCAGGCCCGGGCCGCGTCCGGGTGCGGGGCCGGGCCCAGCGCCGCCTCGATGATCGCCGCGGGCACCACCGCGCAGATCTCGTCCTCGCCGCGATAGACCTGCACCGCGTGGCCGTCGGGGCGCGGCAGCCCCACGGCCATGGTCATGCGCCCGGCCATCAGCGGTAGCAGACGGCGCGGGCGGCCTCGATCACCTCGGCCGTCGTGACCAGCGCCAGCTTCTCGAGGTTGGCGGCATAGGGCATCGGCACGTCCTTGCCGGTGAGGGTCAGCACCGGCGCGTCGAGCCAGTCGAAGGCCTCGCGCATCAGCACCGCCGAGATGGTCGCCCCGATGGCGCCGACCGGCCAGCCTTCCTCGACCGTGATGCAGCGGTTGGTCTTGCGGACCGAGCGCACCACGGCGTCGGTGTCCATCGGGCGCAGGCTGCGCAGGTCGATCACCTCGGCTTCGATCCCCTCCTTCGCCAGCGCCTCGGCCGCCTGCAGGGCATAGGTCATGCCGATGCCGAAGCTGACGATGGTCAGCGAGCTCCCCTTGCGCGCGATCCGGGCCTTCCCGATGGGCACGACATGGTCGGGCAGGTCGGGCACCGGGAAGCTGCGCCCGTAGAGGATCTCGTTCTCGAGGAAGATCACCGGGTTGGGGTCGCGGATCGCGGATTTCAGCAGCCCCTTCGCGTCCGCCGCGCTGTAGGGCATGCAGACCTTCAGGCCCGGCACATGCGCGTACCACGCCGCGTAGTCCTGGCTGTGCTGCGCCGCCACCCGCGCCGCCGCTCCGTTCGGGCCGCGGAACACGATGGGACAGCCCATCAGCCCCCCGGACATGTAGAGCGTCTTGGCCGCCGAGTTGACGATCTGGTCGATGGCCTGCATGGCGAAGTTGAAGGTCATGAACTCGACGATGGGCCGCAGCCCGCCGAAGGCTGCGCCGACGCCGATGCCGGCGAAGCCATGCTCGGTGATCGGCGTGTCGATGACGCGCTTGCTGCCGAACTCGTCGAGCATGCCCTGGGTCACCTTGTAGGCGCCCTGATACTCCGCGACTTCCTCGCCCATGATGAACACGGTCGGGTCGGCGCGCATCTCCTCGGCCATCGCGTCGCGCAGGGCCTCGCGCACGGTCTGGTGCTTCATCGCCGTGCCCTCGGGCACCTCGGGGGCGTCGGCCTCGTCGGCCGGCGCCGGCGCCGGCGCCTGGGCCGGAACCGTCGCGGGCCCGCGCGCGCGCGGCGCGGCGGCCGGGGCCGCGCCGCCGGCCGGCGCCGCCTCGCCCTCGGCCCGCAGCAGCGCGATGGGGGTGTTCACCTTCACGCCCTGCGCCCCCTCGGCCACCAGCAGCTCGTGCACCACGCCCTCGTCGACCGCCTCGACCTCCATGGTCGCCTTGTCGGTCTCGATCTCGGCGATGACGTCGCCGGAGCGCACCGTGTCGCCGGCCTTGACGGCCCATTTGGCCAGCGTGCCCTCCTCCATGGTGGGGGACAGGGCGGGCATCAGGATCGGAATGGTCATGGTGCCCTCACGCGGTCGCGTAGATGTCGGTCCAGAGCTCCGCGACATCGGGCTCCGGGCTTTCCTGCGCGAAGGCGGCGGCGTCGTTCACCTGCTCCTTCACCGCGCGGTCGATGGCCTTGAAGTCGTCCTCGGTCACGCCCAGCGCCTCGAGGTCGCGGCGGGCGTGGTCGATGGGGTCGCGCTCCTCGCGCATCTTCGTCACTTCCTCGCGCGTGCGGTACTTGGCGGGGTCGGACATCGAGTGGCCGCGGTAGCGGTAGGTGTTCATCTCGAGGATGTAGGGGCCGTGCCCGTCGCGGCAGTGCGCCAGCGCGGTCTCGCCCGCGGCCTTGACCTTCAGCACGTCCATGCCGTCCACCGCCTCGCCGGGGATGGCGAAGGCCTCGCCGCGGGTGAACAGGGCTGGGGTGGAACTGGCGCGCGCCAGCGAGGTGCCCATGGCGTACTGGTTGTTCTCGATCACGAACACCACCGGCAGCTTCCACAGCGAGGCCATGTTGAAGGTCTCGTAGATCTGCCCCTGGTTGGCCGCCCCGTCGCCGAAATAGACCATCGAGACGCTGCCGTTGCCGAGATACTGGTTCGCGAGCGCGAGGCCCGCGCCGATGGGCACCTGCGCGCCGACGATGCCGTGGCCGCCGAAGAAGGCCTTCTCGCGGCTGAACATGTGCATCGAGCCGCCCTTGCCCTTGGAATAGCCCCCGATCCGGCCGGTCAGCTCGGCCATCACGCCTTTCGGGTCCATGCCGCAGGCCAGCATGTGGCCGTGGTCGCGATAGCTCGTCGTGGTCTGGTCGCCCTCCCGCGCGGCCGCCATCAGGCCCACGACCACGGCCTCCTGCCCGATGTAGAGGTGGCAGAAGCCGCCGATGAGGCCCATGCCGTAAAGCTGGCCGGCCTTCTCCTCGAAGCGGCGGATCAGCAGCATGTCGCGATAGGCCGCGAGCAGCATGTCCTTCGACGGCGCAGCCGCCTTCGACGCCCGGCGTGTCGCCATCGGTCGCGTCCTCCCCCCAAGGTTGTCCGCGGCTGACCCGGCCGCGGGCGAGCCGCGCTGCGGGACGGACGCCCGCTTGCCCCGCAGCATAGGCCCTGTCGAGGCGACGGGGAACCGGGGATCGCCGCTCTTCCGCGTCAGCGCGGCGTCACCTCGTCGGCGCGCATGTGCCCGAGCATGGCCCGGGCGCGCTCGTCGAGCAGATCCCGGTCGAGCATGCGTTCCGACAGGCGCGCGGTCAGGTTCTCCATGCGCGCGCGCTCGGTCCGCAGGTCGTCCAGCTCGGCCGACAGCGCCTGCGCCTCCGCCTCGATCTGCAGCAGCGCCAGCACGCCGCGGTCGCCCTGGAAGGCGTGCCAGCCGAAATTCGCGAGGCCCGCGAGAATGGCGAAGCTGAACACGGCATCGAAGGCCCGCAACCGCCAGATCCCGTTCCGCATCGGCGCACCCCCTCCCGCGACGCTCGATCATGCCGCAGGGCGCGGCGGCAGGGAAGGCCCCGGCGCCGCCGGCGGCGCGGCCCCCTGCGCGCGGCCCCCCGTCCGCGCCCCGGCCGTCAGGCGCGCAGGATGCCCCGCCCGGCATAGACCGCGGCGTCGCCCAGCATCTCCTCGATACGGATCAGCTGGTTGTATTTCGCCAGACGGTCCGACCGCGCCAGCGAGCCGGTCTTGATCTGCCCGCAATTGGTGGCCACCGCGAGATCGGCGATGGTGCTGTCCTCGGTCTCGCCCGAGCGGTGGGACATGACCGCGGTGTAGCTGGCGCGATGCGCGGTCTCGACCGCGTCCAGCGTCTCGGACAGGCTGCCGATCTGGTTGACCTTCACGAGGATCGAGTTGCCCGCGCCTTCCTCGATCCCGCGCACCAGGCGCTCGGTGTTGGTCACGAACAGGTCGTCGCCGACCAGCTGGCAGCGGTCGCCGATCAGGTCCGTCAGGCCGATCCAGCCCGCCCAGTCGTCCTCGGCCATGCCGTCCTCGATGGACAGGATCGGATAGTCGTCGCACAGCGCGGCGAGGTATCCAGCCATCTCCTCCGACGACAGAACCTTCTTCTCGCCGTGCAGGTGATAGGCACCGTCCTTGAAGAATTCGGTCGAGGCGGCGTCGAGCGCCAGCATCACCTCGTCGCCGGGCTTGTAGCCGGCCTTCTCGACGGCCTTCATGATGAAGTCGAGCGCGGCGCGGGAACTGGCGAGGTTCGGCGCGAAGCCGCCCTCGTCGCCGACATTGGTGTTGTGGCCGGCCGCCGAGAGTTCGGCCTTCAGGGTGTGGAAGATCTCGGCGCCCATGCGCACCGCGTCGGCCAGCGTGTCGGCGCCGACCGGCATCACCATGAACTCCTGAATGTCGATGGGGTTGTCGGCATGGGCGCCGCCGTTGATGATGTTCATCATCGGCACCGGTAGGGTGCGGGCCGAGACGCCGCCGACATAGCGGTGCAGCGGCAGGCCGACGCTTTTCGCGGCCGCCCTGGCGCAGGCGAGGCTGACGCCGAGGATGGCGTTGGCCCCGAGGCGGCTCTTGTTCGGCGTGCCGTCGAGGTCGATCATCGCCTCGTCGATGGCCAGCTGCTGCGTGGCGTCGACCCCGGCCAGCGCCTCGAAGATCTCGCCGTTGACCGCGGCGACCGCCTTCAGCACGCCCTTGCCCTTGTAGCGGGCCTTGTCGCCGTCGCGCAGCTCCACCGCCTCGTGCGCGCCGGTCGAGGCGCCCGAGGGCACGGCGGCGCGGCCCGTCGCGCCGTCCTCGAGGGTCACTTCGACCTCGACGGTCGGGTTGCCTCGGCTGTCGAGGATTTCGCGGCCGGTGATCTCGACGATGGCGCTCATGGGGCGGGGTCCTTCCTGGCGGGGGCGGGCGGCTTGCGGCCGTAGAGTTCCAGACGGTGGCCGACGAGCTCGTAGCCGAAGCGTTCGGCGACGCGGCGCTGCAGCGCCTCGATCTCGCGGTCGACGAATTCGATCACCTCGCCCGACACCACGTCGATCAGGTGGTCGTGGTGGTCGCGGTCGGCATCCTCGTAGCGGGCGCGGCCGTCGCGGAAATCCAGCCGTTCGAGGATTCCGTGCTCCTCGAACAGCTTGACCGTGCGGTAGACGGTGGCGATCGAGATGTCGGGGTCGCGCGCCACGGCGCGGCGGTGCAGTTCCTCGACGTCGGGATGGTCTTCGCTGGCGTCGAGCACCTCGGCGATGATGCGGCGGCGGTCCGTCATGCGCAGGCCCTGCGCCGCGCACCGTTCCGCCATGCTGTCGCCGTCGCCGGCCATGCGCGCCCCCGCCAACCCGCACCGGTCATAGCGGGGCGCGGCGCGGGCCACAACCGAAGGCGCGCGCGCCGCCGACGCTCACGCCCCGCCGTGTTCCGCGCGCTTCGCCGCGACCCACAGCGCCTCCATCTCGTCCAGCGTCGCCTCCTCCGGCCGCCGGCCCCGCGCGGCGAGCCCGGCCTCGACCGCGCGGAACCGGCGCTCGAACTTGGCGTTGGTGCGCCGGATGGCGGAGTCGGGGTCCACGCCCAGATGCCGCCCGAGATTGACCACGGCGAACAGCAGGTCGCCGAACTCGTCCTCGACGCGGTCGGGGTCGGTCTCCCGCGCCAGTTCGGCGGCCTCCTCGACGATCTTGGCCTGCACGGCCCGCGCGTCGGCCCAGTCGAAGCCGACGCGCGCGGCGCGCTTCTGCAGCTTGGCCGCGCGCGTCAGCCCCGGCAGGCCGACCGGCACGCCGTCCAGCGCCGATGCCGCGGCCCCCGCCCGTCCGGCGCGCTCCGCGGCCTTCTGCGCCTCCCACGCCACCGTCTGCCCGGCGGCGTCGCGGGGCTCGCGATCCTCGCCGAACACATGAGGGTGACGCCTGATCATCTTGTCCGATATTGCCTTTACTACGTCGTCGAAGCCGAAGGCCCCGGCCTCCCGCGCCATCTGCGCGTGATAGACCACCTGGAACAGCAGGTCGCCCAGCTCGTCCGCCAGGTCCGCCATGTCGCCGCGCGCGATGGCGTCGGCGACCTCATAGGCCTCCTCGATGGTGTAGGGGGCGATGCTGCGGAAATCCTGCGCCAGGTCCCAGGGGCAGCCGCCCTCGGGGTCGCGCAGGCGGCGCATGATCTCCAGCAGCGCCGCGACCCCCTCAGACATAGAGGATGACCGCCGCGAGCGTCAGGCCGAACTGCAGGACGTTGATCGCCACCGACAGCCCGTGCGCCCGCCCGAACCATTTGCCGGCGGCCGCGTCCCCGGCAAGCTGGCGGTCGCGCAGGGCGTTGATCCGCGGCATCAGCCATTGCCGCGCGAACACCGCCAGCAGCAGCACGACCGTCATCAGTTTCGACGCCACCGGGCCGTGGCCGACGCTGCCCACCACGGCCAGCAGCGCGGCGAGGATCAGGAAGCCGTAATACCAGGGGAACAGGCCGCGCACGAACTTGCCGGCCGTCGCCTCGGGCAGCAGCCGGAAAGCCAGCGGCGCCACCAGGAAGCTGAACACCCCCATCCCGCCGAGGACGACGCCGAGGGCGAGCAGCCCGGCGTCGTGGTAGATGCCGGGGTTGTAGATGTCGGGCGTCATGCGGGGCTCCCTGCGAAGATCGCGCGGACATTGGCGCAGCCCGCGCGGCAGGTCGAGTGGCGGCGTGGGCCGCACCGCGTGGCGCGGGCCCCGCCGCGCGTCGCGGTCGATGCGGCGCGGATGGCGCGCGCCGCCCGCGCCGGCGCGAAGCCGGGCTCAGCCGCCCTCGATGGACACCCAGAGGTCGAGGATGAACAGGGGAACATAAACCGCCGTGAGCAGGGCCTTGCGTCGCCGCGTCACGGCAACGAACACCGCGCAGGGAATCGCGATCATCGGGATCTCCAGCAACGCCCATGCCGACGTAATCTCCGGTCGGAAAAACGCCAGATTGGCGATCAGGCCGCAAACGAGGAAGGCCACCAGCGCCAGCAGCGCGTACCGTCCATCCCCGTCGAAGTAAGCGCGCAGGCCCTCGAGTTCGTCTTCCGGTCGGCTTGGAAGCAGCAAGGCGGTGGACAAAAACAGAAAGAACGTCATCACCACGAAAAACACGAAGTGCAGGAAATTCATGTCGAGCGCCTGCAAGGTCGCGTCGTTGATCGCCCACCAGTACTGGATGATGAACAGGAACAGCACGCCCGCCCAGGCGAGCGGCATCCAGTCGGGGCGGCAGGTCGACCGGGCCCGAAAGACTGTGACCAGGCCAAGCAGCAGGCGGGCCACGGCAAGGCCAAGCACCATCGACAGCACGGTCGCGACAACGCGGAAGTCATCCATGGCGCGGACCATGGCCGGGTTGCGGTGCCTCGTCGAGCCGAAAAGCCTCCTCCGCGCCGGAACCGCGCCGCATCGGCGATGCATCCGCCATCACCCCGCCGCGGTCCGCTTGCGGCGGGGCGTCCCCGCCTCCCGCCCTCACCACCCCCGCGCGTGCACCCGCCGGCCCCCGCTCCAGGTCTCGGCCACGGCGCGGTCGTCGGCCAGCACCGCCAGCGCGAACAGCAGTTCCTCCGGGCGTTCGGCGCGGGCGGCGCGCAGCGCCAGCAGCGGGGTGGCGGCGGGGTCCAGCACCACGCAGTCGGCGTCGAGGCCGGGCGCGAGGTTGCCGACGCAGCCCCCAAGCCGCAGCGCCGCCGCCGCCCCCTCGGTCGCCAGCCGCCACAGCTGCACGGGCGTCGGCGCCGCGCCGCGCGACTGCGCCAGCTCATAGGCCGCGCGCATGGTGGCGAAGGGCGAGAAGGACGACCCGCCCCCGGTGTCGGTCGCCAGCCCCACGGCCACGCCGGCGCGCGCGAGCCCCGCCGCGTCGCAGGCTCCGGAGCCGAGGAACAGGTTCGAGGTCGGGCAGTGCGCGACCGCCGCGCCGGCCTCGGCCAGCCGCGCCCGTTCGCGCGCGGTCAAGTGGATGGCGTGGCCGAACACCGCGCCGGGGCCCAGCAGCCCGAAGCGTTCGTAGACGTCGAGATAGTCGCGCGCGCCGGGGAACAGCGACGCGACCCACGCGATCTCGGCCGGGTTCTCGCTGAGGTGGGTCTGCATCGCGCAGTCCGGATGCATCGCCCACAGCGCGCCCGCGGCCTCGAGCTGCGCGGGCGAGGAGGTCGGCGCGAAGCGTGGGGTTACCGCGACGCCCAGCCGGCCCCGCCCGTGCCAGCGGGCGATCAGCGCGGCGCTGTCGTCGAAGCCGCCCCGCGCGTCGTCGCGCAAGGATTCCGGCGCGTTGCGGTCCATCATCACCTTGCCGCCGATGGCGCGCAGGCCGCGCGCTTCCGCCTCGGCCATGAAGGCGTCCACCGAGGCCGGGTGGATGGTGCAGAACGACGCGCAGGCCGTGTAGCCATTGGCCAGCTGCAGGTCGAAGAAGCTCCGCGCCGTCGCCGCCGCATGGGCGGGGTCCGCGAAGCGCGTCTCCTCCGGGAAGGTGTAGCCGTTCAGCCAGTCGATCAGCTGCGCCCCCCAGGATGCGATGATCGCCGTCTGGGGATAGTGCACGTGGCAGTCCACGAAGCCCGGCGCGATGATGCGGCCGGTGTGGCGGTCCACGGTCGCGCCGGGATGGGCGGCCAGCACCGCCGCCGCCGGTCCCGCGTCCAGGATGCGCCCGCCGTCGAAGGCCAGCGCGCCGTCCTCGTCCCAAAGCAGGGCGGCCGGGTCGTCGAAGGCCGCGCCGGGCGCCCAGCGCAGCAGCCGCCCCCGCAGGACATGCGTCATGCCGGCACCGCGGGGCGGGCCGCCGCGGGCAGCCCGGCGGCGGCCCCGCGCAGCAGCAGGTCGGCCGCGACCGAGGCGGCGATGACCGCGGGGCGCTTGTCGCGCAGGCCGGGCAGGCCGATGGGGCAGGCGAGCGCGCAAAGCCGCGCCTCGGGCAGCCCGCGGTCGCGCAGCGCCGCCTCGAAGCGCCGCCGCTTGGTGGCCGAGCCGATCAGCCCCACGAAGCCCGCCCCAGCCGCCAGCGCCGCCGCGACGATCTCGAGGTCGACCGCGTGGCTGTGGGTCATCACGAGGTGCAGCGCCTCCGGCGCGCGGGCGGCCTCGGCCTCGGGCAGGGGCGTCTCGAGCGTCGCGACGCCGGGCGGCGGATCGGCCAGCACGCCCGCGCGCGCGTCGATCCAGCGGATCGCGAAGGGCAGGGGCGCGAGCGCGCGCACCAGAGCCGCGCCGACATGGCCCGCGCCGTAGACATGCGCCGCGCGCGGCGGGGCGTCGGGCGTCCAGACCGGCCCGCCCGCCCACAGCGCGACCGGCCCGCCGGCGGCGAAGCGGGGGGCGTCCGCGGCGGTCAGCGGCGCGAGCGCGAGCGTCAGCCGCCCGCCGCAGCACTGGTCGAGCGCGGGGTCGAGCGGGATCTCCAGCGTCGCTGGCCGCGGCGCGGGGTCTGCCAGCATGGCGCGGGCGGCCTGCAGCGCGCGCCATTCCACCGTCCCGCCGCCGACCGACCCGGCGAACCCCTCCGCCGTCGCCAGCATCGCCGCGCCCGCGTCGCGCGGGGCCGAGCCGCGCACGGCCACGATCAGCGCCATCACCCCGCGCCCGGTGCCCGCCAGCGCCGCCGCGACCTCCGCCCCGGTCATGCCGGCCGGCCCGCCGGCCCGGCGCCGCCGCCCCTCATCCGCGGGCGCGCCGGATCGCGGCGAGGATGCGCTCGGGCGTGGCGGGCGCGTCGAGCCCGGGCCAGCCGCCGCCGCCCGCCGCGCGGCAGGCGTCGTGCAGCGCCAGGAAGGCGGCGTTGGCCAGCATCAGCGGCGGCTCGCCCACGGCCTTCGAGCGGTGGATGGTGAACTCGCGGTTGCCGCCCCCGTCCCACAGCGCGATGCGCATGTCGGGCGGGCGGTCCGAGGCGCAGGGGATCTTGTAGGTGGACGGCGCATGAGTGCGCAGCCGGCCGCGCCCGTCCCACCACAGTTCCTCGGTGGTCAGCCAGCCCATGCCCTGCACGAAGCCGCCCTCGATCTGGCCGAGGTCGATGGAAGGGTTCAGCGAGCGCCCGACATCGTGCAGAATGTCCACCCGGTCGATGCGGTTCTCGCCGGTCAGCGTGTCGATCACGGCCTCCGCGACGCAGGCCCCGTAGCAGAAGTAATAGAACGGCCGCCCGGCGGCCTTCGCCCGGTCCCAGTGGATCTTGGGCGTGGCGTAGAAGCCGG
The DNA here is from genome assembly GCA_036770645.1 of Rubrimonas sp. GTDB lineage: Bacteria > Pseudomonadota > Alphaproteobacteria > Rhodobacterales > Rhodobacteraceae > Rubrimonas. Next base: position 27,797 of record DAIPIU010000027.1, on the reverse strand, counting down.
TCGCGGACAGGGGCGTGCGGGCAAGGTAGGCCATCCGCACGAAGGCCTCCCACGGCATCTCCTCGCCGCCCGCCCGCACCGCGTTGTCCGCGAAACGCACCGCGTCGGTCGCGACCCCGAACCGGTCGGCGGCGAAGCGCGCCAACGCGTTGCGGATCTTCAGGCAGGCGTCGCGCACCGCCATGCCGTTCATGTCCGACCCCGAGGACGCCGCGGTGGCCGAGGTGTTGGGCACCTTGTCGGTGCGCGTCGCGGTGATGCGGATCCGATCGAGGTCGATGCCGAAGGCGCTGGCCGCCACCTGCGCTACCTTCGTGAACAGGCCCTGGCCCATCTCGGTGCCGCCATGGTTCAGCATCACCGAGCCGTCCTGATAGACGTGCACCAGCGCGCCGGCCTGGTTGAGGTGGGTGGTGGTGAAGCTGATGCCGAACTTCACCGGGCACAGCGCGAGGCCGCGCTTCAGCACCGGCGAGGCGTCGTTCCATGCGGCGATGGCCGCGCGCCGGGCGGCGTAGTCCGAGGAGGCCGCCAGTCCGTCCACGATGGCGTGGATGGCGTTGTCCTCGACCCGCATGTGGTAGGGCGTGAGCGACCGCGCGCCCGGCGCGGCGTCGTAGAAATTCAGCCGCCGCACCGCCAGCGGGTCGCGCCCGACGGCATGGGCGACATGCTCGATCATGCGCTCGGCCGCCAGCATGCCCTGCGGGCCGCCGAAGCCGCGGAAGGCGGTGTTCGAGGGCGTGTCGGTGCGCAGGCGGCGGCTCGCGATCTCGACCGCCGGATAGAAATAGGCGTTGTCGGCATGGAACATCGCCCGGTCGCAGATCGCCGAGGACAGATCCAGCGACCAGCCGCAGCGCGCCGCCTGCTCCATCCGCACGCCGTGGATCCGCCCCTCGTCGTCGAAGCCGACCTCGTAGGCGATGACGAAGTCGTGGCGCTTGCCGGTCAGCGCCATGTCGTCGTCGCGGTCGAGGCGCAGCTTGGCGGGCCGGCCCGTCCGCGCGGCCGCCAGCGCCGCGCCGGCGGCGACGAAATTGCCCTGCGTCTCCTTGCCCCCGAAGGCCCCGCCGATGCGGCGCAGTTCCACCGTCACGTCGCTGGCCGGCAGCCCGAGCACATGGGCGACGATCAGTTGCGTCTCCGACGGGTGCTGGGTCGAGGACAGCACATGCACCGTGCCATCCTCGCCGGGCGTGGCGACGGCGATCTGGCCCTCGAGGTAGAAATGCTCCTGCCCGCCGATCTCGATGGCGCCCGACAGGCGGCGCGGCGCGGCGGCGATGGCGGCGGCCGCGTCGCCGCGCGCCATGCGGTAGGGGGGCTGGAGGTCGGTCCCGGCCGCCAGCCCGTCCGCCACGGTCAGCACCGGCGCGACCTCCTCGTAGTCGATGCGCGCCAGCCGCGCGGCGCGGCGCGCGGCCTCGCGCGTCTCGGCGGCCACGAGGAACAGGGGCTGGCCGTGATGGCGGACCTCGCCCCCCGACGCCGACAGCGCCAGCAGGGGTTCGTCATGCACCACCGGGCCGGTGTCGTTGGTCCCGGGAATGTCGTCGGCGGTCAGCACCGCCACCACGCCGGGCGCGGCGCGCACCGCGGACAGATCGGCCGACAGGATGCGCCCGCGGGCGATCCCGGCCCGGCCGAACTGGACATGCAGCAGGCCGCGCGGCTCCGGCAGATCGTCGATGTAGGGGGCGGCCCCGGCCACCTGCATGTCGGCGCTGTCGTGCCGGCGCGCCGCGCCGGCCCCGTCGCGGGCCTGCCTGCGCGGCAGCGGCGGGGTCCCGTCCATCACGCCGCGTCCCTGCGCCCGGCCAGCCGCGTCGCGACGCCGGGCTGCGTGGTCTCGATGAAATGGCGCAGCAGCAGGTTCCGCGCGGCCTCCATGCGGTAGTCGGCCGAAGCGCGCATGTCGGACAGCGGCGCGAAGTCCGCCGCCAGCGCCGCCATGGCGTCGCGCACCGCGCCTTCCGCCCATGGCCGGCCGATCAGCGCGGCCTCCGCCGCCGCCGCGCGCTTGGGGATCGCCGCCATGCCGCCGAAGGCGAGGCGCGCGCCCTCGACCACGCCGGCGCGCACGTCCACGTCGAAGGCCCCGCAGACCGCGGTGATGTCCTGGTCGAACCGCTTCGAGACCTTGTGCACGCGCAGCCGCCCCGGCGCCTCCGGCAGGGGCACGCGCAGCCCTTCGACGAATTCGCCCTCGCGTCGGTCCTGCCTGCGGTAGTCCAGGAAGAACGCCTCGAGCGGCATCTCGCGCCGCTCCCGTCCGCGCCGCAGCGTCAGCGTCGCGCCGGCGGCGATCAGCGCCGGGGGCATGTCTCCGATGGGCGAGCCGTTGGCGACGTTGCCCCCGATGGTGCCGGCCGCGCGCACCTGCGCCGAGCCGATGCGGCGCACCAGCTCCCCCATGTCGGGCCAGAGCGCGGCCAGCCGCGCCTGCGCGTCCGCATAGGTGACCGCCGCCCCGATCCACAGCGCGCCGTCGCGCGCCTCCATTTCGTGCAGCTGCGCGACCCGGCCGGTCCAGATCAGCAGCGCGGGGTCGAACAGATCCTTGGTCACCCACAGCCCGACATCGGTGGCGCCGCCGAGGATGGTCGCCTCCGGGTGCGCGGCGACGAGATCGGCGAAATGGTCCAGTTCGGTCGGCGACAGGAAGCGCCGCCCCCCGGCCTCGTAGACCAGCGGCCCCGAGGCACCGAGCGCCGCCAGCGCCTCCGCGACCGCCGCGCCGCCTGCGTCCCATGCGGCCGGCGCCGCCTCTTCCGCCGCGGCGAGGATGGGCCCGTAGCCCGTGCAGCGGCACAGGTTCCCGGCCAGCGCGTCGCGGGCCGCGGGCGCGTCGAGGCCGCCGCCCCCCTGCGCCGCCGCCCACAGGCTCATCACGATGCCGGGCGTGCAGAATCCGCATTGCGATCCGTGCAGGTCGGCCATGGCGCGCTGGACCGGGTGCAGCGCGCCCCCCGGCCCGCGCAGCCCCTCGACCGTCACCACCGCGCGGCCGTGCATCATGGGCAGCAGCTGGATGCAGGCATTGACCGGGCGCGTCGCGACGCCGTCCGCCCGCGCCTCCCGCACCGCCACGGTGCAGGCCCCGCAGTCGCCCTCGTTGCAGCCCTCCTTGGTGCCGGTCAGGCCGCGGGCGCGCAGCCAGTCGAGCAGCGTCGTGGCGGGGGCCGCGTCGCGGACCGCCACCGGTTCGCCGTTCAGCAGGAAGCGGATCGCGTCGGTCATCTCAGGACCCCCGGTAGGTCGCGTAGCCATGCGCCGACAGCAGCAGCGGCACATGGTAATGCGCGTCCGGGTCGGCGACGCCGAAGCGCAGCGGGATCGTGTCGAGGAAGGGCGGGGCCGAGACCGCCGCGCCGGAGGCCTTCAGATAGGGGCCGGCGTGGAACTCGATCTCGTAGGTCCCGGCCGCGAAGGCGGCCCCTTCCAGCAGCGGCGCGTCCAGCCGCCCGTCGGCGTTGGTCACGCCCTCCGCCAGCGGATGCCACGCCCCGTCCGGCCCGCGCCGGCACAGGGTGACGCGCAGGCCCGCCGCGGGGCGGCCCAGCGCGGTGTCGAGGACGTGGGTGGTCAGCCGGCCCATGGTCGCTCCCTGCCTTCGCAACCGCGAAAGTCTGCGGCATGGCCGGGCCGTCGCGCAAGCGCCCGCAGGGGCCGCGACGGGCCGGGCCGCCCGGCCGGACGCCGCCGGGCGCCCGTGGCCCGGGCAGGTGCCGCCGAACCGCCCAAAGCCCATGCAAACGCGGCGCGCGCGCCCGTTCCCGCGCGGGGGCGCGTCAGACGGTCGCGAACAGCGCCGCGACCTCCAGCGACAGCCCCGGCGGATCGAGCGCCAGCGCCCCGTCGCGCCGGATCGCCGTGGCGATGGTCCCGTCCGGGGCGCGGGCATGGTGGATCACGGCGCGGCTCTCGATGGGCAGGATCAGGTAATGCGCCACCGAAGGCATGCGGAAGTCGTCCTCGAGCTTCGAGGCCATGTCCCGCGCCGCGGTCGAGGGCGAGAGCACTTCGACCACGATCAACGGATCGCCCGTCTCGACCGCCTCTGGCGGCAGGGCGGGGCCGCAGCGGACCAGCACGTCCGGCACGTGCAGCGTGCGGTCATCGACCCGCAGGCCGGGGCCGTCGACATGGGCGCGGCATGGCAGGCTGGCGCTGGCGATGGCCGTGCGCAGCGCGAGCCATGCCTCGGCCTTCACGTCCGCATGGGCGAACCGCTCCGGCTCCATCGCCACGACTCGCCCTGCGACCAGCTCGAAGCGCCCCTGCGGCTGGCCGGCCGCCCAGGCGAGGAATTCGTCCACGGTCATCGGCTCGCCGGGGATCGGCTCCGGTGGCATGGGCGGCTCTCCTTCGGCCCCGATCCTGCACCCGCCCCGCCCGCCGCGCGACGGCTTGCGCCGCGGCGCGCGGGGCGCATGATCGGCCGACCCCGCAGGAGGCCGCGCATGTCCGACGATCCCCGCTCGCTGGTGCGCCGGTCGCGCATCCCCGCGTCCGTCTCGCGCCCCGTGGTCACGCCGCTGTGGCCGAGCGTGGTCTACCGCAGCGCCGACGCGGACGAACTGGACGCGCAGTACGAGGGGCGCGCGGAAGGCTACACCTACGCCCGCGAGGGGCACCCGAACGCGACCGTGCTGGGCGAGAAGATCGACTGGCTCGAGGGCGTGACGCCCGCCATGGGGCGCGGCACGGTCACGGGTTCGGGGATGGCCGCCGTGGGCGCCGTGTTCCTCGCGCTGCTGCAGGCGGGCGACCATGTCGTGGCGGGGGACCAGCTCTACGGCCGGTCGCTGCGGCTGCTGCGCGAGGACATGCCGCGCTTCGGGGTGGCCACCAGCTTCGCGGACCCCACCGACGCCGCGGCCATCGAGGCCGCGATCCGGCCCGAGACGCGGATGATCCTGGTCGAGGCGGTGTCGAACCCCACCCTGCGCGTGGCCGACATGGCGGGCATCGCGCGGCTGGCGCAGGCGCGCGGGCTGATCCTCGCGGTGGACAACACCTTCACCACGCCCTTCGGCTGGCGGCCCTTCGACCATGGCGCGACCGTGGTGATCCAGTCGGTGACCAAGCTGCTGGCGGGCCATTCCGACGTCACGCTGGGCTGGGTCGCGGCCGACACGCCGGCGCGCAACAAGGCGCTGTATGACCGGATCGTGACCTGGGGCATGACGCCCTCGCCCTTCGACTGCTGGCTGGCCGAGCGCGGGCTGCACACCTTCCACCTGCGCTGGGAACGCGCCTGCGCCAACGCCGCGGCGCTGGCCGACGCGCTGGCCGGGCTGCCCGGCGTGGCGCGGGTGCTCTATCCCGGCCGGGCCGACCACCCCGACCACGCCCGCGCCGCGGCGCTGCTGGGCGGGCGCTGGGGCAACATGGTCAGCTTCGCGCTGCGGGGCGGGCGGGCCGAGGTCAACCGCTTCCTCCGCGCCGCCGAGCACATCGCCTTCGCGCCCACTTTGGGCGATGTCGGCACCACGATCTCCCACCCCGCCTCCTCCTCGCACCGCGCGCTCGGCCCGGAGGGCCGCGCCGCGCTGGGCATCGACGAGGGGTTCCTGCGCGTGTCGGTCGGCGTGGAGGACGCGGCGCAGCTGGCGCGCGAGTTCGCGGCTGCCGTGGCGGCGACGTCGGGGCAGGGGGGATAGGGCAGGGCGCGTCGGGGCGGGGGGCGTCGGGGCGGGGCGCGGCCGGTCAGGGCGCGGCGTCCGCCTCGTCGCGCCGCGTCGGCGCGCGCCCCGTCCGCGGACGCTCCGGGCGGGGCCCGGCATCGCGCGCCGCGCCCTTTCGCCGGCCGCGGCGCCGTTCCGGCGCACGATGCGCCGGTGGCGTCATCGGCACCGGCTGCCCGGGGCGCGCACAAGGCCGAAGCCCGTCGTCTCGTCCCGGCCCGCGGCGCCGAGATCCTCGGCCGTGCGGGCCAGCAGGCCGCGGGCCCCGGCCGCGTCGCCGCCGGTCTCGGCGCGCGCGCGCAGCAGCGCAGCGACGGCGAAGGGTACGGCGAAGCTGGTGCCGCTCCAGCCCGCGACGCCGCCGCCCGGCGCGGCCGACAGCACATCGACGCCGGGGGCCGACAGCTCGACATAGGCCCCGCGGTTCCCGCCGCGCCAGGCGCGCTTGCGGGCATCGACGGCGGCCACGGCGATGACCTCGGGATAGGCCGCGGGAAAGGCCGGGCCCGCGCGCGGGCCGTCATTGCCCGCCGCCGCCACGAGGCTGGCCCTGCGGCCGGCCGCGGCGACGGCGCGCTCGAGCACGGCATTGCCCGGGCCCGCGAGGCTGAGGCCAACCACGCGGGCGCGCGACGCGATGGCCCAGTCGAGCGCGGCGATCACCGCCGCCGCATCGGCGCGCAGCCGGCCGTCGCGCATCGCGAAGGCCTCGGCCGCCAGCAGCCGGGCGCCGGGCGCGAGGGGGGGCGCGCCCGGCGCCACCCTCCCCACCAGCAGCGCCGCGACCGCGGTGCCGTGGTCGGCCGGGCCCCGCTCGACGCCCGCGGGCACGAAGCTGCGCGCGGTGATCGACGCGCCCGCGAGCGCGGGATGCGACGCATCCACCGCGGTGTCAACGATGGCCACCGGCGCGCCCCGCGCGCAGGCGTCGGCGGGCGAGGCGGCCAGGCTGACCAGCGACGCCGCCCAGCAGCCCTCGCCGTCGCAGGGCGCGCCGTTGCTGCGGTAGAGGTGGTTGACGTCGAGCGCCGCGCCGGGCGCCGCCAGCCGCGCCGCCGCGAGCGCGTCGTCGAGCGCGAGGCCCGCCGGGGCCCGCAGGCGGTCTATCGTCGCGCCGAGCCCGCCCAGCGCGGTGGTCGAGATCGCCGGAAAGCCCCGCGTCGCAAGCGTGCTGCGCTGCGCGGGCGTGAGGTCATAGGCGATCAGCTCCTGCGACAGGCGCTCGAGCGGATCGCCGTCGGAGCCTGCGTTGCGACCGCCGAACAGGCCGCCCAGCATGCGGCCGACCGCCGTGGAGGCCTCGCGTCCCCCGCGCCTGCGGCCGCGATCATCGTCGTCGTCATCGTCATCGTCATCATCGTCGTCGTCGCGGCCCCGGCCGCCGCGGTCATCGTCCCCGCCGTCATCGCCGCCATCGTCGTCCCCGCCATCGTCGCCGTCCCCGCCATCGTCGTCCCCGCCGCCATCGTCGTCCCCGCCGTCGTCGTCCCCGCCATCGTCGTCGCCGCCGTCGTCGTCGCCGCCGTCGTCGTCATCGTCGGCCAGCGCGGCGAGCCAATGCGGGGCGCCGCGGTCGAGCGTCGGCGCCGCCGCGGCCAGCAGCAGCGCGCAAAGCAGAATCCATGGCATGGCGTCGTCTCCTCCCGCGGTCACGTCCGCATAACGCGGCAGGGCCGTGGCGCATTCCGCGCCGGCCGGGAATAAGGCTGGCCGCGCGCCGTTCATCAAGCGGAACGGCGGGCGGATCGGCAGGCGGATCGGTGGACGGGGCAACAGGCATGACGCAGGACGTGAAGGCCGAGATCGCGGCGATGATCCCGCGCCTGCGCCGGTTCGCGTGGTCGCTGACCGGCTCGCGCGACGAAGGCGACGACCTCGTGCAGGCCGCCTGCCTCAAGGCGCTCGGGGCGCTGGACCAGTATCGGCCCGGCACGCGGCTCGACGCCTGGATGTTCCGCATCCTGCGCACGGGCTGGATCGACCGGGTGCGGTTCAACGCGCGGCGGCCGAGCGTCTCGGACCCCGAGGCGCTCGAGGCCCTGTCGGATGCGGGGCTGGGCGCGCGCGAGGCGGAGGCGCGGCTGACGCTGGCGCGGGTGCGGGGGGCGATGGACGGCCTGCCGCCCGAACAGCGCGAGGTGCTGGCGCTGGTGGGGATCGAGGGCCTGTCCTACCGCGAGGCCGCCGACACGCTCGGCATTCCCATCGGCACGGTGATGAGCCGCCTCGGTCGCGCCCGCGCGCGGCTCGGGGCGATGATCGAGGAGCGCGCGGCATGACCGACACCTGGACCGAGGACGAGATCGCGTCCTTCTTGGCGGGCCGCCTTCGCGGCGCGGACGCCGACCGCATCGCCGGGGCGCTCGAGCGCGACCCCGCGGCGCAGGCCGCCGCCGAGCGCATCGGCGCGGCCGACCCCGGCGACGCGCTGCTGCGCGCGGCCTTCGCCGCGCCGCTGGCGGAGGAACCGCCCGCGGCGCTGCGCGCCGCGCTGCTGGCCGGGCCGGGAAAGGTCGCGGCCCTGCCCCGCCGCCCGCGCGCCGTCTGGGCGCCGGCCGCGCTGGCCGCCAGCCTCGCGCTCGCGGCCGGGTTCGGCGCGGGCTGGGGCCTGCGGGCGCCCGGCGCGCCGTCGGGGGGGGGCGCCATCGCCGTCGGCCCCGCCGCCATCGCCGTCGGCCCCGCCGCGGGCGCGGTGCGGCTGGCGCTCGACACCGCGCCCGCGGGCTCGGCGCAGGGCGGGCTCGCGCCGACGGCGACCTTCCGCGTCGGCGGGGGCCATGTCTGCCGCGCGTTCGACGCGCTGGACGCGGACGGCGCGCCCGCCGCCGCGGGCGTGGCCTGCCGCGACGGCGAAGACTGGCGCGTGCTGCTGCTGGCCGCCCACCCCGAGGCCGTCGAGGCCGGCCCGGACTTCGCGCCGGCCGGCGGCGCGGGGGCCGACCCGGTCGGGGATTTCCTCGACGCCGTCGAGGCCGGCCCGGCCCTGTCGCCCGACGCCGAGGCCGCCCTCATCGCCCGCGACTGGCGCTGAGCGCGGCGCGCGGCCCCGCCCGCACGGTGCCGGCCTCTGCCCGGCGCGTCGGGCATCGGCAAGCCGGCTGCTGTGCGCGCTTTTCGGGACTCGACAAGGAACGACGCATTTTGCAGTGATACGGAAAAGTTCGGCATGGATGGGCAGGCGTGCAGGATTTCGCGACGGCATTCGGGGCCGCCTTCGGGCTGATCGCCTCCGGCGACGCCGCCTTCCTCGGGATCGTCGGCCTGTCCCTGCGCGTCACGCTGTCGGCGGTGCTGGCCGCCTGCCTGATCGGCATGCCGCTCGGGGCCTTGCTGGCGGTGGCGCGCTTTCCCGGGCGCGGCGCGCTCGTTGTCCTCGTCAACGCGCTGATGGGCCTGCCGCCGGTGGTGGCCGGCCTCGTGGTCTACCTCGCGCTGTCGCGCAGCGGGCCGCTCGGGGCGCTGGGGCTGCTCTACACCCCGACGGCGATGATCGTGGCGCAGGCCATCCTCGTGACGCCCATCGTCGCGGCCCTGACGCGGCAGGCGGTCGCGGACCTCAACGCCGAATACGACGAATACCTGCGCAGCCTGGGCGCGAGCCGGCTCGAGACGGTCGGCACGCTGCTGTGGGACGCGCGCTTCAGCCTCGTCACCGCGGCGCTGGCGGGTTTCGGGCGCGCCAGCGCCGAGGTCGGCGCGGTGATGATCGTCGGCGGCAACATCGCCCATGCGACGCGGGTCATGACCACGGCGATCGCGCTCGAGACCTCGCGCGGGGAGCTGGCGCTGGCGCTGGGGCTCGGGATCGTGCTGCTGGCCATCTCGCTGGCGGTGAACGCCGGGGTGATGGCCGTGCGGGCGCGGGCCGAGGCGCACGTCCATGTTTGACGGCGCCCGGCCCGAGCCGCGCCCCGGCCCCGATCTCTGGCCCGTCGCGCTCGACGCCGTGCGGGTGTCCCGCGGCGGGCGGACGCTGCTCGACGGGCTGACGCTGACGCTGCCGCCGGGCGGCGTCACGGCGCTGGTCGGCCCGAACGGCGCGGGCAAGAGCCTGACGCTGCGCCTGATCGCCGGGCTGATCGCGCCGGATGCCGGGGCGGTCCGCTGGGGCGGGCGCGCGGCGCCGCCCAGGGGCGCGGTGGCGCTGGCGTTCCAGCGGCCGGTGCTGCTGCGCCGCTCGGTGGCCGGCAACCTCGACCACGCCCTGTCTGTGGCCGGCGTCGCGCGGCGCGCCCGCCCGGCGCGCCGGGACGCGCTGCTGGCGCTGGGCGGGCTCGGGGCGCTGGCCGACCGTCCCGCACGGGCGCTGTCGGGGGGCGAGGCGCAGCGCCTCGCGCTGGCGCGCGCGCTGGCCGCCGGTCCGCGGCTGCTGCTTCTGGACGAACCCGCCGCAAGCCTCGACCCCGCCGCGACCGCGTCCATCGAGGCGCTGGTGGCCCGCATCGCCGCGCAGGGCACGACGGTGCTGATCGTCACCCACGACGCCGGTCAGGCCCGCCGCCTGGCGGACCGCGCCGTGTTCCTGCACCGCGGGCGGATCGTCGAGGACGCGCCGGCCGACCGCCTGCTGACCGCCCCGCGGACCCCCGAGGCCCGCGCCTATCTGGCCGGGCACCTGCTGCTCTGAGCCTTTCCCGAGGAGAGACCGCCATGAAGCCCACGCTCGCCTTTCTCGCCGCCATGCTGGTCGCGGGGCCGGCCGCCGCGCAGGACTCGATCCTCGTGCAGTCGACCACCTCGACCGCCAATTCGGGCCTGTTCGACCAAATCCTGCCGATGTTCACCGAAAGGACCGGCATCGCGGTGCGCGTGGTCGCGGTGGGGACCGGGCAGGCCATCGCCAACGCGATGAACTGCGACGGCGACGTGCTGCTGGTGCACGCCCGCGCCCGCGAGGACCGGTTCGTGGCCGACGGCTTCGCGGACCGGCGATGGGACGTGATGTACAACGACTTCGTGGTGGTCGGCCCCGCCGCCGACCCCGCCGGCATCAGGGGCATGACCGACGCCGCCGCGGCGCTGGGCCGGATCGCGCAGGCGCAGGCCCCCTTCGCCAGCCGCGGCGACGACAGCGGCACGCACAGCGCCGAGCTGGCCCTGTGGAAGGCCGCGGGCGTCGACGTGGCCGCGGCCTCGGGCGGCTGGTACCGCGAGACCGGCTCCGGCATGGGCGCGACCATCAATGTCGCCGTGGGCATGGGCGCCTATGCCCTGACCGACCGCGCCACCTGGTCGTCCTACGGCGCCAAGGGCGATTTCGCCGTCGTCGTCGAGGGCGACCCGGCCCTGTTCAACCCCTATGGCGCGATGCTGGTCAGCCCCGAGAAATGCCCCAGCGTGAAGGCCGGGCCGGGCCAGGCCTTCATCGACTGGCTGGTCGGGCCCGAGGGGCAGGCCGCCATCGCCGGCTTCGCCATCGGCGGCGACCGGCAGTTCTTCCCCGCGGCCGAGCCCGCGAAGGTCGGCGGCTGACCCGGGGACCTCAGTCCGGCCGGGCCCGGGCCTCGAGATCGTCCCAGAACGGGTTCCAGGTCAGGCGCAGGAACAGCTCCGGCCCGGCGCCCAGCGTGCCGGTCTCGCCGCGGCTGGGGGCCAGCCCCAGGCGCACGCCGAAATCCTCGGCCGGGTCGTCGAGGGGCGCGTTGCCGTACAGACCGTCCCAGGGCGGGAAGGGCGGCGCGACATGCGACAGCGACACCACGCCAGCGGGGTAGGGCAGGCCCAGCGGCGCCGTTTCGGCCTCCGTCGCCCCGGCCTCGGCGCGCCGCGCCACGGCGGCCGGGTCCGCGGCCGATGCCGCGCCGATCAGCGTCAGGGTCCAGCGCCGCGGCGGGGGCGGGACCAGCCGCGCCGCGGCCGCGGCGGCCCCGGCGCGCAGCAGCGGCGCGGCGGCGGCGGCGGCGTTGGCGTCGTAGAGCACCAGTTCCGACCCGTTCGCCGGCAACCGCGCGAACAGGGCGTCGACCACGGCGCGCGGGCTCGTGGTGCTGTCCAGCACGGACTGGAAGGCCAGCACCGGGGGCAGCCCCGCAAGGCCGTCGCGCCGCGCCCCCGCCGCCAGCGCCCGGTCGAGCGCGCGGGTCAGGCGATGCGCCTGCACCGCGCCGTTCACGGGAAAGCTGTTGTACTTGAATGGATTGAACTCGGGCAGGATGTCCAGCCACGCCGCGGGCGCGAAGGCGGGCAGCAGGGCGGGCACTCCTGCGAGCCCCGCGAAGCGCGCGAAGCGCGTCACCCCGATCATCGGCGACAGCAGCACGATGCGCGCGGCCCGCGGCAGGGCGGGATCCTCCAGCGCTGCCAGCGCATGCATCAGCACCAGCGCCCCGCCGTTCGAATAGCCCGCGAGGTGCAGCGGCGCGCCGGGGGCGAGCCGCGCGGCCTCGCGCGCCGCCAGCCGCGTCGCGGCCAGCCAGTCGCGCCAGTCGGCCCGCGCGAGGCCCGCGGGCACGGTGCCGTGGCCGGGCATGCGCGGCACGACGACGACCAGGCCCGCCGCGGCCCAGGACCGCGCCAGCCAGCGCATCGAATGGGGCGCGTCGGTCATGCCGTGCACCATCACCGCGGCGCCGCGCGGCGGGCCCTCCGGGCGCAGCACGAAGCTGCGGTTCCAGTCCGTCGCGAAGCCCGCGGGGTCGAGCCGCCCGCCGCGCACATGGCGGTTGAGCGGGGCGGACCCGTCCGCGGGGGGATCGACCATCGCCTCCTCGCGCATCTGCGCGAAGGCGCGTCCCTCGGCGGCCATCCACGCCGTCCAGTCCATCGCGTCGATGGCGGCGGCGTCGGGCTCCTCGGGCGCGCGGGCGTGCCATGGCTCCAGCGCCGGCCCGCGCCAGGCGTCGAAGGCCCGCAGGCCGATGACGGTCGCGACGGCGACGAGCGCGAGGACCGCCGCGCGGCGAAGCGTCCGCAGGAGGCCCCGCATGGCGGTCAGGCCCCGCGGATGCCGCGGGCGGACGGCCGAGGCGTGGCCCCCACGGGTCGCGGGCGTTTGCGGGTCGCGTGCATCGGCCTCCCTCCCGGGCGGGCGCGGGCGGCGCGCCGCGCTGTTCATGCAGCGGCGCGGCCGCTAGCGTCGCGGGACCCGCCGACCCCGCCGCCGGATTTTCGCATGCGCAGCCTCGCCTTCAACCTGTTCTTCTATCCCTTCAGCCTCGGCTGCGCCTTCGCCGCATGGCTGGCCGCGAAGGCCGGCCGGCCGGACCGGGTGCGCGCGGTGCTGCTGTGGTGGGCGCGGCGGGTGCTGGGCGCGGTGCGCGTGATCCTCGGCGCGCGGATCGAGGTGCTGGGCCGCGAGCGCCTGCCCCCCGGCGGGCCGCAGCTTCTGGTGGCCAAGCACCAGTCCGAGCTCGACGCCATCCTGCTCTACGCCCTGTTCCCCGATTTCGGGGCCATCGTGATGCAGGAGCTCGAACGCTATCCTTTCGTCGGCCCGGTGATCGCGGCGATGGATTTCGTGTCCGTCGCGGTCGACGGCGGCCCGCAGGGGCGCACGGCCGCCGTGGTCGCTGGCGCGGCGCGCGTGCTGGCGGAGGGAAGGCCGGTGCTGATCTATCCCGAGGGCACGCTGATGAGTCTGGGCGCGAAGGAGCGCTACCGCACCGGGGCGGCGCGCATCTACGCCGCAACGGGCTGCACCGCGACGCCTGTGGCGCTGTCGCTGGGGGCCGTCTGGCCGCGGCGGGAATGGCGCAAGCGCCCCGGGCGCACGGGGGCGCTGGAGTTCCTCGACCCCATCCCGCCGGGGCTGGACGAGGCGGCCTTCATGGCGGAGGTGGAAAGCCGCATCGAAGGCGCCACCATGCGCCTGATCCGGGCGCATGCCGCGCCCGCGGATCTGGCCGCCGCCGAGGACCGCCACGCCCGCGGCGCCGCCAACGGGGACTGACGCGCATGGACGGACCCGCGCCCAACCAGTTCGCCCTGCTGCGCACGCGGCGCTTCCTGCCCCTGTTCCTCGTGCAGTTCCTCGGGGCCTTCAACGACCAGACCTACCAGAAGGCCTTCGTGGCGCTGCTGACCTTCCGCCTGTCGGCCGATCTCGACATGCCGCTCGAGATGCTGGGCGTCATCGCCTCGGCCCTGTTCATCCTGCCCTTCGTGATCATCACGCCGACCGCGGGCCAGATCGCCGACCGCGTGGACAAGACGCGCATGATGCGCTGGGTGAAGGCATGGGAGATCGCGGTCATGGCGATGGCCGTGATCGGGTTCCACACCCAGAACGTGGTTTTCCTCTATTTCGTGCTGTTCCTGATGGGCGCGCAGTCGGCCATGTTCGCGCCGATCAAGTATTCGGTTCTGCCGCAATGGCTTAAGCCGTCCGAGCTGGTGGGCGGCAACGGGCTGGTGCAGGCCTTCACCTTCCTCGCCATCATCTTCGGCTCGATCGCGGGCAACGAACTGATCCTGACCGACGCCGGGGTCACGGTGGTCTCGGTCGCGGTGATCGCCATCGCCGCCGCCGGCTGGGTCGCGTCGCTGTTCGCGCCGCCCGCGCCGCCGCTCGGGCCGGCCGAGCCGGTGGACCCGCTGTTCCCCCGGGCGATCTGGCGGCTGGTCGCGCGCTGCCGGCAGGAGCGGCGGGCCTTCCGCGCCATCCTCGCGATAGCGTGGTTCTGGTTCCTCGGCGCCACCTTCCTGTCGCTGCTGCCGGCCTATGTGCGCGACGGGCTGGGCGCGGACGAGGGCGTGCTCACGGTGCTGCTGACCGCCTTCTCGGTGGGCGTGGCGCTCGGGGCGCTGGGGGCGGAGCGGCTGTCGGGCGGCGTCGTCGGCGTCTCGGTCCCGCCCTTCGGGGCGCTCGGCATCGCAATCATGGCGGTCGAGCTGTGGTTCGCCACCGCCGCCGCGCCCGACCCCGATCCGGCCGGCCTGTTCGACCGCGGCGCCTTCTTCGCCCAGTTCGCCGGCTGGCGCATCCTGCTGGACTTCACGCTGCTGGCGGCCTTCGCCGGCCTCTACGTCACGCCGCTGAACGCCGTTCTGCAGGCGGCGAGCCCCGAGACGCGCCGCGCACGCTTCATCGCCTGCTCGAACGTGGTGGACGCGGCGCTGATGGTCGCGTCGGCCGCGCTGGTCGCGGTCTGCGTCGCGGCGGGGCTGCGGGCCATCGACGTGCTGTCGCTGTTCGCGCTGACCGCGCTGCCGATGGCCGTTGCGGTCGCGCGCTTCGCCCCCGACACCCGATTCGGGCGCATCGCGCTGTCGGCCTTTCCGCGGGCGCCGTCCGAGTGATAACACTACCGCCGCCGGATGATTTTCTTGAGACCAGTTCCGGTGACGCATTGGAAGGATGCGCCACCTCATCATATGCCCGGCGCGCAGGCAGCGCTGCAGAGGGATCCCGCCGTTTGGACATCGCCGCCGCCGTTTCCGATCTGAACCCCGTCGTCACGCTGGTGTGGCGGCGCGACGATGGCTGGCGGATGACCTCGGTCTCGCCGAACGTCGCCGCCGTCACGGGCTACGAGGCCGGGGATTTCCTTTCGGGCGACGTCGAATGGTCGGCGATCATCGACGAGCGCGACAACCCGGCGCTCTACGAGAAGGTCGGCATCGCCACCACCGGCGACGCCACGCGCATCGACCTCGACTACCGCATCAGCCGCCGCGACGGCACCTCGCTGCGCGTGCACGACCGCACCCACATCCTGCGCGACGAATCGGGCGAGCCCGTCGCCTTCGTCAGCTATGTGCTCGAGGCCGCCGCCGACCGCACCGACAGCGCGTCGCGCGAGTTCCTCGCGCACATGAGCCACGAGGTGCGCACCCCGCTCTCGGGCATGCTGGGCCTCGTCGAGGCGCTGGGCGCGACCCGGCTGGGGCCGCAGCAGGCCGACATCCTCGATTCGCTGCGCGAGGCCGGGGCGTCGCTGCTGCAGCTCGTGAACAACGTCCTCGACCTGTCGAAGATCGAGGCCGGCGCCATGGAGCTCGACATCGGCGATTTCCGCCTCGGCGAGCTGTGCACGGCGGCGGAGAAGCTGTTCTCGCGCCGCGCCGCCGCGCAGGGCGTGGCGCTGACCACCCGCGGCCAGGCCATGGACATCGCGCTGCGCGGCGATGCCGGCCGCATCCGGCAGGTGCTCTACAACCTCGTGTCGAACGCGGTGAAGTTCACCCGCGCCGGCAGCATCGAGATCGCCTGGTCGGTCGATCCGCCGGACGAGAGCGGCCGCATGCGTGCCCGCGTCTCGGTCGCCGACACCGGGCCGGGCATGACGCCCGAAACGCTCGGGCGCATCTTCGACAGCTATCGCCAGGCCGATGCGAAGGTCGCCGCGGAATATGGCGGCACCGGTCTGGGCCTGTCGATCTCGCGCCAGCTGGCCGCGATGATGGGCGGTCGGCTCTGGGCCGACAGCGTGCCGGGCGCGGGCTCGACCTTCCATTTCGAGGCGCTGTTCGAGGCCTCGACCATGGCGCGCCCCGACCTCGTGGCCCTGCACCGCGAGGAGGCCAACGCCGCCGCCCGGGCGCGGCTGTCGTCGCTGCGCCCGCGCGTGCTGGCCGCCGAGGACGCCATCGCCAACCAGCGCGTGCTGTCTCTGCTGCTGGAACCGCTGGGCGCCGAGGTCAGCATCGCCCGCGACGGGCGCGAGGCGGTCGACATGGCGCTGGCCGAACGCTTCGACGTGATCCTGATGGACAGCCGCATGCCGCGGCTCGGCGGCATCGAGGCCACGATGGAGATCCGCCGCGCCGAGCGCGAGCGCGGCCTCGAGCCGGTGCCGATCCTCGCGCTGACCGCCGAGACGCTCGACCGCACCCTGCGCGCCTTCGAGGATGCCGGGGCGAATGGCTGGCTGATGAAGCCCTACGACCCCCAGCGCCTGATCCGCGCCGTCGCGGGCCTGCTGCCCGACCGCAGCGCGGCGGCCTGAGCCATGCCGGGCGCGCGCCGATGACGGCCGATCCCTCCCCCCGCTTCTGGGAGCGCAAGACGCTCGAGCAGATGACCGACGCGGAGTGGGAGGCGCTGTGCGACGGCTGCGGCCGCTGCTGCCTGCTCAAGCTCGAGGACGAGGACAGCGGCCGCATCGCCTACACCCGCATCGCCTGCCGCCTGTTCGACCCCGAGACCTGCGGCTGCGGGGCCTACGACCGCCGCCACCTGCTGGTCCCCGGCTGCGTGCGCCTGACGCCCGAAAGCCTGCGCGAGGCGGCGCGCTGGATGCCGCGCACCTGCGCCTACCGCCGCCTCGCGGAGGGCGCGCCGCTGCCCGACTGGCACCCCCTGCTGACCGGCGATCCGGCTTCGGTCGAGGCCGCCGGCATGTCGGTCCGGGGCATGACCGTGCCCGAGTTCGAGGTGCACGAGGACGACTACGAGGATTTCGTGATCCCGGGGATGCACTGATGATCTTCTCCAGCGACAACGTCTCGCCCTGCGCGCCGGAACTGATGGCCGCGATGGCGGCCGCGAACGACGGCCATGCCCGGCCCTACGGGGCCGACGCGGCGACGGGGCGGCTTCAGGCGCTGGTGTCCGACGTGTTCGGGCGGCCGGCGCGGGTCTATCTCGTGGCCACCGGCACGGCGGCCAACGCGCTGGCGCTCGCCTGCCTGTGCCCGCCCTGGGCGACGGTCTACTGCCACCGCAACGCCCACATCGAGGAGGACGAGTGCGGCGCGCCCGAGTTCTACACCGGCGGCGCGAAGCTGACCCTGCTGCCCGGGACGCACGCGAAAATCGACCCGGCCGCGCTGGACGACGCCATCCGCTTCACCGCGCGCGCAGGCGTGCACAACGTCCAGCGCGGGGCGCTGTCGCTGACCCAGGCGACCGAGGCCGGCGCGGTCTACACGCCCGACGAGGTGGCGGATCTGGCGGGCCGGGCGAAGGCGCATGGGCTGCCCGTGCACATGGACGGCACGCGCTTCGCCAATGCCGTGGCGCGGCTGGGCTGCGCCCCGGCCGACCTGACCTGGCGGGCGGGGGTCGACGTGCTGTGCCTCGGGGCCACCAAGAACGGGGCCATGGCCGCCGAGGCGGTGATCCTGTTCGACGAGGCGAAGGCCTGGGAGTTCGAGCTGCGCCGCAAGCGCGGCGGGCATCTGTGGTCCAAGATGCGCTTCATGGCCGCGCAGATGGAGACCTGGCTGACCGACGGGCTGTGGCTGCGGCTGGCGGGCCGCGCCAACGCCATGGCCGACCGTCTCGCGGCCGGCCTGCGCGCCATCCCCGGCGTCGAGATCGCGGCGCCCGTGCAGGCCAACATGATGTTCCCGCGCTTCCCCCGCCGCGGCCACCGCGCCCTGCAGGACGCGGGGGCGCTCTACTACCTGTGGCCGGGCGACCAGTCGCTCGACGGCCCGGGCGACGAGAAGTTGCAGTGCCGCCTCGTCTGCTCATGGTCCACCACCGAGGCCGAGGTCGACGCCTTCCTGTCCGCCCTGCGCGGCGCGCTGGCGGGCTGAGGGCGGGGTTCAGCCCGGCGGGGGCGCACCGATCAGGATCGCGCGGAAATCGTTGACGTTCGTGCCGGTGGGGCCGGTCACGAACAGGTCGCCAAGCCGCCCGAAGGCGCGGTGGCTGTCATTGGCGTCCAGCAGCGCGGCCGCGTCCAGCCCCGCCTCGGCCAGCCGCGCCGTCGTGCCCCCGTCGCAGAACGCCCCGGCATTGTCCTCCGACCCGTCGATGCCGTCGGTGTCGGCAGCCAGCGCCTCGACCGGCAGCCCGGCGATCCCCGCAGCCAGCGCCAGCGCGAACTCGCCGTTGCGCCCGCCCCGGCCCTGGCCGCGCAGCGTGACCGTGGTCTCGCCGCCCGACAGCAGCGCGACGGGCGCGGCGAAGGGGCGGCCCCGCAGGGCGACCTCGCGCGCCAGCGCCGCCATGACGCCGGCCACGTCGCGCGCCTCGCCCTCGATGGCGTCCGACAGGATCGCGGCGCGCCAGCCCGCGGCCTCGGCCACCGCCGCCGCGGCCTCCAGCGACAGCGCGGCCGAGGCGATCACCCGCACGCTGTCGCCGGCGAAGCGCGGGTCCGCCGGATCGGGGGGCAGGTTGTCCTCGCCCGCGATCAGGTCCGCCGCCGCCGGCGGCAGCGCGATGCGCCAGCGCGCCACCGCCGCGCGGGCCGCCGCGCGCCCGGCCGTGCCGGGCACCGTGGGTCCCGAGGCCACGAGCGCGGGATCGTCCCCGGGGATGTCCGACACCACCAGCGACGCCACCCGCGCGGGCTTGGCCGCCAGCGCCAGCCGCCCGGCCTTGATGGCGCTGATCTGGGCGCGCACCGCGTTCATCGCCGCGATGGGCGCGCCCGAGGCCAGCAGCGCGGCGTTCACCTCCATCTCGTCGCACAGGCTCAGCCCCGGCGCGGGGTCGGGCAGCAGCGCCGAGCCGCCGCCGCACACCAGCGCCACCACGAGGTCGTCGGCCGTCAGGCCGGTCACGGCGGCCCGCAGCGCCGCGCTCGCGTCCAGCCCCGCGATGTCGGGCACGGGATGCGCGGCCTCCATCACCCGGATGCGCGCGGTCGGCGCGCCGTAGCCATAGCGCGTGACGACGACGCCCGACAGCGGCCCGGGCCACAGCGCCTCGAAGGCGGCGGCGAGCTGGGCCGCGCCCTTGCCCGCCCCCACCACCACGGTGCGGCCGAGCGGCGGCGCGGGCAGGGCGGCGGCCAGCGCCCGCGCCGGATCGGCCGCCGCCACCGCGGCGCGGAACATCTCGGTCAGCAGGGCGCGTTCGGCGTGCATCGGTCCTCGCGCGGGCGGCGGCGTGGCGGCCCCTCACTCAAGGCCGTCGGCCGCATCCACGCAAGGGTGGGCGGCGCGGGGCGCATCGGCGGGGGGGCGCATCCGGCGGGCGCATAGGCGGGAGGCCCGTCCGGGGGGGCCGTCCCACGGGAACCGTCGCGCGCTCAGGCGGCGGCACCGGTCGCGCGGATCAGCGACGACAGCGTTCCGAGGGCCGCGCCGCCCCCCCCATGCGCCCGGGACGCCGCCTGCGCGCAGCGGCGCAGCTCTCCCGGCGTCTGGTCGAAGGTCCGGCGGAAGGCGCGGTTGAAGGAGGGCACGCAGAACAGGCCCCGCCGCTCGGCGATCCGCCAGATCGGCTCCCGCGCCAGCGCGGGATCGGCCAGATCGCGCCGCACCAGCGCGAGGCGCAGCCGCTGGATGTGGGCGGCGACGCCGCCATCGGCCTCGAACAGGCGGTAGAGCGCCGAGCGCGACATCCCGGTCTCGGCGCAGATCAGCCTGGCGTCGAGCCGCGCGGCGCCCAGATGCGCCCGGATGGCGCGCTCGGCCTGCCTGCGGCGCATCGGCGCGGCCGACGCGCCCGGGGCGTCCTCCGCGCCGTCCCCGCGCAGCAGGGCGGCCGAGATCATGGTCCGCACCCCGTCGGCCAGCGGCGCCGCATCCTGCGCGGGCCGGTGCGCGAGCCCGTCGGCCAGCCCCAGCAGATGCGCGGCGAGCATCCCCGCGCCGGCCCCGGCGATGCGGCCCTGCGGCAGGCGCTCGAGCCGCGCGCTCAGCGCGGGCCAGGCGTCGCGGGGCAGGATGACCCCGACCCAGGCCCCGCCGCTCCACGCGTAGTCATAGCCGTCGGCGAGGCTGCCGAGCACCAGCTCCCCCGGCCCCGCCGTGCCGCCGTCGCGGATCGCGATGCGCCCGGTCCGGCAGACCCGCAGCATCCAGTGGTCGAGATCGTCATGCGCGCAATGCGCCGCCGTGCGGACCATCCGGCGCGCGGGGGTGCGGTTGTCGCTGAGCAGCAGCGGCCCGAGCCGCCAGAGCGCGCTCTGCGCCGTGAAATCCGCGACCGCCTCGCGCGCCACGGCGATGTCGTTCACGTCGCGGAACCGGTCGCGCCAGGTCTCGAAGCGTCCGGCCGGCTCGATGCCGTCGGTGCTGTAGACCACGGGCGCAAGGCGCGGCGCCGAGCCTTCGGCCGATCCGTCCCGAAGCGAGGCCTCGCCCATCCGTGGCTCCGTGCTGCTGCATTGCATGGATGCGTTCGAGAATAGTCCCAAAGACCGGACCCCGCCATGCGCGCGCGAGGGCGGCCGCCGTGGTCGGGGCGCCGCGGCCCGCGCCTGCCGCCTCAGACGTCGCGGGCCAGCGCCGAGTCGATCATCGCCGCCGTCTCCGCGACGCCGTAAAGCGCCACGAAGCCGCCGAAACGCGGCCCCTGCGCGGCCCCCAGCAGCACGGCGTAGATGGCGGCGAACCAGTCGCGCAGGGCGTCGAAGGGGTGGGTCTTGCCCACCTCGTAGATCATCGCCTGCAGCGCCTCGGCGTCGGCCGGCCCGTCCCAGGCCTTCAGCCGCGCCGAAAGATCCGCGAGCGCCGCGCGCTCGAGGTCGGTCGGCGCGCGGAACGCGCGGGCCGGCAGCACCTTGTCCTCGACATAGCGGATGGCCCGGCCCGCCGCGGCGTCGAGGCCCGGATGCGTCCGCGGCGAGGCGTCGGGGGCGTATTTGCGGATGAAGCCCCACAGCACCGCCTTGTCCGTCGCCTGCGCCGCCGCGGCGAGGTTCAGCAGCATGGCGAAGGACACCGCGAGGTCGGAGGCCGGGGGGTGGCCGGCATGGATGTGCCATGCGGGGTTCTCGATGCGCTGGGCTTCGTCCTCGGCCGGAAAGGCGCGCAGATGGGCGTCGTAGTCGTCCACCGCCTTCGGGATCACGTCCCAGTGCAGGCGCTTGGCGGTGCGCGGCTTCTGGAACATGTACAGCGACAGGCTCTCGGCGCTGGCATAGGCCAGCCATTCGTCGATCGAGATGCCGTTGCCCTTGGACTTCGAGATCTTGCGCCCCTCGCCGTCGAGGAACAGCTCATAGATGAAATGCTGCGGGGGCCGGCCGCCCAGGATCCTGCAGATCCCGTCGTAGACCGGCGTGTTGGGCAGGTGGTCCTTGCCGTACATCTCGAAATCGACGTCCAGCGCGGCCCAGCGCGCGCCGAAATCGGGCTTCCACTGCAGCTTCACCCGCCCGCCCAGCAGCGACAGCGTGGTCTCGGTCCCGTCCTCGTCGTCGAAGCTGATCTCGGCGCGCTTGGCGTCGACGTTCCGGATCGGGACATAGAGCACCCGGCCGCTGCTGGGCGAGATCGGCAGGAAGCACGAATAGGTCGCCTGCCGCTCCTCGCCCAGCGTCTTGAGCATCAGCGCCATGATCTCGTCGTATCTCTCCGCGGCGCGGACAAGGATGTCGTCCATCCGCCCCGCCTTGTAGTAATCGGTGGCGCTGGCGAATTCGTACTGGAAGCCGAAGGTGTCGAGGAACCGCCGCAGCATGGCGTTGTTGTGGTGGCCGAAGCTCTCGAACTCGCCGAAGGGGTCGGGCACCACGGTCAGGGGCCGTTGCAGGTGCTCGCGCAGCATCGCCGGGTTCGGCACGTTGTCGGGCACCTTGCGCATGCCGTCCATGTCGTCGGAGAAGCACAGCAGCCGCGTGGGGATGTCGCACAGCGTCTCGAAGGCGCGGCGGATCATGGTCGTGCGCGCGACCTCGCCGAAGGTGCCGATATGCGGCAGGCCGGAGGGGCCGTAGCCGGTCTCGAACAGCACATGCCCCTTCGCGGGCGCCTTGCCGTCCAGCCGCGCCAGCAGCTTGCGCGCCTCCTCGAAGGGCCAGGCGCGGGCGGTCTCGGCGATGGCGCGCTGCGGGGGCATGGGCGGGCTCCGGTGCTGGCGGGCGGGCCGGCGCGGGGCGTCCCGGCGCGGCCTGCTGTCGGGGCGATCTAGCGGCTGCGCGGGCGCGGGGGAAGGGGCGCGCGGGGCGACGCCCGGCGGGGCGCCCGGCGGGGCGGATCCCGGCGGATGTCGCGCCGCCGCGCCGGCAGGCGCCATGAGCCGATTCGCCGCAGAAAGCGGCGAATCCGCGGCAGGAATGGCCCTGCGCGATGCAGCGGCGTTGACGCCGCGCCGCCGGCCCGCGAATTAATCGTCAAGGCACCGCGCAAGATCGGCGCAGAGCCTTTCCGGGGGGGGCGGCCGCATGACGATTGCACAGGGCGCGATCCGCAGCGCCGCGGACGCGCCGACCGTTTCGCCCATCGAGGCCTATCTGCGCGCCCTGCACGCGCGGCTGCTTCCCGACGCCTCGGGCGAGGTCGCGACCTACATCCCCGAGCTCGGCCACGCGGACCCGATGGGCTTCGGCATCTGCGTCGCGACCGTGGACGGCCATGTCTACGCCGTCGGCGACTGCGACGCGCCCTTCACCATCCAGTCGATGTCCAAGCCCTTCACCTATGGCGAGGCGCTGCGCCTGCACGGGACCGAGCGGGTGCTGCGGCAGGTCGGCGTCGAGCCGACCGGCGAGACCTTCAACGCCATCGTGCTGGACGAGCACGCCAACCGCCCCTTCAACCCGATGGTCAACGCCGGCGCCATCGCCGTGGCGGACCTGATGGCGGGCGAGGACATGGCCGCGCGCGAGGCGGCGATGCTGGCGCTGTTCGGGCGGCTGGCGGGCCGGCCGCTCGGGCTCGACCGCGCCGTGTTCGCGTCCGAGCGCGACACCGGCCACCGCAACCGCGCCATCGCCTGGCTGATGCTGAACTCGGGCATGATCGCGCGCCCGCCGGAGGAGGTGCTGGACCTCTACTTCAGGCAGTGCTCGGTGCTCGTGACCTGCCGCGACATGGCGATCATGGCCGCGACGCTCGCCAACCGCGGCGTCAACCCGCGGACCGGGGACGCCGTCTACGAGCCCGACCATGTGCGCGACGTGCTGACGCTGATGAGCACCTGCGGCATGTACAACTACGCCGGCCAGTGGGCCTTCGATGTCGGCATGCCGGCCAAGAGCGGCGTCTCGGGCGGGGTGATCGCGGTGATCCCCGGGCAGGCGGGCATCGCGGTCTGGTCGCCGCCGCTCGACGCCCACGGCAACAGCGTGCGGGGCGTGGCGGCCTGCAAGGAGCTGTCCCGCGCCTTCAGCCTGCACGCCTTCAGCGACCGCACCAGCGTGCGCAGCGTGATCCGGCGCGAATACACCGCCGACATGGTCCATTCCAAGCGCATGCGCAGCGATGCGGAGCGGGCCTGGCTGCGGGCCGAGGGCGGGCGGCTGGCGGTGATCGAGACGCAGGGCGCGCTGTTCTTCGGCTCCGCCGAGATGATCATCCGCCGCATGCTCGCCCGGGCGGACAGCGCCGAGACGCTGATTGTGGATTTCCGGCGCGTCAGCTACGCCGACCCCGCCGCCTGCGAGCTGATCGCCCAGACCGCGCGCGGCTTCGGGCCGCTGCGCTGCGGGCTCGAGGTCAGCAGCCTGCCGGCCGACGGCCCGCTGCGCGCCCTGCGCGCGGCGCTCGAGGCCGAGGCCGGCGCCACCGGGCTGCGCTTCCACGAGGACGCCGACATCGCGCTGGAAAAGGCCGAGAACGCGGCGCTGGCGCGGATGGTGCGGGTCAGCGACGGGGCCAAATACGCGCTGTCGCGGCTGGACATCCTCAAGGGCCTGTCGCCCAGCGAATACCGCCTGCTCGAGGAGACGGTCAGCCCGTTCCAGTATGCCGCCGGCGAGACGATCGTGCGCGCGGGCGACGAGGCCAACGCCCTGTTCATCATCGCCCGCGGTTCGGCCAGCATCTGGATCGACGTCGAGGGCGGGCGGCGCAAGCGCGTCGGCTCGGTCGGCCCGGGCTTCTCGGTCGGCGAGATGGCGCTGGTCGAGGGCGGGCGGCGCAGCGCCGATGTCTGCGCCGACGAGCCGGTGATCTGCTACGCCCTGTCGCTCGACCGGCTGCGGGCGCTGTCGGTCGAACACCCCAACATCATGATCTCCATCCTCGGCAACATCGTCGCGAGCCTCAGCGACCGCCTGCGCCACGCCAACGCCGAGATCCGCAGCCTCGGCTGACACTCAGCGCCCGGTGAATACCGGCGCCCGCTTCTCGCGCATCGCCGCCAGCCCCTCGCGCAGGTCGTCCGAGGCCCAGGCCTCGGCGATGCGGGCGCGGGCGGCGCCCTCGTCCAGCCGCCCGGCGGCGAGCTCCACGATGGTCCGCTTCATGCCCTGCACGGCGAGGGGCGCGAGCGCCGCCAGACGCTCCGCCAGCGCATCCGTCTCGGCCGCGAGGCGATCCGGGGCCGCCAGCCGGTCCACGAAGCCCGCGGCCAGCAGGGCAGGGGCGTCGAGCGTCTCGACCGCGAGGAACAGCCGCCGCGTCGCCTGCGCCCCCAGCACCCGCATCGCCCGCGCGATGCCCGCGGGCTCGTAATGGATCCCCAGCCGCGCGGGCGGCACGAAGCAGGCCATGCCCTCCACCCCGATGCGGAAGTCGCAGGCCAGCGCGATCTCGGCCCCGCCGCCATAGACCCCGCCATTCAGCGCGCAGATGGTCGGCAGCGGGAACTGCTCCAGCCCGTCGCACAGAGCGGTCAGCGGGTTGTCCGACCAGTCCTGCCCCGCCACGTCGCCCAGCGCCACGCCCGAGCAGAACGCCTTGTCCCCCGCCCCCGTCACCACCAGCACCCGCAGCCCCGGCGCGCCGTGCGCCGTCGCCAGCGCCCCCGCGAAGGCCTCCAGATCCGCCACCTCCAGCGCGTTGCGCTTGGCGGGCCGGTCCAGCGTGATCGTGGCCCGCGGCCCGGCGATCTCGAGGCGGATGGCGTCGGACATGGCGGCTCTCCGGTGTCATGGGCGCGGGACGGAGGTAGCCCGGCGCGCCCGCCGGGCACAAGCGCGGCGCGCGGGGCGCGCCCTGCGGGGCCCGCCCCCCCTCGCGCCCCGACCCGCCGAACCCGCGCCGTCTCGCCCGCCGAACGCCGCGCTTGCGCGCTGGGCAGGGGCGTGGTGGCTTGACCGCCATGACCGACGCGCCGCCGCTGCCGCAGAACTGGACCGACCGCAGGGCCGTAGGGGCGTGGCTTCGCACGCAGCCGCGGGAGGTAAGCGTGGCGCTGGCGGCGCGGGCGTCGCTGCGGGTTTTGCCGCTGGTGCTCCACGCCTTGGGCGATAACGCGCCAGAGCAACGCCGCACCATCGTTCTGCCGCTGTTTCTTGCTGTCGCAGTATCTTGGCTTGCGGCGGTGAGACCAAGCCAAGGCACGGAGATGGCACTGCGTGCCGTTGCCCGCGCCGCCGCCATATTCTACGTTCCTCCTGACGCTTTAGGCCTCTCCCGCGTCGTTTTTGCTGCCCGAGATGCTGCTGCAACCGCTGCGTTTGCGTTTGATGCCTCCGACCAGGGTGCAGCAAATGCCGCAGCCGAAACCATCTTCGTTGCCGCCGATGAGGGTGCTTCTGCTGCCTTTGACGCCGACGTGGGTGCCCTCGCCTCCGGTTATGCCGCTGTCGCGCAGGCAGCGCTCTGGCCCGAAGCGAACACCGCATGGCCGGAACAAGAATGGTCCCGCCTGCGCGACCACCTCCTCGCCACCGACGAGGGCTGGGACGTCTGGACCACATGGTACGAGGCCCGCCTGCGCGGCGACCCGTTGGACGTCGAGTTGGAAACCCGCCGCGTGATCGAACCGACGCGCTGGGACGAAGGCCCGGCGGCGGTCAACGCCGAGATCGCGGCGATCATCGCGGATCAACGCGCCTCGCTGGCGAGGCGCCTTGTGCAGGACAGGCGTGGTGCGCTCTTCGTCGAGCGCGAGGGTCGGCTCGCCATCGCCCCCGGAGAGTCCGGCGTTGATCCGCGCGCGGCGGCCATGCAGCCACGCACGGTGGAGGTGCTTACGCGGCTCGCGGAGGCAACGCGGAACAGCAACCAGTTCGGTGCGCTCGCCGACACTGCGGCGCGACTGGCCGACCTCGTGGCGCTGCCGCCAGACGAAACCGCCCGGCAGAGCTTCCTGCTCTGGTCGCTGAGCGGTGAACTGGCGCAGTGGCGGACCCGCGACGATGCAGCCGCGGCGCTGGGGGACGGCTTCGTGGACGCCATGCCCCCGAACCTGCGACAGGCGCTGGAGGCGGCTGTCCCCGCGACCGCGCTCTACGCCCGCAGCTTCGACGCGGTGCGCGCCTATGACGACGAACTCGCAGACCACGAGGGGCGCGTCGCCTCTACGGCCACTCAACGCGCAGTTCTCGACGCCGCGCTGGCTGTCGATGCAATCGAGAAATCCGACGCCGCGACGGTGAAGATTGTGATCGAGTTGGGTTCGGAGGACGGCGTGCATGCCCGACGCGCCTCGAAGGGCGGCTGGTTCACGACACGGAACATGGTGGCGGCGGCGGCGGGCTTCGCAGGGGTTGGGTTGGCGAACGGCTATCTCAACGAAATCGGGGGCGGGCTCGCGCGCAGCCACGGGGCCACGGCGCGGTTCGAGCGCTTTCTCGACAAGGCGGGCACCGCCATCGAGGACGTGATGCGCGACGCACCCGACGATCTGCGCCAGGCCGTCGAAGCGGTTCGAGCATGGATCAGGGAGAAGCCATAGGCGTCTCATCCCGCCGCACATCGTGCGCCGTGGCGCCGGGCGCGCCCGCGCCGCATTCGCCCGCTCCGTCCCGCGGTGGTCGAGATCGATCTATCGCGCCGACCGATCAGCCGCCATCGGCCGTCGAGTCCGGGCTGTCGTCGTGCGGTACAAATTCACCAAATTGTAACCCGTTAACCAAGAAACCCAAAGGATTCCAACCGTCCCCACTGGGGACAACGCCCCTCTCCCTCACCCCCGCCGCACCCGCCGCGCCTTGCCGCCGCGCATCCCCGCCTTGCCGGCGGTCGAGCGGCCGGAGGCCTTGACGGCCGCCTCCACCGCCTGCTGGCGCGCCATCGGGTCGTCGGCCACGGCCAGCTCCACCGCCTCCAGCCGCCGCACCTCGTCGCGCAGGCGGGCGGCCTCCTCGAACTCCAGGTTCTCGGCCGCCTTCATCATCCGCTTGCGCAGGGCTTCCAGATGGGCCGCGAGGTTCGCCCCCACCTTCGGCCCCGCCTCGATCTTCGGCGTGACGTGGTCGCGCTCGTAGACGCTCTGGAGGATGTCCCCGATGTTGCGGCGGATGCTCTGGGGCGTGATCCCGTGCGCCTCGTTGTAGGCCGTCTGCTTGGCGCGGCGGCGGTCGGTCTCCGCCATCGCGCGCTCCATGCTGCCGGTGACGCGGTCGGCATACATGATCACCCGCCCGTCAACGTTGCGCGCCGCCCGCCCGATGGTCTGGATCAGCGAGGTCTCGGAGCGCAGGA
>DAIPIU010000084.1:0-9515 GCA_036770645.1 Rubrimonas sp. | reverse complement strand
GGCCGCATGCCCGGCCACATGAACGTGCTGCTGGCCGAGGCCAACGTGCCCTACGACGAGGTGTTCGAGCTCGAGGACATCAACTCCGAGTTCGCGCGCGCCGACGTGGTCTATGTGATCGGGGCCAACGACGTCACCAACCCGTCCGCCAAGACCGACCCGAAATCGCCCATTGCCGGCATGCCGGTTCTGGACGTCGAGAAGGCCAAGACCGTGCTGTTCGTGAAGCGGTCGATGGGCGCGGGCTATGCCGGGGTCGAGAACCCGCTGTTCTTCTTCGACCAGACGATGATGCTTCTCGGCGACGCCAAGAAGATGACCGAGGACATCGTCAAGGCGATGGAATGATGCAGGCGTGACGGGGGCCTCCGGCCCCCGTTTTTAATTGTGCCCCGGGGGCCTCCTGCCCCCGTTCTTCATTGCGCCCCGGGGGCCTCCTGCCCCCGTTCTTCATTGCGCTGCCGGAGCGCGCCCGGTGTCCGTGCCGGGCCGGCAGGACCCCGGGCGGCGCGCCGCCGGCGCGCATGCGTCCGGCCCGCGCGGGCGTGACGATTCCGGGCGTCCCGCAAGGCGGCGCGGCTCGGCGAGGGCCCTGCCGGCGGCGCGGGACGGCCGGCCGTCGCGCGCATCGATGGATCGCGCCTCGCCCCATCCGGCCGCAGACCGATCGCGCGGGATCGACCGGCGGCCCGGGATCGACGCCGGCGCCTGCCGCCGGCGCGGCGCGCCCGCCGCTCGCCTCACGCAGGCTGATCGGCCATCCTCCGCGCCGCGCTCCAGCTCGCCAGCGCGAGCGCGGCGGCGGTGGCGAGGCACAGCGGCAGCCCGCCGAGCTGGTAGCTGACGCCCGAGAGCAGCGTGCCGAGCAGCCGCCCCGCGGCATTGGCCCCGTAGTAGAAGCCCACATCCATCGTCACCCGGTCCGCCCGCGTGAAGGCGAGGATCAGGTAGGAATGCAGCGACGAGTTCACCGCGAACACCGCGCCGAAGCCCAGCAGCCCCGCCACCAGCACCGCCGTCAGCCAGCCCGCCGGATCGCCGAGGCCGGCCGCCCAGCCCTGCGCCGCCGCGAGCGCCGCGAGACCCAGCGCCGCCGGGATCAGCGCCAGCGCGAAGGCCCAGGCCTTCGCCAGCGATGCGATCTGCGCCACGGATTTCCCCCGCGCGCCCAGCATCGCGGGGGCGGCGGCCTGCACCGCGCCGTAGCCGATGATCCACAGCGCCATGAAGCTGCCGACAAGGAAGAAGGCGGCGCGGTTGCCCTCCGCCGTGCCGTCCGACAGCACGCCGTAGAAGTAGATCGGGATGCCGACCACGAACCACACGTCGCGCGCGCCGAACAGGAACAGCCGCGCCAGCGACAGCCGGTCGATGCGCGCATCGCCCGAACGCAGCCGCCCGATCTCGGCTTTCGGGCGCCCGCGCGACAGGCCGGACGGCATGAACAGCGCCACCGCCGCCAGGATCGCCGCCAGCACCGCAGCCATGGCCAGGGCGGCGCCGGCAAAGCCCAGCCAGCCCAGAAGCAGCGCGCCGAGCAGGAAGCCCACGCCCTTCACCGCGTTCTTGCTGCCGGTCAGCGCCGCGACCCAGCGGAACAGCCCCCCGCCCTCGGCCGGGGCCAGCAGCTTGACCGCGCTTTTCGCCCCCATCTTGGCCAGATCCTTCGCGACGCCCGACACGCCCTGCGCGACCATCACGAAGGCGACCGAGGCGACGACCGTCCAGCCCGGATCGAGCTGCGCCAGCGCCACCAGCGCCCCGACCTGCAGCGCCAGCCCCGCATAGAGCGTCGCGGTCAGCCCGAAGCGCGCCGCGATCCAGCCCGCGGCCAGATTGGTGACGATCCCCGCGACCTCATACAGCAGGAACAGCCAGGCCAGCGTGATCGGCGAGAAGCCCAGCGCGTTGAAATGCAGCAGCACCAGCATGCGCAGCGCGCCGTCGGTCAGCATGAAGGCCCAGTAGGCCGCCGTGACCGCCGCATAGGCGGCAAGCGGGCGCGGCGCGGGCCCCCCGGTCGCCGCGACGCTCACGGGGCCGCCGCCATCATCCGCGCGACGTCCGCGAGGCGGAAGGCGTAGCCCATCTCGTTGTCGTACCAGGCGTAGATCTTCACCTGCGTGCCGTTCACGACCATGGTGGACCCTGCGTCCACGATGCTCGACCGCGTGTCGTTGAGGTAGTCGGCGCCGACCAGGGGCCGGGTCTCGAAGCCCAGCACGCCCTTCAGCGGCCCCTCGGCCGCGGCGGCGGCGAACAGGCCGTTGACCTCCTCGACCGTGGTCGGCCGCTCCACCTCGAACACGCAGTCGGTGATCGAGGCGGTGACGAGCGGCACGCGCACGGCATGGCCGTTCAGGCGGCCCTTCAGCTCCGGGTAGATCAGGGTGATCGCGGTGGCCGATCCGGTGGTGGTCGGGATCATCGACAGCAGCGCCGAACGGGCGCGGCGCGCGTCCTTCATCGGCCGGTCGAGGATGGTCTGGGTGTTGGTCACGCAGTGGATGGTGGTCATCGCGCCGTGGCGGATGCCGATGGCCTCGTGCACCACCTTCACCACCGGCGCGAGGCAGTTGGTGGTGCAGGAGGCGGCCGTGACGATGCGGTGCGCGGCGGGGTCGAACAGGTGCTGGTTCACCCCCCAGACGAGGTTCAGCGCGCCGCCGTCCTTGACCGGGGCCGACACCGCGACCCGCTTCACGCCCTGCGCGAAATAGGGCGCGATCTTCTCCGCCGTCTTGAACACGCCGGTGCAGTCCACCACGAGGTCGACGCCCAACTCGCGCAGCGGCAGGTCCTCGATCCGTGGGGTGCAGGTCACGCGCACGCGCCGGTCGTTGATGGCGAGCATCTCGCCCTCGACGCCAAGCCGCGCGCCCCAGCGGCCGTGGATGCTGTCGAACTCCAGGAAATGCGCGTGCGCGGCGGCATCGCCCACGATGTCGTTGACCAGAACCAGCTCGTGGTCCAGCCCCTCGGCCTCGAAGGCGCGCAGCACCAGCTTGCCGATCCGTCCCAGTCCGTTCAGCGCAATGCGGGCCATGAAGTCCGTCCTCTCAGGGGAACCAGTGTCGGGTGCGGTTGGCCAGCGCCACCAGCGACAGCATCACCGGCACCTCGACCAGCACGCCGACGACGGTGGCCAGCGCCGCGCCCGAGCCGAGGCCGAACAGGCTGATGGCCACCGCCACGGCGAGCTCGAAGAAGTTCGAGGTGCCGATCAGGGCGCAGGGCGCGGCCACGTTGAAGGGCAGCCGCCACAGGTAGGCCGCCGCATAGGCCACGGCGAAGATCAGGTAGGATTGCAGCACCAGCGGCGTGGCGATCATGGCGATCACCGCCGGCCGCTCGAGGATCACCCCGCCCTGAAAGCCGAACAGTAGCACCACGGTGCCCAGCAGCGCCGCCACCGTCACCGGCTTGACCCTCGCGCCGAAGGCCTCGACCGCCGCCGGCCCGCCCTCGCGCGTCAGCCGGCGGCGGGTCAGAGCGCCCGCGACCAGCGGGATGACGATGTAGAGCAGCACCGACAGCAGCAGCGTCTCCCACGGCACCACGATGTCGGTCAGCCCCAGCAGCAGCGCCACGATGGGGGCGAAGGCGAACACCATGATCAGGTCGTTCACCGACACCTGCACCAGCGTGTAGGCCGGGTCGCCTTTGGTCAGCTGCGACCAGACGAACACCATGGCGGTGCAGGGCGCGGCCCCCAGCAGGATCACCCCGGCCAGATAGGCCTGCGCGTCCTCGGGCGGGATGAAGCCCGCGAACACGTGCTGGAAGAACAGCACGCCCAGCGCCGCCATGGTGAAGGGCTTGATCAGCCAGTTCACCGCCAGCGTCACCACGAGGCCCTTCGGCTTTCGCCCCACATCGACGATGGCGGCGAAGTCGATGGCCACCATCATCGGATAGACCATGGCCCAGATCAGCACCGCCACGGCGAGGTTGACCGACGCGACCTCGAGCCGCGCGAGAAAGCCGAACAGCCCGGGCAGCAGCGTCCCGAGCGCCAGCCCCGCCGCGATGGCGATCGCCACCCACAGCGATAGCCAGCGCTCGAAGGTTCCAAGCCCGCCGGGCGCGGCGGCTGGGGCGGTGGCGTCGGTCATGTGGGGGCCTCGCTGTTCGGCGGTCAGGCGGTCGGGGCGGGCTCGCTCCGGCCGATGGAGTCCACCGCCTTCTGAAGCGCGATCCGGTCCAGCTTGTCAAAAGACAGGTTGGTGAAGGCGGCGATGCGGTGCTTCAGCATGCGGTAGGCCTCCGCGAAGGCGAGTTTCTTCTCGGCGTCGGTCCCCGTCGCCGCCACCGGGTCGGGGATGCCCCAGTGCCCGCTGATGGTCTGGCCCGGCCAGGGCGGGCATTCCTCGTTCGCCGCAAGGTCGCAGACCGTGAACACGAAGTCGAAATGCGGCGCGTCCGGTCCCTGGAACTCCGACACATGCTTGGCGCGCAGGCCCGAGACGTCATGGCCCAGCTTTTCGAGCTGCGCGAGCGCGAAGGGATTCAGCTCGGTCTTCGGCTTCGTGCCGGCCGAGTGGGCGACGAACTTGCCGGTTCCCTCGCGGCTCAGGATCGACTCGGCGAAGATCGAGCGCGCCGAGTTGCCGCTGCAGATGAACAGCACCCGATAAACCTTGTCAGCCATGGGTTCCTCCCCCCCGCCGCCGCAGGCTGCGGCCGCACAGATTTCGGGCCGGCCGCGACAGCAGTCGCGCGCCAGATAGTCGATCAGCATCCCCGCCGCCGCGAGTTCGAGCCGGTAGAGCACCAGCTTGCCCTCGCGCGCGCCCCGGATCAGCCCCGCGCGGGCCAGATGCGCGAGGTGGACCGAGGCGTTGTTCTGGCGGATGCCCACCGCGGCGGCGATCTCGCCCGCCGCGACGCCTTCCGGGGCGCGTCGCGCCAGCAGCCGGAAGATGGCGAGCCGGTGGCGATGGCCGAGGGCCGCGAAACGGTCCGCTTGAACGTCGATCATGGCGAAACGATACAACGATTCGCGATGCGTTGAAACGACAATCGCACCGGCCCGGCCGCCGCGATGCTGGAAACCCGGCCGCGGCCGCGCCATCCTGACGCGCGAAGTCCCAGACGGAGGCCGCCGCCGATGCCCGTCCACGCCGCCACGCTCGGGGGAACCCGCTTCCGCTTCGACGGGCTCGCGACGCTGCTCGCCCGCGCGACGCCGATGCGCTCGGGCGATGCGCTGGCCGGCGTCGCGGCCGCGACCGAGGTCGAGCGCGCGGCGGCGCAGATGGCGCTGGCCGATCTGCCGCTGTCGGCCTTCCTGTCCGAGGCGGTGGTGCCCTACGAGGCGGACGAGGTGACGCGGCTGATCCTCGACGGCCACGACCGCGCCGCCTTCGCGCCGGTGGCGCATCTGACCGTGGGGGATTTCCGCGACTGGCTGCTGTCGGACGCGGCCGACGCGGCGGCGCTGGCCGCGCTCGCCCCCGGCCTGACGCCCGAGATGGTCGCGGCGGTGTCCAAGCTCTGCCGCATCCAGGATCTGGTCCTCGTGGCCCGCAAGGTCCGCGTCAC
Source organism: Rubrimonas sp. (assembly GCA_036770645.1). Lineage (GTDB taxonomy): Bacteria > Pseudomonadota > Alphaproteobacteria > Rhodobacterales > Rhodobacteraceae > Rubrimonas. The sequence goes on along the minus strand of DAIPIU010000084.1, from coordinate 3,971 downwards.
CACCCGCTTCCGCGGCACCATCGGCCTGCCCGGCCGCCTGTCCACCCGCCTCCAGCCCAACCACCCGACCGACGATGCCGCGGGCGTGGCCGTAGCCATCCTCGACGGGCTGATGTATGCCAGCGGCGACGCGGTGATCGGCGTCAATCCGGCCTCCGACAACACCGCCGCGGTGGGCGCGCTGCTGCGCCTGCTGGACGACGTGATCGCGCGCTACGAGATCCCGACCCAGTCCTGCGTGCTGGCCCATGTCACCACCACCATCGCCGCCATCGAGGCCGGCGCGCCGGTGGACCTCGTGTTCCAGTCCATCGCGGGGACCGAGGGCGCCAACCGCAGCTTCGGCATCGACCTCGCCACGCTGCGCGAGGGGCGCGAGGCGGCGCTGGCGCTGAAGCGCGGCACGCTGGGCGAGAACGTGATGTATTTCGAGACCGGGCAGGGCTCCTGCCTGTCCGCCGGCGAACATCGCGGCGTCGACCAGCAGACGCTCGAGGCCCGCGCCTATGCCGTGGCGCGCGCCTTCTCGCCGCTGCTCGTCAACACGGTGGTCGGCTTCATCGGGCCCGAATACCTCTACGACGGCCGCCAGATCATCCGCGCCGGGCTGGAGGACCATTTCTGCGGCAAGCTGCTCGGCGCGCCCATGGGGTGCGACGTCTGCTACACCAACCACGCCGAGGCCGACCAGAACGACATGGACGTGCTGCTGACCATGCTGGGCGCGGCCGGCGTGACCTTCGTGATGGGGATCCCCGGCTCCGACGACGTGATGCTCAACTACCAGACCACCTCGTTCCACGATGCGCTCTATGCCCGCCGGGCGCTGGGCCTGCGCCCGGCCCCGGAGTTCGAGGCCTGGCTCGACCGGGTGGGGATCATGCCGGCCGACGGCCGCTTCGCGCTCGGCGACCCCGCTGCCGGCCCCTTCGGCCCCGCGCTGCTGCGCGCGGAGCGCGCGGCGTGACCGGCCCCGACGGCGGAACGGCGGCCAACACCGCGGCCGACGCCGCGGACGGCCCGGCCGCGGGCGCCGCCTCTCCCGACACCGCCGGCGACGACCGCTGGCGTCCGCTGCGCCGCTTCACCCCGGCGCGCATCGGGCTGGGGCGGGCGGGCGTGTCGCTGCCCACCCGCCGGGCGCTCGAGTTCCAGGCCGCGCACGCCGCCGCGCGCACCGCCGTGCACGCCGCGCTCGACGCGGAGGGGCTGGCGGCGCGGCTCGCCCCCGCCTTTCCGGGCGCGACGGTGGCGGACAGCGCCGCGGGCGACCGCGCGACCTACCTCCAGCGCCCAGACCTCGGCCGGCGGCTGGCCGGGCCCTGCGAGGCGCGGCTGCGCGGCCTCGGCTCCGGCGACGCCGACCTCGCCGTGGTGGTCTGCGACGGGCTGTCGGCGCTGGCGATCGAGCGCAACGCGGAGGGCTTCCTCGCCGCCTTCCTGCCCCGCGCCGCCCGGCAGGGCTGGCGGCTCGCGCCGCTGGTGGTGGCGCGGCAGGCCCGCGTGGCGCTGGGCGACGCGGTCGGCGCCGCGCTCGGCGCGCGCATGGCGCTGGTGCTGATCGGCGAGCGGCCGGGGCTGTCGGCCGCCGACAGCCTCGGGCTCTACCTCACGCATGATCCCCGTCCGGGCCGCAGCGACGCCGAGCGCAACTGCATCAGCAACATCCGCGAGGGCGGGCTCGGGCATGCCGCCGCCGCCTACCGCGCCGACTACCTCATCGCCGAGGCCTTCGCCCGCGGGCTGACCGGCGTGGCGCTGAAGGACGACACCGCGGCCGAGGATCCCGCGCTGGGCCCCGCGGCGCCCCGCGCGGCGCTGCCGCCGGTGCTCTAGCGCCGCGCGGGCGGCCCGGCGGCGGCGACCGCGCGCCCCGCCGCCCGCGCCGGCCGAACCCCGCCGGCGCTGTGGCGCGCGCCTGCGCCGCGTCCTAGAAGAGGGGGGCGCGGGGCGCAGGGGCGGGGGAGGGCGCGGTGGCGCAGGACGGGGACAGGCCGAGGACCATCGTCGACGGGATCGTGCGCCAGCTTGCCGACGAGATCGTCGAGGGCGCGCTGCTGCCCGGCATGCGGCTCGACGAGACGGGGCTGGCCGGGCGCTTCGGCGCCTCGCGCACCCCGGTGCGCGAGGCGCTGCGCCAGCTCGAGGCGACGGGCATGGTCCAGCGCCGCCCCAACCGCGGCGTCGTCGTCGCCACCGTGACGCGCGAGCGGCTGGCCGACATGTTCGAGGCCATGGCCGAACTCGAGGCGATCTGCGCCCGCTATTCCGCCGAGCGCATGACGGCACCGGAACGCGAGGAGCTGGAGCGGTTGCACCTGCGGTCGGCCGATCACGTCGCGGCGCTGGCCGAGGCGCGGTACGAGGAGGCCAACCGGCTGTTCCACGGGGCGCTCTACGACGGCGCCCACAACGCCGAACTCGCCGGCATGGCTTACGCCACCCGGTCGCGGCTCGCGCCCTTCCGCCGCGCCCAGTTCCGCGCGCCGGGGCGCATCGCCCGGTCGCACGCCGAGCATTCGGCGGTGGTCGGCGCCGTGCTGGACCGCGACGGCGCTGCCGCCGCGGCGGCGATGCGCGCGCATCTGCTGTCGGTGGGCGAGGCCATCGAAAGCTACCGCACCGCCCGCGCCCCGGCGATCTGACCGCGTGCCGAATTTGCATGCAAGATTGCATGCAACTTTTCATGCCTAAGTGATTGCATTCGTTCGATGGGGCGGGCAGCCGCGCGCTCCGGGCCGAATCGCACCGGCCCATGAACGCCGCATTAACGCGCAGCGGCGCCCGCGCGGCAGGCGATCCGCCCATGCAGGGCGCAGGCGGCGGGGCAGGGGCGCGCCACCCCTGCGGCGGCGCGGCGCAAGTCTCTGGAATCATGCGGCCGCGCGGCATCGCAGAAACTGGCATGGAACGTGCTGCCCATAGCGCGACCGGCGCAAGGCCGGGGGGCGATGCGCCATGGCCGCGACCGGGCCGTCGGCGCTGGACCCCGCCACGATGACAGGGATGACCGCCATGGACCGCCGCCATTTCCTCGCCGCCGCCGGAGGCGCCGGCCTCCTGCCCTATCTCAAGGCGCTGCCCGCCGGGGCGGCCGACCGCGACGGCACGCTGGTCGTCGTGACCGGCTTCGGGCCGAACAGCATGGACATCATGCGCGTCGGCGCGAACCGCCCGGCCTACCAGCTCGCCATCAACCTGTATGACCGCCTGATGCGCTACGGCACGCGCACGCTGCCGGACGGCAGCCTCGCCTATGACAAGACGGTGCTCGAGCCCGAACTGGCCGAAAGTTGGGTGCTCGCGGATGACGGCGCGCATGTCGACTTCACCCTGCGCGCCGACGCGACCTTCTGGGACGGCACCCCCGTCACGGCCGAGGACGTGAAGTGGTCCTTCGACCGCGCCGTGCTGCTGGGCGGCTTCGCGACCGTGCAGATGCGCGCGGGCGGCTTCACCCGGGCCGACCAGTTCGAGGTGGTGGACGAGCGCGTGTTCCGCGTGAAGTTCGACAAGCCCTCGAAGCTCTCGATGCCGAACCTCGCCGTGCCCACGGCCATCGTGTTCAACAGCAGGCTGTGCAAGGAGAACGCGACCGAGGCCGACCCCTGGGCCTCGGACTACACCCATGTCACGCCCGCGGGCGGCGGGGCATTCCGGCTCGAGCGCTGGGACAACGGCCAGCAGACCGTCTATCTGCGCAACGACGACTGGAAGTCCGGCCCGCTGCCCGGCGTGCGCCGCGTCATCATCCGCGAGGTCGCCTCGGCCGCCACGCGCCGCGCCCTGCTGGAACGCGGCGACGCGCAGTTCTCGATCGACCTGCCGCCCAAGGACGGCAAGGAGCTGGCCGAGGGCGGCCGCGTGAAGGTGCAGGGCCACCCCATCGGCTGCTGCCACCACCATGTCGCGATGAACCTGAAATACGCGCCCTTCGACAACGTGCTGGTGCGCCGGGCCATCGCCTACGC
>DAIPIU010000026.1:0-39595 GCA_036770645.1 Rubrimonas sp. | reverse complement strand
CGGCCCGTCTCGTCCAGCCGCCCGCGATACTGCAGCCCGAGGTCGCGGTCGAAGCCGAAGAAGTCGGGCGTGCAAACGGCACCGTAGGCCCGCGCCACCGCCTGCGTCTCGTCGTGCAGATAGGGAAAGGCGAAGCCGTGCCTGTCCGCGAAGGGCCCCATGCGGGCGAAGGCGTCCTCGGGATAGGCCGCCGCGTCGTTGGCGTTGATCGCCACGGTCGCGACGCCCAGCGCCGCCAGCGCGCGGGCCTCCTCGGCCAGCCGTCCCGCGATGGCGATGACGTAGGGGCAGTGGTTGCAGATGAAGACCACCAGCGTGCCGCGCTCGCCGCGCAGGTCGGCCAGCCGGCGGACGGCCCCGTCCGTGTCCGGCAGCGCAAAATCCGGGGCCTTCCAGCCGAAATCGCAGATCGGGGGCGTGGCGGCCATGGCGCTGTCCTTCCTGTCAGGCGACGCGGTCGGGGGGCGGGCGTCCGGCGAAGAAGGCCTCGAGGTTCTCGAGCGCCTTCATCCCCATCGCCATCCGCGTGGTCTGCGTCGCGGATCCCAGATGGGGCGCGAGCACGGCGTTCTCCAGCGCCAGCAGGTCGGGGTGCACGACGGGCTCGCGCTCGTAGACGTCGAGGCCCGCCCCCGCGATGCGCCCCGCCCGCAGCGCGGCGGCCAGCGCGGCCTCGTCCACCACCTCGCCGCGGGCGGTGTTGATCAGGAAGGCGCCGGGCTTCATCAGCGCCAGGCGCGCGGCGTCGATCAGATGGCGGTTCGCGGCGCCGCCGGGGCAGTGCAGCGTCACCACATCGGCCTCGGCCAGCACCGCCTCGACCGTGGCGCGCGGCTCGGCCCCGCAGGCCCGCGCGATGTCGGGGTCCACGGCCGAGCGGTTCTGGAAGATCACCCGCATCCCGAAGCCGTGATGCGCCCGCCGCGCCACCGCCTGCCCGATGCGCCCGAAGCCGATCACCCCCAGCACGGCGCCCGAGATCCGCGCCCCGATCAGGTGGGTCGGCCGCCAGCCGTTCCACCGCCCGGCCCGCAATTCGCGCTCGCCCTCGCCCAGCCGGCGCGACACGGCCAGCATCAGCGCCAGCGTCAGGTCGGCGGTGCAGTCGGTCAGGACGCCCGGCGTGTTGGTCACGACCACGCCCGCGGCGGCGGCGGCGGCCGTGTCGATGTGGCTGTGGCCGACGCCGTAATTCGCGACGATCTTCGCCGTCGCGCCCTCGAACACGGCGGCCGGCAGGCTGTCGCTGACGGTGGGGGCCACGGCGTCGAAGCGGCGCAGCGCCTGCGCGATCTCGGCCTGCGACAGCGGCGCGTCGTTGTCGTTCAGCGTCAGGTCGAAAAGGCGCGCGGCCTCGGCCTCGGCCTCGGCCGGCCAGCGGCGGGTGATCAGCAGGCGCGGGCGGCTCATGTCGGCACGCGGCGGACTGTATGGATCACGGCGTCTCTCCCCCCCATGGTGCGACCGATCAGGCCCGAGCCGGGCAGCGCGGTCAACCGCAGGGGTTGCCGGTTCCGTCCGGGGACACACTCTTGGCAGGGCGGGGCCGGCTCGGCGCGCCCCGCGGAACCGGGGGGCGGGCATGGCGCGACTGGCGGCGATGGCACTGGCGGCGGCGCTGGCCGCGGGCGCGGCGCTGGCTGACATGGCGGCGGCGCGTGCCGATGGCGGCGCAGGGATCCGAGCAGTCATCGAGGACCAGATCGCCCGTTTCGGCCGCGATGACTGGGACGGGGCGTTCGCGCACGCCGCGCCCGGCATCCGGGAGATCTTCCGCACGCCCGAAGGCTTCGGACGCATGGTGCGCGAGGGCTATCCGATGGTCTGGCGGCCGTCCCGCGTCGAGGCGGGCGAGATGCGCGAGGGGCCGCGCGGCCCGGTGCAGGTCATGCGCCTGACCGACGCCGCGGGGGCGGTGCACGAGGCGGAGTACGAGATGGCGATGGTCGACGGCGCGTGGCGGATCGCAGGGGTGCGCGTCGTCCGTCTGCCGGACCTGTCGGCATGAACGACGCCGCCGTTGAACCGGACAGGCGGTTCGCGCCCGCGGTGGGCGTCGGGCAGGCCGGCGCCGCTGCGCCTGCGGAGGGCGCGCGGGACACGGGAACGGCCGGGACCGCGCCGCGCGCCGACACCGCGGCGCCCGGCGCCGGTGCCCCTCCCTCGCTTGCCGACCGGATCGGCGCGCGCTTCGCCCCCTTCGAACGCCTCATCGATCCGTTCGCGGAGACGGACCGCCCTGCGCCGCCCGCCGCGCTGGGGGCCTTCATCCTGTGGGCGCTGCGCGACGCGCGCTGGCCGGTCGCGGCGCTCGGGGCGCTTTCGCTGGCCGTGGGCGCAGTCGAGGCCGGGGTGTTCTGGCTGCTCGGCGGGCTGCTCGACCGCGCCCAGGAGAGCGGGCCGGCGCGCTTCCTCGCCGAACAGTGGCCATGGGTCGCGGCGCTGCTGCTGACGCTGCTGGTGGTCCGGCCCGCGGTCACCCTGGGGCAGGGCGCGCTGTCCTCGCTGTCGGTGGGGCCCGGGCTGCAGCCCATGACCATCTGGCGGCTGCACCGGCACACGCTGGGCCAGTCGATGCGCTTCTTCGAGGAGGATTTCACCGGCCGCATCGCCCAGAAGCAGATGCAGACCGCCAACGCCCTGACCCAGGCGACGATGGAGACGCTGAACGCGCTGGGCCTGATGCTGGCCTATGTTTTCGCCATGACCGCGGCGCTGGCGGCCGCGGACTGGCGGCTGGCGCTGATCGGCGTGGTCTGGGCCGGGCTCTATGCCTGGGCGCTGGTCTGGATCCTGCCGCTGGTGCGCGACAAGGCCCGCATCCGCGCCGAGGCCCGTGCCGCAGTCACCGGGCGGCTGGTGGACAGCCTGACCCACATCCGCACCGTCAAGCTGTTCGCCCATGCGCGGCGCGAGGAGGACAGCGCGCGCCGGGCGCTGGAGCGGTTCCGCGATGCCGCCGCCGCCTTCGGACGGCCGCTGATGGCGATGCGCGTGGCGCTGGCCGTGCTGAACACCGGCGTGACGCTGGCCATGGTCGGCGCGGCGCTGGCGCTCTGGCTCGGCGGGTCGGCCAGCACGGGCGTGCTGGCGATGGCCACCATGCTGGTCCTGCGCGCCACCGCCATGTCGAACTGGATCGCCTTCTCCGCCATGGGGGTTTTCGGCGAGATCGGCACCATCGAGGACGGCGCGCGCACGCTGGCCCGCCCCCACGAGCTGACCGACCGGCCCGGCGCGGCAGCGCCCGCGGCGCCGCGGGGCCTGATCCGCTTCGAGGACGTCACCTTCCGCTACGGACGGCCCACCGGGGGCGTGGCGGGGCTGAACCTGACGGTGCGGCCGGGCGAGAAGATCGGCCTCGTCGGCCCCTCGGGCGCGGGCAAATCCACCGCCTTCGCCCTGCTGCTGCGCCTGCACGACCCCGAATCGGGGCGCGTGACGCTGGACGGCGCCGACCTGCGCGACCTGACGCAGGACGGGCTGCGCCGCGCCATAGGGGCCGTCACGCAGGACACCGCGATCTTCAACCGCTCGGCCCGCGACAACATCCTGTACGGCCGCCCCGAGGCCGACCCGGCCGCGGTCGAGGATGCCGCACGCCGCGCGCGCGCCCATGACTTCATCGCGGAGCTGCGCGACGGGGCGGGGCGCACGGGCTACGACGCGCGGCTGGGCGAGCGGGGGGTCAAGCTGTCGGGCGGCCAGCGCCAGCGCATCGCGCTTGCGCGCGCCATCCTGAAGGACGCGCCGATCCTGCTGCTGGACGAGGCGACCTCGGCGCTCGACAGCATGGTCGAGGCCGAGATCCAGGCCGCGCTGGCCGAGGCGATGGCCGGAAAGACCGTGATCGCCATCGCGCACCGCCTGTCCACCATCTCCCATATGGACCGGGTCGTGGCGATGGAGGACGGGCGGGTGGTCGAGGAGGGCGCGCATGACGCCCTGCTGGCGCATGGCGGCCTGTACGCGGCGCTGTGGGCGCGCCAGTCGGGCGGCTTCCTCGGCGACGGGGCGCGGGCTGCGGCGGAATAACCGAGCGGGGCGGTCGGAAACCGCTTGACCTTCCCGTCGCGGGAACCCCCACAAGCGGGGGCGACAGGGAGGATCCATCCATAGCGCTCGACGCACCGACCCACCGCCTGACGCTGCCGGTCACCGGCATGACCTGCGCCGGCTGCGCCCGGCGCGTCGAGGCGCGGCTGGCCGCCGAGCCCGGCGTCGCTGCGGCGTCCGTGAATGCCGCGCTCGAGACCGCCGAGATCGCCTACGACCCCGCCGCCACCGACGCCGGCCGGCTGGTCGCCGCGGTGCGCGAGACCGGCTTCGGCGTGCGGCTGGCCGAGGCCGATTTCGCCGTGTCGGGGATGAAATGCGCCAACTGCGCGCGCGGGCTGGAGCGCCGCCTCGCCGCCCTGCCCGGGGTCGCGGGCGCGACGGTGAACTTCGCGACCGAGACCGCCGCGCTGCGCCACCTGCCGGGCGAGAGCGGACCCGCGGATTTCCTGCGCGCCATCGCCGCCGCGGGCTATGGCGCGCGCGCGCTTGGCGACGACGGGGCAGGCGCGGCCGAGGCGGCGGCGGCCGAGGCGCGCGCCGCGCGCCGCGAGCGGCTGGAACTGGCGGCCGCGCTGCTGCTGACCGCGCCGCTGGTCGCGCAGATGGGGGCCATGTGGGCGGGGTCGCACTGGCACCTTCCCCCGCTGACGGAACTGGCGCTGGCCGCGCCGGTGCAGCTGTGGATCGGGCGGCGGTTCTATGCCGGGGCGTGGCGCGCCCTGCGCGCGGGCGCGGGCAACATGGATGTGCTGGTGGCGCTGGGCACCAGCGCCGCCTTCGCCTACAGCCTGTGGCTGATGGCGACCCTGGGCGAGGCGGCGGCGGGGCGGCTGTTCTTCGAGGCCTCGGCGGTGGTCGTGACCCTCGTGCTCGTCGGCAAGGCGCTCGAGGGCCGCGCCAAGCGCTCGGCGGCCGAGGCGCTGACCGCGCTGATGGCGCTGCGGCCAGTCTCGGCGGTGGTGCTTCGCGCGGGCGCGGAGGTCGCGGTGCCGGTGGGCGAGGTCGCCATCGGCGACATGGTCGTGCTGCGCCCGGGCGAGCGCGCGCCGGTGGACGGCGAGATCGTCAAGGGTGCGAGCCATCTCGACGAAAGCCTGATCACCGGCGAATCGGTGCCCGTGCGCCGCGGTCCCGGAGAGGCGGTGGCGGCCGGTGCGCTGAACGGCGAGGGGCTGCTGCGCCTGCGCGCCGAACGGGTGGGCCGCGACACCACGCTGGCGCGCATCGCCCGCATGGTGGCCGAGGCGCAGACCGGCAAGGCCCCGGTCCAGCGGCTGGTCGACCGCGTGTCGGCGGTGTTCGTGCCCGTGGTGCTGGGCATTGCCGCGCTTACCCTCGCGGGCTGGCTGGCCGCCGGGGCCGGGCTCGACACGGCGCTGTCGGCGGCGGTGGCGGTGCTGGTGGTGGCCTGTCCCTGCGCGCTGGGGCTCGCCACCCCCGCGGCGCTGGTCGCAGGCTCGGGCGCTGCGGCGCGGGCGGGCATCCTGATCCGCGACATCGAGGCGCTGGAGCGCGCCCGCACCGTCGACACGGTGGTGTTCGACAAGACCGGCACGCTGACCGAGGGGCGGCCGGCGCTGGCCGACCTGCAGGCCGCGGCCGGCGATCCGCAGTCCCTGCTGGCGCTGGCGGCCGGGGCCCAGCGCGGCTCGGAGCACCCGCTCGGCCGCGCGATGGTCGCCGCGGCGGCGGCGCGGGGCGTGGACGCCCCCGAGCCCGAGGATTTCGCCGCGACGCCGGGCGAGGGCGTGGCTGCGACGGTGGCCGGCCGCGCGGTCCGCGTGGGGCGCGAGGCCTTCGCGGGCGGCCTTGCGCCGCACGCACTGCGCGCCGCCGCGCTGGGCCATGCCGATGCCGGGCGCAGCGTGGTCTGGATCGCGGTCGACGGGGCCTGCGCCGGCATCGCGGCCTTCGACGATCCCCTGCGCGCGGACGCGGCCGAGGCGGTGTCGCGGCTCGCCTCCCGCGGGATCCATGTCGCGATGCTGACCGGCGACGGGCGTGCCGCGGCGGCGCGCATCGCCGCCGAGGCCGGCATCGCCGAGGTCGCCGCCGAGGCCCGCCCCGCCGACAAGGCCGCGGCGGTGCGCCGCCTGCGCGGCGACGGGCGCGTCGTCGCCATGGTCGGCGACGGGGTCAACGACGCGCCGGCGCTGGCGGCGGCCGATCTGGGCGTCGCCATGGGCGGGGGGGCGGATGTCGCCCGGGCCGCGGCCGGCGTGGTGCTGATGCGCCCGCGCCCCGCGCTGGTGCCGGATGCGCTGGACATCGCGCGCGCCACGGCTTCGGTGATACGGCAGAACCTCGCCTTCGCCTTCGTCTACAACATCGCGCTGCTGCCGCTGGCCGCCGCCGGCATGCTCAGCCCTGCGCTTGCGGGTTTCGCGATGGCGGCCTCCTCGCTGAGCGTCGTCGGCAACGCGCTGCGTCTGAAGCGCTGGCGGCCCGCCGCCGGGCCTGCGGGCACGGGGCCAGCCACGGCCGCGCCGCCCGCCGCGGTGGCGGCATGAGCGGCGTGGCGGCGGCGGCGGCGGCCAGCGGCCTGCCGGCCAAGACCGTGCGCTATTACGACGAGATCGGGCTGGTGCGCCCGGCGCGGGCGGCCAACGGCTATCGCGCCTACGGCCCGGCCGAACTGCGCAAGCTGGCCTTCGTGGCGCGGGCCCGCGACCTCGGGTTCAGCATCGAGGACTGCCGCGCGCTGCTCGACCTCTACGACGACCGCAGCCGGGCCAGCGCCGATGTCCGCCGCGTCGCGGCCGGGCATCTGGAGCGCATCGACCGCAAGATCGCCGAGCTTCAGGCCATGCGCGCGGCGCTGGCGGAGCTGGTCGCGCGGTGCCACGGCGACGACCGGCCCGACTGCCCGATCCTCGCCGGCCTCGCCGGCGCCGGCCGTCCCTGAGCCGCGCCATGGGGCCCGGTCCGGGGAGGGGGCCTGGACCCGGGCCAGGGGCGGCGCCTGGATCCGCGGTTGCGCCCGCGGCCGCGCCCGCGCCCGCGGCCGGCGGCGAAGGGGATGGCGGCGCCGCGGCCCGCGGGGCAGCGCCGCCCTCTCGGGACGGGGTGTACCGAACGGTCGCGGCGCCCGTCGCGGCCGCGATGACGTCCCCGGATGCGCCGCCCGATCCGTTGGCCGTGCCCGATGCGGCCGCGCTGCCCCGCCCGGCCGCGCCGACCGAAGCGGCCGCGCTGCGGGCCGCCATCCTCGCCGCGGTGGCGGCGCGCGGGCCGGGACGCAGCCTGTGCCCTTCGGAGATCGCCCGCGCGCTGGCCCCCGCGGACTGGCGGCCGCTGATGCCCGCGCTGCGCGCCGCCGCGGCGCTTCTGGCGGAGGAGGGGCGCGTCGCCGTCACCCGCCGCGGCAGGCCCGTCGACGCCCGCGCCCCCGGCGGGCCGATCCGCCTGTCGCGTCCGTCTGCCGGCTGATCCCGCTCCCCCGCCGCGCCGGAGCGAGGGAGCGCGTGCCTGCCCCCGCGACCGCCCCGGCGCGCGCCCCCCCCGACCCCGTGCCAGCCCCCGCGCCCAGCCCCCGCCCCCGCCGTCCCTCGCCGCCCGGGGCCGGGCGGCTGGGGCGGGCGCCGGTCCGGCCGCGGCGCAGCACCGCGTCGCGTTCCGGGCGGCGAGCGCGCAAGGTCCTGACGCGCGATGGTGCCGCGACCCCCGCCGCCGGCACGGCCACGGCGCGGGCCGCGGCGCCCCCACCAGCGACGAGGCCAGACCCGTGACCGGCTCCCTCCCGACCCTGCGGCCCGAACCCGTCTGGGCGCGGACCTCTCCGGCGCTGTTTCCCGTTTGCCTGGGCCTGATCGGGGCGGGGCTGGCCTGGCGCGAGGCCGGACGGGGATCGGCGCTCGCGTCGGCGATGGCCGAGGCATGGCTCGGCGCGGCGCTGGCCGTGTTCGCCGTCTGCGCGCTGCTGTACCTGCGCAAGATCGCCGCGCGCCCCGCCGCGCTGCTGCACGACCTGCGCATGCCCGCAGGACGCGGGGCGGTGCCCGCGCTGTCTGTCGCCGCGATGCTGGCCGGGGCCGCGCTCGCGCCGGTCGCGCCCGGGGCGGCGCTGGCGCTGTGGGGGGGCGCGGTGGTCCTGCACCTGGCCATCGTCGCGCTGCTGACCCGCACCCTGCTGGCCATGCCGCCCGAGGGACGGCCGGCGACGGCACCGCTGCTGCTGCCCTATGCCGGCACGCTCGTCGCCCCGCTGGGGGGCGCGACGCTCGGCTATCCGGGCCTGTCCTGGGCGCTGCTGGCGCTCGGCGTCGCGGGCTGGCTGGTCCTGCTGCCCTTCATCCTGCGCCGGCTGGCGACGGCCGGCGCCGCCCCGCCGCCGCCGCTGCGGCCCGGCGCGGCCGTCCAGCTGTCGCCGCCGGCGGTGACTGCGCTGGCGCTCGACCGGCTCGGCGGGCCGGAATGGCTGCAGCTCCTGTGCTGGCTGCTGGCGCTGGCGACGCTGGGGGGGTTGCTGTGGCGCTGGCGCTGGCTGACCGCGGGAGGCTGGACGCCGGCATGGGGGGCCTTCACCTTCCCGCTGACCGCCTTCGCCGCCGCGACCGCCGCGACCCTGTCCGGCACGGTCGGCCTGACGGCCACTGCCGTCGCGGTGACGAGCGCCTCGCTGGTGGTGCTCTATGTCGCGGGGCGCACGGCCGAGGCCTGGGGGAAAGGCCGCCTTGCGTCCTGAGGGGCTTCCGCTGCGGCCCGCCCGATGGCAAGAGCGGGAAAAGCACGGGAGCAGGACATGGAGATCCGCGAAGCCTTCACCTTTGACGACGTGCTGCTGGTGCCTGCCGCCTCCGAGGTCATGCCGGGCGAGGCCGACACCCGAACCCGCGTGACACACGGCATCGCGCTCGAGATCCCGCTGATCTCGGCGGCGATGGACACGGTGACCGAGGCGGAGATGGCCATCGCGATGGCGCAGGCCGGGGGCCTCGGCGTCATCCACCGCAACCTCGGCATCGAGGCGCAGGCCGACCAGGTGCGGCGGGTCAAGCGCTTCGAATCCGGCATCGTCTACGACCCGATCACCCTGGGGGCCGACCAGACGCTGGGCGATGCCCGCGCCCTGCAGCGCCGCTATGGCGTGACCGGGTTTCCGGTGGTGGGGCCCGAGGGGCGGCTGCTCGGCATCCTGACGAACCGCGACATGCGCTTCGCCGACGACGAGGCCATGCCGGTGCGTCTGCTGATGACGGCCGAGAACCTCGCCACCGTGCGCGAGCCGGTCGACCTCGCCGACGCCAAGCGCATCCTGCACTCCCGGCGCATCGAGAAGCTTCTGGTGGTTGACGCGAAGGGGCGCTGCGTCGGGCTGCTGACCGTCAAGGACATCGAGAAATCGGTGCTCAACCCCTATGCCACCAAGGACGCGATGGGCCGGCTGCGGGTCGCCGCGGCCTCGACCGTGGGCGAGCCCGGCTTCGCCCGGTCCGCGGCGCTGATCGAGGCCGGGGTGGACCTGATCGTGATCGACACCGCCCACGGCCATGCCGCGGCCGTCGCGCAGGCGGTCGAGCGCATCAAGACCCATTCCAACGCCGTGCAGGTGCTGGCCGGCAACGTCGCGACCGCCGAGGGCGCGCGCGCCCTGATCGCGGCGGGCGCCGACGCGGTGAAGGTCGGCATCGGGCCGGGCTCGATCTGCACCACGCGCATCGTTGCGGGGGTCGGGGTGCCCCAGCTCACCGCGATCATGGACTGCGCCGACGCCGCGCTGGAGTCCGGCGCGCCCGTGGTCGCCGATGGCGGGATCAAGTTCTCGGGCGATCTTGCCAAGGCCGTCGCGGCCGGCGCCCATTGCGCAATGATCGGCTCGATGCTTGCCGGCACCGACGAGGCCCCGGGCGACGTGTTCATCCATCACGGCCGCAGCTTCAAGGCCTATCGGGGCATGGGGTCGGTGGCGGCGATGGCCCGCGGTTCGGCCGACCGCTACTTCCAGAAGGAGGTCAGCGAGCAGAAGCTGGTGCCCGAGGGCGTCGAGGGGCAGGTGCCCTACAAGGGCCCCGTGGCGGCCGTGCTGCACCAGCTTGTCGGCGGGTTGCGCGCGGCGATGGGCTATACCGGCATGCGCACCGTCGACGCCATGCGCGGCGGCTGCCGCTTCGTGCGGATCACCGGTGCGGGCCTGCGCGAAAGCCATGTCCATGACGTCTCCGTGACGCGCGAAAGCCCGAACTACCGCGTCGAGTGATCCCCCGCGCGCGGGCGCATTGCGCCGGCCGTGCCGGTGCGGGATCGGCGATGCCGCGGCCCGCGCGCGCTCACAGGGCCTGGCGGGCCTGCAGGGCGGCCCCGATGGTGCCGTCGTCGAGATAGTCGAGCGCGCCGCCAACCGGCACGCCGCGCGCCAGCGTGGTGACGCGCACGCCGGTCCCGGCCAGCGCCTCGGCCAGCACATGCGCCGTGGTCTGGCCGTCCACGGTGGCGGGCAGGGCGAGGATCACCTCACGCACCGACGGGTCGGCCGCCCGCGCCGCCAGCCGCGGCGCGCCCAGCGCCTCGGGGCCGATGCCGTCCAGCGCCGACAGCAGCCCGCCCAGCACATGATAGCGGCCACGGAACGCCCCCCCGCGCTCGACGGCCCAGAGGTCGCCCACCTCCTCGACAACGCAGATCGCGGCGGGGTCGCGCCGGTCGTCGCGGCAGATGCCGCACAGCGGCCCGTCATCGACATTGCCGCAGGCCGCGCAGACCTGCGCGCCCTCGGCCACCGCGGCCATTGCGGCGGCCAGCGGGCGCAGCAGCGCCTCGCGGCGCTTGACCATCGCCAGCACCGCGCGGCGTGCCGAGCGCGGCCCCAGCCCAGGCAGCTTCGCCATCAGCGCGATCAGCCGCTGGAGGTCGGACTGGGCCGGGTCCATGGGGCGGGTCCGGGGCGCGGTCAGCCGAAGGGCAGCTTCATGCCGGGCGGCAGGCTCAGCCCCTCGGTCACCCTGGCCATTTCGGCCTGCGCCGCCTCCTGCGCCCGGCCATGGGCGTCGTTGACCGCTGCCACCAGCAGGTCCTCTAGCGTCTCGCGGTCTTCGGGCGTCATCAGCGACGGGTCGATCGCCACCGCCCGAAGCTCGCCCTTGCCGGTGACGGTCGCGCGCACGAGGCCCGCGCCCGACACGCCTTCGGCGGTGATCGACGCCACGCGCTCCTGCGCCTCGGCGAGCTTTTCCTGCAGCTCGCGCGCCTGAGCCATCAGGCGGCCCATGTCGCCCAGTCCCTTGAACATCGCCTCACTCCTCGTCGAAAGGGTCCACCGGCTCCCAGCCATCGTCGACGGGCGTCCAGCCCCCGTCTGCGGGCGGGGCCCCGTCGGTGTCGGTTTCGGTCTCGGGCGACGGCGCGCGGGGGCGCACCGCCTTGATGACGGCGCCGGGAAACAGCGCCAGCGCCGCCTTCACCGTCGGGTCCGTCTCGGCCCGCGCGCGCAGGTCGCTGACCATGGCGGCGCGCGTCTCGGCCACGGTCGGCGCGCCGCCCGCCGAGGCCACCGTGACCATCCAGCGCGCGCCGGTCCAGCCCGACAGCCTGCGCGTCAGTTCCCCCGCGAGATCGGCCGGCGCCATGGGGCCGGGTTCGAACTCGATGCGGCCGGGGGCATAGCGCACGAGGCGCAGGTGGCTTTCGACATCGACAAGCAGCCTGACGTCGCGCCGCGCCCGGATCAGCGCCAGAACGGCGTCGAAATCGGGGTAGGCGTCCAGCGCCGCCGCCGCATCGGGCGCCGATGCCGCCGGGCCGGGCCGGGCCGGCGCGCCATGCCGCAGGGCGGCCGCCGGCGCGGCCGCGGCGCGCGAGACGGCGGAGCCCGCGCCGCCCGCCATCCCCGCGCCGCCTGCGGCGGCCGTCAGGCCCGCGCCGCCTGCGGCGGACGGAATCCCCGCGCCGGCCGGCGACAAGGCCCGCGGCGGCGGGGCCGCGCCGGCGCCGCCGTCGCGCGACGATCCTGCGGCGGGCGGGGCGGACGGCGTCTCGGCGCCGGTCAGGCGGCGCACCAGTTCCTCGGGCGACGGCAGGTCGGCGACATGGGTCAGGCGGATCACCGCCATCTCGGCCGCCATCATGGCGTTGGGGGCCTGCGCCACCTCCTCCAGCGCCTTCAGCAGCATCTGCCAGGCCCGCGACAGCGCGCGCATCGACAGCCGCCCGGACAGGTCGCGCATCCGCTCGCGCTCGGCCGCCGGCGCGGTCGGGTCATCGGCCCCGGGGCCGGTCACCCGGGCCATGGACAGACCGTGCGCGATCTCGGCCAGCTCGCGCAGCACCGCCGCGGGGTCGGCCCCGTCGGCGTATTGACCGCCCAGCTCCGCCAGCGCGCCGGCCGCATCGCCGGCCATGATGCGCTCGAACAGGTCGAGCCCGCGCATCCGGTCTGCCAGCCCCAGCATGGCCCGCACGGCGGCGGGGTCGGCCGCGCCATGGGCGATGGCCTGGTCCAGCAGCGACAGCGCGTCGCGCGCCGAGCCCTCGGCCGCCCGCGCCACCAGCCCCAGCGCAGCGTCGTCGAATCGCGCGCCCTCGGCCTGCGCCACCCGCTGCAGGAAGCCCAGCATCGCCTCGGGCTCGATGCGGCGCAGGTCGAAGCGCTGGCAGCGGCTGAGCACCGTGACGGGGATCCTGCGGATTTCGGTGGTGGCCATGAGGAACTTGGTGTGCGCCGGCGGTTCCTCGAGCGTCTTGAGCAGGGCGTTCCACGCCTGCGTCGTCAGCATGTGCGCCTCGTCCAGAATGAGGACGCGGTAGCGCGCGGTGGGCAGGGTGCGCACCAGATCGTTGAGGTCGCGGACGAAATCGACCCCGTTGTTCGATGCCGCGTCGATCTCGAGCACGTCGACGAAGCGCCCCTCGGCGATGCGGCGGCAGGCGTCGCAGGTCCCGCAAGGCTCGATGGTCGGGCCGTCCGAGGACAGGCAGTTCAGGCCCTTGGCGATGATCCGCGCCGTCGTGGTCTTGCCCACGCCGCGCACGCCGGTCAGCACGAAGGCATGCGCGATGCGCCCGGCGACGAAGGCGTTGCGCAGGGTGCGCACCATCGCCTCCTGGCCCACCAGCGCGTCGAAGCCGAGCGGGCGGTGCTTGCGCGCCAGCACGCGGTAGGGCTCGGGCGCGGCGGCCAGCGCCAGGCCCGGTTCCTCGTCGCTCATGACTGCCCCCCACGCATGGCCGTCAGGGTAGCGTCCGCGGCGTGGCACGGCCAGAGGGCCGGGGGCGCGGCGATGCACGGGGGGACAGGGTGAGAGGCTGGACAACGACCCAAGCGGGGCTCGTTACGGCTGCTTCCTTCCGGACCTGACCGGGTTGGCGAGGCGCTCGCCCGCGCCAACCTCTCGCTGCCTGAGATACGCCCCGGGGCGCTCGGCCGCAAGGGCCCGGGCGCGGCCGAGCGCCCCGGCCACGCCGGCGCCCGTTTCCCGCTCGCCCGGTCCCCGCGCGTCGGTCCGCCGCTCCGCGCGGCCGCTGCGGCCCCGCGTCGGCGCGCCTGCCGGCCGTGCGACACCCCCGGGATGGGCGGCGCCGCGGTCGCGGCTTGCGCCCGGGGCCGGCGGGTCTATCTCTCATCGACGCCTGCAGCCGCGGAGTTCCCATGAGACCTTTCCCGTTCGCCGTCCCGCTGGCCCTCGCGGCGACCGCCGCGCTTGCCGAGCCCGAGGTCACGTCGTTCCGGTTGGACAACGGCATGGACGTGGTGGTGATCGAGGACGACCGCGCCCCGGTCGTGACCCACATGGTCTGGTATCGCGTCGGCGCCGCCGACGATCCGCCGGGCAAGTCGGGCCTCGCGCATTACCTCGAACACCTGATGTTCAAAGGCACCGAGACCATCCCGGAGGGGGCGTTCTCGAAGATCGTGGCCGAGAACGGCGGTCAGGACAACGCCTTCACCAGCCGCGACTTCACCGGCTACTTCCAGCGCATCGCCTCCGACCGGCTCGATCTGGTGATGAGGATGGAGGCCGACCGGATGCGCAACCTGCGCTTCTCCGAGGCCGTGGCGCTGACCGAGCGCGACGTGATCCTCGAGGAGCGCAGCCAGGTGGTCGACAACGATCCAGGCTCGCAGTTCGGCGAGACACTGTCGGCCGCGCTCTACAAGCACCATCCCTACCGCGTCCCGGTGATCGGCTGGCGGCACGAGATGGAGGGGCTGACGCGCGACGACGCGCTGGCCTTCTACGAGCGCTATTATGCCCCCGACAACGCCATCCTCGTCGTGGCCGGCGACGTGACGCCCGAGACGGTGCGCGCGCTGGCCGAGACGCATTACGGGCCGCATGCCCCATCGGACGCGCCGCGCGCCGCGCGGGTTCAGGAACCGCCGCATCTGGCGGCCCGGCGCGTAGAGATGCGCGACGCCCGCGTGCGTCAACCCTATGTGACGCGACAGTATCTCGCCCCTTCGCGCCTGACCGGCGCGGCCGAGGACGCCGCGGCGCTGACCATCCTGGCCGAGGTGCTGGGCGGGTCGGGCCTGACCTCGCGTCTGGGCCGGGCGCTGCAGGTCGACGATCCCATCGCGCTGGCCACGGGGGCCTGGTATTCGTCATCGGGCCTCGACGGCGGGGCCTTCGGGGTCTGGGGGGTGCCGGCCGACGGCACGACGCTCGCCGAACTCGAGGCCCGCATCGACGGCGTCCTCGCCGCGCTGGCGGCCGAGGGGCCGACCGAAGAGGAGCTCGCCCGCGCCCGGGTCGGCGTCGTGGCGGCCGAGATCTACGCGCAGGACAGCGCGGGGGGTCTCGCGCGCCGCTACGGCGGCGCGCTGTCGGTGGGCCTGAGCGTGGCCGACGTGCAGGCATGGCCCGGGCTGCTGAAGGCGGTCGCGGCCGAGGACGTGCGCCGGGTCGCGGGCCTGTTGCGCATCGAGGCCTCCGTCACGGGCTGGCTGCGCGCGCCCGATGCGGAACCCGCCGCCGCCGGCCCCGCCAACCTCAGCACGGAGGGCTGATCCATGCGCCTGTCCCGCATCGCCGCCGTCGCCGCGCTGGGCCTCGCAGGCTGGCTGGGCCTCGCCGACCGCGCCGCGGCGCTGGCCGACATCGAACGGGTGGTGTCGCCCGGGGGCATCGAGGCCTGGCTCGTGAGCGAGCCGGCCATCCCGATCATCGCCATCGAGGCGGAGTTCCGCGGCGGCGCCGCGCTCGACCCGGCGGACCGGCCCGGCGCGGCGCATTTCCTCGCCTCGATGCTCGGCGAGGGCGCAGGCGACATGGATGCCGTCGCCTTCGCCGAGGCCATGCAGTGGGTCGCGGCGCGGTTCTCGTTCAGTGCCGGGCGCGACGGCTTCTCCGTCTCGGCGCGGATGCTGTCCGAGAACGCCGAGGCCAGCGCCGAACTGCTGCGCCTCGCGCTGGCCGAGCCGCGCTTCGACGACGCGCCGATGGCGCGGGTGCGCGGGCAGATCGTCTCCGCGATCCGCTCCGACGAGACCGACCCGCAGGCGCTGGCCTCGCAGGCCTGGTTCGCCGCCGCCTTTCCCGGCCATCCCTACGGCCGCCCGCGGCAGGGCACGCTCGACAGCGTGGCGGCCATGACCGCGGACGACCTGCGCGCCGCCTGGGCGCGCAGCCTCGACCGCGACGCGCTCGTGGTCTCGGTCGTGGGCGACATCGATGCGGCGACGCTGGGGCCGATGCTGGACCGGGTGTTCGGCGGCCTGCGCGCGGGCGCGGGGGACGGCGGCGCGATCCCCGCTGCGACGGTGGCGGCGCCGGGCGGCATCACGGTCGTGGACTTCGACGCGCCGCAGTCGACCGTGCTGTTCGGCCATGCCGGGCCGCTGCGCGACGACCCGGACTTCATCCCCGCCTTCGTGATGAACCACATCCTCGGCGGCGGCGGCTTCGCCTCGCGGCTGATGACCGAGGTGCGCGAGAAGCGCGGCCTCGCCTACGGAGCCTACAGCTACCTCATGCCGCTGGACGGGGCAGGGGCGATGCTGGGCGGGGTCGGCACCGCCAACGCCCGGGTGGCGGAATCGGTCGAGGTGATCAAGGCCGAGTGGCGCCGCATGGCCGAGGAAGGGCCGAGCGACGAGGAACTGGCCAAGGCCAAGACCTACCTGACCGGGGCCTACGCCCTGCGTTTCGACAGCAACGCCGCCATCGCCCGGCAACTGGTCGGCATCAAGCGCGAGGGGCTGGGGATCGACTACCCGGTGCGCCGCAACGCCGAGATCGAGGCGGTGACCGCCGAGGACATCCGCCGCGTCGCGGCGCGCTGGATGCGCCCGGACGACCTCGCGGTGGTGGTGGTCGGCCGCCCGGAGGGCCTGCCGGTCGGCAACTGAGACCGCGGCGGCTCAGCCGCCCGCCGGCGCTGCCTCGGGGTCATCGGCGCTCTCGGTGATCTCGACCGTCACCTCCATGGTCGAGCCCGCGGCGCCCGTGAACCCGCCCGACACCGGCGAGGCCTGGCGCGCCGCCCGCGTCGCCGCCACGCGGATCAGGTCGCGGCTTTCCACGGCGTCGTTGGTCGGGTCGAAGGCCACCCAGCCCTCGTCGGGCGCGAAGACCTCGGCCCAGGCATGGGTGGCGGCCGCGCCCACGGTGGCCGTGCCGTCAGCCGCCCCGTCGTCGAGCGCGGGGGAGTAGAGATATCCGGTCACGAAACGCGCCCCGAAGCCAAGCGCGCGCGAAGCCTCGATCATCAGCAGCGCATAGTCGCGGCAGGTGCCCACGCCGCTCGCGATGGTCTGCAGCGCGGTCTGCGTGCCCTCGGCCTCGCGCGCGGCGTAGGTCAGCGCGCCGTGGATGGTCTCGCTGAGCGCGCCCAGAAGCCCCGCCGCGCTGAAGGCCCCGCCTTCGACCGGCCCGAGGCGCTCGACGACCCATGCCTTCACAGCCGCCTCGTCCTCCAGCCGCTCCGGGATCAGCAGCGCGCCCAGATCGGTGCGGTCGTCCCCGTCATAGGCGAAGGGATAGCGGCGCGCCTCGGGCCGCGGGCCCTCGTCGAAGGCCAGCGGGAAGCGGTCGATGACAAGGCGGCTTTCGATGGACAGTTCCGTCGCCTCGCCCTCGAAGCTTGCGATGCCGACCGAATTGCCGAACACGTCGTGCCGCCAGGTCACGGTCGCAGCCGGCGAGATCGCCAGCGTGGCGTCGCGCAGCCGCAGGTCGTGGCTGTCGCGCGGCCGCAGCATCAGGCGCTGCGGCCCGAGCCGCACCGGCGCGTCGTAGCGGTAGAGGGTGCGGTGCAGGACGTGGAAGGGCATGGGGGAAGATTCCTCCGCTGGACGCATCCATTCTAGCGCGGATCGGTTGTGCGTGCGCGTCCCTGCCGCCCGCGTCTTTGCTGAACGCGCGTCGCATGCTATCGCTTGTGGCATGGATGGTGCCGACCACAACATACCCGAGGCTCCTCGCATCCGTCTGCTGCCGGAGGCGGCGCAGAACCGCATCGCCGCGGGCGAGGTGATCGAGCGCCCGGCCGCCGCGGTGAAGGAGCTGGTCGAGAACGCGCTGGATGCCGGGGCGACGCGCATCGACATCGCCATCGCGGATGCCGGCCGGTCGCTGATCCGCGTCGGCGACGATGGCGGGGGGATGTCGGCGGCCGAGCTGCCGCTCGCGCTGACCCGGCACGCGACCTCGAAGATCGACGGGACCGACCTGCTCGACATCCGCAGCTTCGGCTTCCGCGGCGAGGCGCTGCCCTCGATCGCCGCCGTGGCGCGGGTCGAGATCGTCAGCCGCCGCGCCGGCGCCGCGCAGGCCTGGGCGCTGGCGGCCGAGGCCGGGCGGCTGGACCCGCCGCGGCCCGCCGCCCGCGCGCCCGGCACCGATGTCGCGGTGCGCGACCTGTTCTTCGCCACGCCCGCCCGGCTGAAGTTCCTGCGCGGCGACCGGGCCGAGCGCGCCGACATCGTCGAGGCGGTTCGCCTGCTGGCGCTGGCCGCCCCCGCCGTGCGCTTCACCCTGCGCGACGCGACCGCGGGGGCGGAACGGTCCCTGTTCGAGGCCCCGGCCGAGACGGGCGACCTGTTCGAGGCCCGGCGCGGGCGCATGGCGCGGGTGATGCCGCCGGGCTTCGCCGAGGCCGCGGTGCGCGTCGAGGCGGAGCGCGACGGGCTGCGGCTCGAGGGCTGGGCCGCGCGGCCGACCTGGGCGGGCGCGGCGGCGCAGCTGCTGTTCGTGAACGGGCGGCCGGTGCGCGACCGGCTGATGCTGGGGGCGCTGCGGGCGGCCTACGCCGATCTGCTGCCGCGCGACCGGCGGCCGGCGGCGGCGCTGTTCTTCGCCTGCCCGCCGGATCGGGTGGACGTGAACGTGCACCCCGCAAAGACCGAAGTCCGCTTCCGCGAACCGGCCGCGGCGCGGGCCCTGCTGGTCGGCGCGGTGCGCCAGGCGCTGGCCGGGGCCGGCGCGCGGCCGACCGACCTGACCGGCTGGGCGGCGGCGGACCGCGCGCCGGGCGACGGCGCGCCCGCCCCCGGCCCGTCGCTGTGGGCTGGGCGCGGCGGGGCCTGGGCATCGCGCCCGGGCCCGGCGCTGGCCGAGGCGGCGATGGCCTGGCAGGCGCCGCCCCGCGAGGCGGGGCCGGATCCGCTGTCCGGGCCGCTGGGCACGGCGCGGGGCCTGATCGACGACGCCTACATCGTGGCCGAGACGCCGCGCGGCATGGCCATCGTCGACATGCACGCCGCGCATGAGCGCATCGTTTATGAAGGGCTTAAGGCGCAGGCCGCCGCCGGGCCGGTGGCGCGGCAGGCGCTGCTGATCCCCGAGATCGTGGAACTGGGCGTCGAGGCCGCGGAGGCGGTGCTGGAACGGGCGGGGGAGCTGGCCGCGCTGGGTCTCAGCGTGGAGCCCTTCGGCCCCGGGGCGCTGGCGGTGCGCGAGACGCCGGCCCTGCTGGGCGCCTGCGGCGCGGGCGCGCTGCTGCGCGACGTGGCGGCGCAGATCCTCGATCTGGACCGGGCCGACCTGCTCCGCGACCGGCTGCATGCGGTGCTGTCGCGCGTCGCCTGCCACGGCTCGGTGCGCGGCGGGCGGCGGCTGTCGCTGCCGGAGATGGACGCGCTGCTGCGCGCCATCGAGGCCACGCCCTTCGCTGACCAGTGCAACCACGGCCGCCCCACCTGGGTCGAACTGACCCGCGCCGAGCTCGACCGCCTGTTCGCCCGGCGATGAGCGCCGACCGCCTGCTGGCCGCGCTGCGCTGGCCGCCCGACGCCGCGGATCCTGCGACATGGGCCCTGGCGGCGGGCGTTCTGGCGCTGCTGTGGCTGGGGGCGTCGTGGCGCGCGGCGGGGGCCGCCCGGCGGCTGGCGCAGGGGCAGGAGCGGCTGGCCGGCGCGCTGGCCGCCGGGGCGGCGGCGCAGGCCCGCGCTGCCGAGGCGCTGGAGCGCCGGCTGGCGGAGGTCGAGCGGCGCACGGGCGAGACGCTGGCCGGCGCCGCCGCGCGCACCGCGCGGTCCCTGGGCGAGGTGCAGGCGCGGCTGTCGGCGGTGGACCGGGCGCAGGCGCGTATCGAGACGCTGTCGGGGCAGGTGCTGACGCTGCAGGACATCCTGTCCAACAAGCAGGCCCGCGGGGCCTTCGGCGAGGTGCAGCTGGCCGACATCCTGGCGCAGGCGCTGCCGCCCGACGCCTATGCGCTGCAGGCCACGCTGTCGAACGGGCGGCGCGCCGACGCGCTGATCCTGCTGCCGGGGCCCCCGGGGCGCATCGCGGTCGACGCGAAGTTCCCGCTCGAGGCCTTCGAGGCCCTGCGCGCCGCGCGCGACGACCGCGACCGGGACAAGGCCTCGCGCGCCTTCGCGGCCGCCGTGCGCGCCCATCTGGCCGCCATCGCCGAACGCTACGTCATCCCGGGCGAGACCGCCGAGGGGGCGCTGATGTTCCTGCCCGCCGAGGCGGTCTACGCCGAGCTTCACGCCCATCACGGCGCGGTGGTGCGCGAGGGGTTCGCGCGGCGGGTCTGGACCGTCTCGCCAACCACGCTGATGGCGACGCTGACCACGCTGCGCGCCGTGTCGCGCGACGCGCGGCTGGCGGCGCAGGCCGATGCGGTGCGGCGCGAGCTGGGGCTGCTGCACCGCGACGTGGAACGGCTGGCCGAGCGGGTGGGGGCGCTGGACCGCCATTTCGAGGCCGCGCGCCGGGATGTCGAGCAGGTGCGGATTTCGGCCGAGAAGGCCAGCGCCCGCGCCGCGCGGCTGGAGAGCGCCGATTTCGGCGAGGCCCCGGCGCAGGCGGCGGAGTGACCGGCGGTCAGTCCTCGGCGTCCTCCTCGTCGTCGCCGTCGGGGATGACCGCGCGCACGCCGGCCGCCGTGACGTCCACCGCGGTCTCGACGACGGTCGCCGTGACGGAGACGGCGGTGGAGGCCACCGTGTAGGCGATGCAACCCGGCATCGACAGCAGCGCAAGCGCGCCGACCGCAAACCTCATTGCCCGCGTCCCTTCCCCGGACGCGAGCCTTCGCGTCACTGCGGCCTGCCGAGGATCAGCCGCTGGCGCAGCCATCCCGACAGCGTATCCATGACCACCACCAGCACGATGATCAAGGTGATGATGTAGGCGGTGTTCTCCCAGTCCCGGGCGGTCTTCATGGTCTCGACCAGCACCAGCCCGATGCCGCCCGCCCCCAGCGCCCCGATCACTGTGGCCGAGCGGGTGTTGCTTTCGAGGTAATAGAGCGACTGCGACAGCAGGACGGGGAGGATCTGCGGGATCACCCCGTAGCGCCAGGTCTGCACGGTCGAGGCCCCGACCGAGTTCACCCCCTCGACCTGCCTGCCGTCGATGTTCTCGAGCGCCTCCGAGAACAGCTTGCCGAGGCTTCCCATGTCGGTGATGGCGATGGCCAGCGATCCGGTCAGCGGCCCCAGACCGAAGGCGCGGATGAAGATCAGCGACCAGATCAGGCTGTCCACCGCGCGCACGAAGTCGAACAGCCGCCGCACCGCGAAGCGCAGCGCCATCGACGGCGTGAAGTTCGACGCCGCGACGAAGGCCAGCGGCAGCGCCAGCGCGGCGGCGGTGAAGGTGCCGAGCACGGCCATCAGCAGCGTCTCGAACAGCGCGACGAAGATGTGGCCGTGCTGCCAGTCCGGGTTGCCGAGGAAATCCGACCACATCGCGGCGAGGTTCGAGCGCGCGGGGTCGATGCGCGGCTCGACGAACGCCAGAGACCAGCGCTCGGCCCAGCTCGTGCCCCAGAAGGGCGAGCCGAAGGGGAACCAGAAATTCTCCCAGCCCGCGAAATAGCGGTGCACCTCGATCTTGCTGCGCGACACCTGCACGCGGCGGTCGAAGGTGGGGCGGGCGTCGAACTTGCGCTCGTCGCCGGTGATCCAGTCGGGCCGATCGCCGGGCAGGTCGGCGATCACCGCGTCATCGGTCACCCGGACGGTGATGAGGCCGTAACCCGGCACCTCGAACCGCGTGAGCGCGCCCTCGATCTCGACGCGGTAGCCGTCGCCGAGATCGACGTCCGCCCGGCCCTCGCCGGCCTGCACCCAGTCGGGATAGCGGCCGTCGCGGAAGGTGGCGGTGCGCTCGCCCTCGATGGCCACGGTGAAGTCGCCGCGGCGGAGGTTCTGCTCGACATGGACCTTGTGGAAGGCGCTGTCGACGAGCAGCAGGCCGAGGCGGTTCGGATCGGCGCGGTTGAACAGGCCGTTCACGTCGAAGGCGACCCACGTGTAGGCGAAATAGGCAAGGATCGCGAGCGGGGCGAGGATCGACAGCCACATGCGCCGGCGCACCTGCGCGAAGGCCTCGTCGGCGAGGGAGGGCGGCGCGGAAAGGGCGGCGTCGGTCATGGCGTGCGGCCCTTCAGTGCGTGTCGCCGGTCGTCAGCCGGGCGCGCGCCCAGGACGAGAACTGGTCGATGGCCACGATGGATAGGAACAGCAGGATGAACAGCGCCGCGGTCTGGTCGCCCTGGCCCTGGCCCCAGCCGATGGTGCGGCGCAGCTCCGTCCCGATGCCGCCCGCGCCCACGAAGCCGAGGATGGCCGAGGCGCGCACGTTGATCTCGAGCCGCAGCAGGAAATAGCTGAGGTAGTTGGGCGCGACCTGCGGCAGCACCGCGAATTTCATGCGCTGGATCCACGAGGCGCCCACCGCCTTCAGCCCCTCGATGGGCTTCACGTCGATGTTCTCGTTGACCTCGGAGAACAGCTTGCCCAGCGCGCCGGCGGTGTGGAAGGCGACCGCGATCATAGCCGGGACCGGGCTGCCGCCCAGCAGAAAGATCAGGAACAGCGCGATCACCAGTTCCGGGAAGGCGCGCATCACGTCCATGGCGCGGCGCGTGACCGGGATCAGCGGCGGCCAGACATCGAGGTTGCGCGTGCTGGCGAAGGACAGCAGCAGCGCCGCGAGGCCGCCGAGCAGCGTGGCGACCAGCGCGATGTTCAGCGTCTCGATCAGCGCGGGCAGGAACCGCCACAGCAGCGCCGCCATGCCCGCGAGACCGGTGTTCCACGCCTCGACGACGATCTCGCCGGGATACTGGAAGAACAGAGGCAGGCCGGCGAGGAAGCTGCCGGAATTGAGGCTGTTCGATTCGACATAGCCCGCGACCATGATGGCGATGACGAACAGCAGCGCGCCGAAGCTGTAGATCTGGCTGCGCCGCCGCATCGCGAGGATGTTGTCGCGCATGGCGAGGGTGGTCATCGGCATCCCCGGCGGATGGGACGGGAAAGGGGGCGGCGCGCGCGGCGCCGCCCCCCGAAGGTCGTGCGGGGCTCAGTCGCCGGCGGCGCGGCGGACCTCGATGATGTTCTCGTAGGCGGCGTGGTTGATCGGCTTCAGGCCCTTCACCTCGCCCGCCATGAAGGTGTAGGCGCATTCCGGGTCCATGAAGCCGAGCGCGGCGAGATGGCCGGTCACGTCGATCTTCACGCGCTCGGGCAGCGTCTTGCGCAGCACGATCGGGCCTTCCACGATCACCGGCGACTTCCAGACCTCGACGAGCTGGGTCATGTCGATCAGGCCCGCGTCGGCGGCCTTGCGCAGCGCGCCGGAGTTGTAGCCGTCCTCCCAGTCGCCCAGACCGTCGGCCCAGGTGACCGAGGCGTCGAAATCGCCGTTGTAGACGCCGACGATCGACTGCTCATGACCGCCCGAGAACACGACCTCGCCGAAGAAGGCGCCGCTTTCGGTCGGGATGCCGGCCTTGATCATCTCGTAGTTCGGGATGAGGTAGCCCGACGTCGAGTTCGGATCGCCGAAGGCGAACTTCTTGCCCTTGGCACCCTCAAGCGAGGCGATGCCGCTGTCGGCGCGGGCGAAGCCGATGGCATGGTAGCCGAAGGACCCGTCGACGTTCACCTTCACCAGCACCGGCTCGACCGCGTCCGGGTTGGTCAGGTAGACCTTGGCGTAGCCCGACGGGCCGAGCCACGCCATGTCGAGGTTGCCGCCCAGCAGGCCCTCGATCACGCCGTTGTAGTCGGCGGGCGCGAACACCTTGGTCGGAACGCCCAGTAGCTCCTCTACCTGGCTGCGGATGCACTCGTTCGAGCGCAGGCGGTCCGAGGCGTTCTCGCCGCCGAGGATGCCGATGCGGAATTCGGTGAAGTCGGCGGCGAAGGCCGGCGCGGCGAAGGCCGCGGCGACGAGGCCGGCGATAAGGGTGCGCGCGGTCATGGTCGGTCTCTCCCGTTGGGTAAGGTCGAAAGGGTCAGACGGCGGCCAGCACCGGACCCGCCCGTCCGGGCGCGGTCAGGCTGGTCGATGTCGCCGCCTCGTTGAACTCCTCGCCCGCGCCGTAGATCTCGCGGGCCGCGGCGGCGGTCAGCTCGTGGCCGGCGCCGTCGAACACGATCTCGCCCGCCCGCATGCCGATGACGCGGTCGCAGTATTCGCGGGCGGTGTCGAGCGTGTGGAGGTTGCAGATCACCGTGCGCCCGTCGCGTTCGTGGATGGCGCGCAGCGCGTCCATCACCACCTTGGCGTTCAGCGGGTCGAGCGAGGCGATGGGCTCGTCGGCGAGGATCAGGCGCGGGTCCTGCATCAGCGCGCGGGCGATGGCGACGCGCTGCTGCTGGCCGCCCGACAGTGCCTCTGCGCGCTTGGCGGCCTGCTCGGCGATGCCGAGCCGGTCGAGCGCGGCCAGCGCGCCCTCGACGTCGCCGCGCGAGAACACGTTGAACAGGCTGGACATCAGGCCCATGCCGTTCAGGCGGCCAAGCATGACGTTGGTGCAGACGTCGAGCCGGGGCACGAGGTTGAACTGCTGGAAGATCATCGCGCAGTCGCGCCGCCACCGCCGCAGCGCCGCCCCGCGCAGCCTCAGCACGTCGGTCCCGTCCACCCGGATCTCTCCGGCGGTCGCGTCGGTCAGCCGGTTGATCATGCGCAGCAGGGTCGATTTGCCGGCCCCGGATCGGCCGATCACGCCGATCATCTGCGGCCGGTCGAAGGACGCGTTGAAGCCGCGCACGGCCGTGGCACCGCCGAAGCGTTTCTCGAGGCCGACAATTTCGATGAGCACCCTGCGCTCCTTCGCCGCGTTCCGTGCGGGGATAACCTCCGGTTCACACAGATTTACGACGTGTGCATCTCAGTTTCGTGACATGCGCAGCGCGCGCCCGGTCACGTCGGGCGGCGCAGCGTCACCTGGGTCACGTCCGTGGTCTCGGCGAGGAAGCAGGACGCGCAGACGGCGAGGTAGAAGTTCCACATCCGCCGGAAGCGGTCGTCGAAGCCCATGGGCGCGATGTCGTCCCAGGCCGCCTCGAACTGCGCGCGCCAGCGGCGCAGCGTGTCGGAATAGGACTGGCCGAACTCGTGGCTCTCGACCCAGGCGAGCCCCGCGCCGCCGCTGACGCGCCGCAACGCCGCGGGGCAGGGCAGGAAGCCGCCGGGAAAGATGTATTTCTGGATGAAGTCGACGCCCTCGCGATAGCCGTCGAACAGCCGGTCGGCGATGGTGATCACCTGCAGCGTCGCCTGCCCGCCGGGCTTCAGCCGCTCGCGCACGCTGTCGAAATAGACGGGCCAGTATTTCTCGCCCACGGCCTCGAACATCTCGATCGAGGCGACGCCGTCATAGGCGCCGCGCTCGTCGCGGTAGTCGCGCATCACGATCTCGACCCGCTCCGACAGCCCGGCCTCGAAGACGCGGCGCTGCGCGAAATCATGCTGCTCGCGCGAGATCGTGAGGCCGGTGACGCGCAGCCCGCGCTCGCCTGCGGCATATTCCGCGAAACCGCCCCAGCCGCAGCCGATCTCGAGCACGCGGTCGTCGGGCCGGGCCCCCATGCTGTCGACCACGGCCGCGTATTTGTTGCGCTGGCCCTCGGGCAGGCTTTCGTCGGGCCGGTGGAACAGCGCCGACGAATAGGTCATGCTTTCGTCGAGCCATTTGGCGTAGAAATCATTGCCGAGGTCGTAGTGCCGGGCGATGTTGCGCCGCGACCCGCGCCGCGTGTTGGCGTTCAGCAGGTGGCGCAGCCGCTCGACGATGCGCGACAGGGTGCGCCCGGTCAGGCTGCGCGCCACGCTGTCGTTGTTCAGCAGCGCCGCATCCAGCACCGCCTGCAGGTCGGGCGTGTCCCACCAGCCATCCATGTAGGCCTCGGCGAAGCCGAGTTCGCCGTCGCGGATCATGCGCCAGAACAGGCGCGAATCCTTCACCACGATCACGCCGTCGGGACCGGGCGCCGCGCCCTGCGCGACATGCCGGCGGCCGTCCGGCAGCACGAAGGTCAGCGATCCGGTATGGATCGCGCCGACGATGGCGAAGACGGTGTGGAACCAGCGCGGGGCGCCGTCCATGGTGACGATGCTCATGGGGTGCTCCCGGTCGCGGAGGCCTCGCGGGGCCGCCGCTGCACGATGCGGTCGTCGCCCGGATGCCCCAGGAATTTCGCGCCCTTCAGCCACAGCCGCAGGGCCTGCCAGTGGATCGCCGCCATGATCTTGAGCGTCGCCCATGGCGCGGTCAGGGCGATGCGCGCCAGCGCCGCGTCGGTCAGCGGCGCGGCGGCGCCGTTCTGGGTGGCGATCAGCGTGTCGCCGGCGGCGTCGCCCTGCTTGATGCGCACAGACAGCCGCGCGCCCGGGGGGCGCAGCGTGAATCGGTAGGTCTGGTCCATGCCGATGAAGGGCGACACGAAGAACTCCTTGGGCTGGTCGTGGCGGATCGCCCCGTCGGGACCGGGCGTCGCGGCCAGCGCGTAAGGGTGCTGGTCGCCGAAGGTGTTCTTGACCTCGTAGATCACGCTCTCCAGCCGCCCGTCCGCGCCGTAGCACCAGAACACCGACAGCGGGTTGAAGGCGTGGCCGAACAGGCGCGGGATCGACAGCAGCAGGATGCGCGCCGGCCGGTCGGGCAGCCCGGCCTCCGCCAGTCGCGCCTCGACCCAGGGGCGCAGGGGGCCGCCGTCGCGCGGGCCGTGGTCGCGGCGGCGGAAGGCGAAGACGTTGAAGCGGTCGACCGAGAACAGTCGCAGCCCGGCCGCCACCGCCTCGATCCGGTCGATGTCTAGCAGCAGCGTGAACACGCCGTAGGCGAAGCGGTGGCCGAAGGGGCGCAGCCGCATGTGCATGACGTCGCCGCGGTAGAGCAGCGCGTCGGGCAGCGTCCCGGATCGGTCGCCGTGCCCGGTCGCCCCATCGCCCCGGCCATCCCCCCCCGGGGAGAGGGCCGGGGCGATGGGCGGCGCGGCCCCCGGACCCCCCGCGCCGGTCACGCGACCGCCGCCGCCAACGGCGGGGCGAGCGGCGCGCCGATGTCGACCGCCCAGGCCGGCCGGCCGCCCAGCGCCGCTGCGACGCGCAGCCCGGCGCGCAGCCCGTCCTCGTGGAAGCCCCAGCCGAGCCACGCCCCGGCATGCCAGACCCCGCCGCGGCCCTGGATCGCGTCGACCGCCGCCTGCGTCGCGAAGGCCCCGGCGTCGTAGAGCGGGTGGCCGTAGGCGAACTCGGCGTGCACCAGCGCCGGGTCGGGCTCGATGTGCGGGTTCAGCGTCACGAACAGCGGGGCGGCGGGGTCGAGGTTCTGCAGCCGGTTCATCCAGTAGCTGACCGCGACGGGCCGGTCCGCCCCCGCCGCCCCGAGGCTGAGCAGGTTCCACGACGACCAGACTTTGCGCCGTCGCGGCATCAGCCGCGGGTCGGCATGCAGGACCGCACGGTTCTGCGAGGTGCGGAAGGCCCCGAGCACCGAGGCCTCCTCCGAGTCCTTGTCGGCCAGAAGGGCGGCGTTCTGCGGGCCGTGGCAGGCCAGCACCACATGGTCGAAGATCCCGTGCGAGCCGTCGGCGAAATCCACCCTCGCGCCGGCCGGCCCGCGCGTCACCGCCACTGCATGGGCGCCGGCATGCGCCCGCGTCCCCAGCCGCGCGAGCGCCCGCCCGACATAGGCGCGCGAGCCGCCGGTGACCGTGCGCCAGCGCATAGCCGAGCCGAGCCCGGTGTAGAGGTCGTGGTTGGCGAAGAAGCGCAGGAAGGCCTCGGCCGGGAAGGCCCCGATCCGGGCCGAGGGCGTTGACCAGATCGCGGCCCCCATCGGCAGGATGAAGCGCTCGCGGAACCAGCGCGAGAAGCCGTGGCCATCCAGCCAGTCGGCCAGCGACAGCCCCGCCGCGCGCCCCGCTGCGAGATCCTGCGGCGCGACACGGCAGAAGCGCAGCGTCTCGCGGAACACCCACAGGAAGCGCGGATCGAAGGCGTTGCGGCGCTGGGCGAAGATCGTGTCGAGGTTGTCGCAGGCGTATTCCTGCGCGCCCCCCTGAAGCGAGAAGCCGAAGGACATGTCGGACCATTCGGTCTCGACGCCCAGTTCCGCAAACAGCGCGGTCAGGTTGGGATAGTTGCGGGTGTTGTAGACGATGAAGCCGGTGTCGACGGCGATGCGGCCCCGCGGCGTCTCGGCCTCGACCGTGTTGGCGTGGCCGCCGAAGCGTGCGTCCTTCTCGAACAGGAACACCTGGGCGACATCCGACAGCGCGAGCGCCGCCCCGAGGCCGGAGATCCCCGACCCGATCACTGCAACCTTCAATCCCTGTCCCTTCGTTCAGGCCGCCTTGCGCGACTTCTCATAGGCGGCGAGCGCCCGCTCGCGTCCCTGTTTAAGATCGATCAGCGGCTTCGGGTAGGGCGCGCGCGGCGAAAGGCCCCAAGCCCGCGGCGCGGCGTCGAAGAAGCTCAGCGCGTCCGGATGCGGGGTCCGCGCGCCTTCGGCGATCCAGCGCCGGCGGTAGGCGCCGTCGGGGTCGAACTTCCCGGCCTGCGTCGCGGGGTTGAAGATGCGGAAGAAGGGCGCGGCGTCGGGGCCGGAGCCGGCGGCCCATTGCCAGCCCATCGCGTTGGAGGCCGGGTCCCAGTCGATCAGGTGGTCGCGGAACCAGGCCTCGCCCACGCGCCAGTGCGTCATCAGGTGCTTGGTCAGGTAGGAGGCGACCAGCATACGCGCCCGGTTGTGCATGCGCCCCGTGACGTGCATCTCGCGCATCGCGGCGTCGATGGCTGGCTCGCCGGTCATGCCGCGCCGCCAGGCCTCGGCATCGGGGTTGTCGTCGCGCCAGGGAAAGGCGTCCCAGTCGGGCTTCCAGTTGTCGCGCAGCAGGTGGGGCGTGTGCCAGGCGAGATGCCAGGCGAACTCGCGCCATACGATCTCCTGCAGGAACACCTCGGCGCCGCGCCCGGCGCCGCGGTCGAGCGCCGCGCGGCCCGCATGCCAGACCGAGCGCGGCCCGATCTCGCCGAGCGCCAGCGCATCGGAGAGGCCCGAGGTGGCGGCCAAATCCATGCGGTCGCGCCGTTCGGCGTAGGCGGCGACGCCCGCCGACAGGAAGGCGTCGAGCCGGTCGCGCGCCGCGGCCTCGCCGGCCCGGACATGGCGCGCCACCACCGCCCCGCCGCGGTCCATCCGCGCCCCCAGCCGCCATCCCGGCAGGTCGTCCGAGGCGGGCCAGGATGCGGGCGCGGGAATGCGCGCCGGCGCGGGGTCGGGCGCGGGGACGTCGCGGCAAGACACGGCGCGCCAGTAGGGGGTGTAGACGCGGTAGAAGCCGCCGGTCCCGGTCTCGACCGTCCAGGGCTCGTGCAGCAGCGACCCGTTCACGCTGATGGCGTCGAGGCCGTCGCCGCGCAGCGCGGCCTTCGCCGCCGCGTCGCGGTCCTTCGAGGCGGGGTCGTAGAGGCGCGACCACACCACCCCCCGCGCGCCGCTCTCGGCCGCCAGCGCGCGCAGGACGGCGAGCGCCTCGCCTCGCCGCAGGATCAGCCGCGACCCCGCCGCCTCCAGCGCAAGGGCCAGCGCCGCGAGCGCCTCGCCCAGCCGCCACAGCGGCGCGGCGCCCCAGCCCTCGGTCAGCGGATCGAGGATGAAGACCGGGATGACGGGGCCGCCGCGGGCGAGGGCGGCCTGCAGGGCGGGGTTGTCGGCCAGCCGCAGGTCGCGGCGCAGCCACAGGAGGGTGGGTTCGATCATGGCAGGCGCATATGGCGCGGTCGGCCCTGCGGAAAATGTCGCATCCGATACCTGTTTGCGATTTTTAAGGACATGACCCTACGATGACAGCACCGAGGCGCGATGGGCGGCGCCGTCCAAGGCGTTCCCGCGCGGCCGCGCGAGGTCTCTGGGAGGAGAGCGATGTAAGGAGCCACGATGACCAAGCAGATCGATCCCGACTTCCGCCGCCAGCTCGAGGGCTGGTCGCTTGCGACGGCCGAGATTTACTATCGCATGCCGGACGCGCGTAACATCCTGCAGACCTATGTCTGGCAGGACTACGATCTCGCCCCGAAATTCCCGCAGCTCAAGAAATTCCTCGATTTCTGGGACCGCGAGCTGGAAGGCCCGATCCATTCCGTGCGCCTCGCCCATGCGCAACTGCTGCGCCCGGCCGAGGTGCGCATGGTTGGGACCGAGATCGCCCTGCACTGAGGCGCGATCCGGCCGGCGCGAACCGGGTTCGGACGGACCTCCCGGGCCGGCCGCGGCGCCGTCCCGGACCGCTCAGGGGCAGCCGAGGAAAGCCGCGCGCAGCGCCGGATAGGCCTCCGGCGCCCCCGTCCGCGCCGCCTCAAGCATGCGCGCATCGATCGCGCGGCGTCCAGATGCGTCGAGGGCGCAAGGGTCGGCCCCCAGCGCGACCAGCAGCGCGCCCGCGCGCCACGCCCCGGCACGGGCCGCGCCGTGCAGGGCCGTGGCTCCGTCGGCTGCGCGCGCGTCGAGCGGCGCGCCGGAGACGGCGAGGACGGCCGTCACGCCGAGCGCCGGGTTGAGCGCGGCGGCGTCGTGCAGCGGCGTGCGCCCGCGCGCATCGCGGGCCGCCGGGTCGGCGCCGCGTTCCAGCATCAGGCCGATCAACTCCGGGTCGCCGCTGACCGCGGCGGCGAGGTGCAAGGGCGTGCGCATCGCCTCGTCCCTGCCGTCCAGCGCCGCCCCGTCCAGCACGAGGCCGAGTATCACGGTGTCCTCCGCGCCGTCGCGCAGGGCCAGCCAGAGATCGGCCGTCCCGGCCGCCATCTGCGCCGTGGCCTGTCCCCCGGCCAGCGCCGCGCCCAGCGCCAAGGCCGCAGCCCCCCTCGCGTGCCGCATCCCGTCCTCCCGTCGACCCCGGGCGCGGCATCCGGTCCCGCTGCCGGCGCGCGCATGACAAGGGTGACCCGCCGCCGGTGAGCGGCGCATGAAGGCGGTGGCGGCTCCCGCGGCGTTGCCGCGTCCGGGCGTTCAGGGCGGGCCGATCTCGCCCGCGACCCAGGCCTCGAGGATGCCGCGCGCCACCGCCCCGCGCCGCGCCGCGGTGAAGCGGCACGGCAGGCCCGCGAGCGAGGCGGCGACCTCGTCCCGCCCAGCCCACAGCGCATCCTCGAGCTCGGCGTCGTTCAGGGCGATGGCGTCGGACAGGGCCTCCGCCACCACGCCGATCATCAGCGATGACGGGAAGGGCCAGGGCTGCGAGCAGACATAGCCCACGCGGCCCAGCGGCACCCCGGCCTCCTCCATCGTCTCGCGGCGCGCGGCCTCCTCGATGCTCTCGCCCGGCTCCATGAAGCCGGCGAGCAACGAGTACATGCCGGGCGGCCAGGCGGACTGGCGGCCCAGCAGCGCCCGGTCGCCCCGCAGCGCCAGCATGATCACCACCGGATCGGTGCGGGGGAAATGCTTGGCCCCGCAGGCGGTGCAGCCGCGCCGCCAGCCGCCGTCCTCGGGCAGGGTCGGCGCGCCGCAGCGCGCGCAGCGGGGGTGGCTGCGATGCCATTCGACCACGCCCTTGGCGGTGGCAGCGTCGCCCGCATCGGCGTGCGACAGCGCCGCCATCACCCCGCGCAGGTCGAGGAAGGACAGGCCGGGGCCGAGTTCGAGGGTCTCGCGGTCGAGGAAGCCCGCAGGCTCGGCGCCGGGCGCGGGCCCCAGATGCGACACGTCGAGCGCGAAGCGCGCGGCGCCGCCGGCGGCCGGGTCTACGCCGAGGAACAGCGGCGGCTCGGCCGCGCCCGCCAGCCGCGGATCGTCGGGCGGCAGCCAGCCCAGCGCGGGGTTCTCGTCGGCGGCCACCAGCGGCTTGCCCCGCCACAGCGGCAGCACGCGCGCGGACGGGTCGGCGGCAAGCTCCGCGGCGCGCGGGCGCAGCGCGGTCGCCCGGTCGAGCGCGCCGCCGGCGAACACCTGATCGGCGATGGGCATGGGGTCCTCCGCGGCGGCCTGCGCCGCTGTCCTAGCGCGAAAGCCGCCGGCTGGGAAACGGGCGCGCGCGGGGTGCATGCGGCGGATGCCGCGCCGGGTGCGGCCCTGCGGGGCCGGGCCGCACCCGGGCGTCAGGCGCGCATCGGGGGACGGCCCGGCCCGCGGCACCCTGTCCGGCACGGCCCCGGCGCGTCGGCGCGCGGCGGCCGGGCACGACGTGCCGGCAGGCTCAGGGCGCGGGCGTCGTCACGATCGGCGCGGGCTTGCCGGCCTCGCGCAGGCGCGCGGCCTCCTCCTCGGCGCGCAGCCGCTCGGCGTCGGTCTGCGGATCCTGCACGATGGGAACGCCGAACAGGCTGTCCAGGCCGAAGCGCCGCTCGGGCGCAGTTCGCTCGTCAGCGAGCTGGGCGCGGATGTCGGCCGGTGCGCCGCCTTCGGTGGGGGGCGGCGCGAGCGCGGTCAGCAGCGCCTGCTCGCCGGCGCTGGGCGCGGCGGCCGTGGCCCCGCCGGCCGCGGCCCCCCCGAGCGCCGCCTGCGCCGCGCCCGCGGGGTCCGGGTCGGTGCGGCTGGGCGCGCCGGGCCGCGGCGGCGGCAGGGCATCGAGCCGCGGCGGCATCTCGATCGGCCGGCGCGCCACCACGAGGAATTCGTCGGGAGGCGGGGCCTCCAGGCCGACGCTCTGACGGATGCCCGAGCCGCAGGCCGCGAGGGCGCAGCCGAGCGCGAGGCAAATCGCGAGGGCGGACAGGCGGCGGACATCGTCCATGGCAGGGGCTCCCCGGGCGGTCGGGCCTTCTGTGCCACGCCCGGTCGAGGCGCGCAACGCGGGGTCGCTGTCGCGCGCCGGGGAGGCGGCGGCGCGTACCGGCCGCAGCCGGTCGTAGGCGAGGTGGAACAGGTAGGCGTAGACGGCATAGAAGGCGCTGAGACCAAGATCCAGCGCCACGGCCTCCCACAGCGCGTGCCCGCCCACCAGCATCAGCACTGGCAGGCTGACCACCATCGACGAGACCTCGTGGCTGACGGCGTGCAGCGCGCGCAGCCCGTGCGGCCGATCGCTGGCCACCCGGCGCGCCAACCGCCATTCCGCCAGGTCGAACAGTGCGTTGTGCAGCGGTGCCCACAGCGCCACGGCGAGGGCCAGTGCCACCATCAGCCCAATCGACTCGGCGGCCGTGGAACCGAACAGCGCCTGATGCGCGGGGGCCGCGACGGCGACGCCCCCGGCCTCGAAGCACAGGGTCTGAAGGACGCGCTCCTGCGCACTGCGCACCGCCATGCTGCCCGCTCCTGCCGCGACCGTTCCAATGCGCCCCACCCTATGCGCCGATGATGACGGTTCCGCATGCGCGTGTCGGTCCCCCCGATGGGGTCGCGAGACGCCGTCTCCGGCGCGCGTTTGGCGGGCGTGACGCCGCGCAGCGTCCGGGCGGCTGGACAGAGGGGCGGCACCGACGCAAGAGTGCCGGCCGTGGCCCGGATCGGGGCCGCCCCTGCCCCGAGCGCACGCCATGGCCGCAGTCTTCCCCTTCACCGCCATCGTCGGCCAGCACGAGATGAAGCAGGCGCTGCTGATCGCGGCGGTGGACCCCAGCGTGGGCGGCGTTCTGGCCTTCGGCGACCGCGGCGCGGGCAAGTCGACCGCGGTGCGCGCGCTCGCGGCGCTGCTGCCGCCCATCCGGGTGCGCGCGGGCTGCCCGTTCAACTCCGACCCCGACCGGCCCAGGCCCGAAGCCTCGCCCGTTCCGGAGGACGCGGAGGCGGTCGAGGCGCCGACGCCCGTCATCGACATGCCGCTGGGCGCGACCGAGGACCGCGTGGTGGGCGCGCTGGATCTGGAGCGCGCGCTGACCCGCGGCGAGAAGGCATTCGAGCCCGGGCTGCTGGCGCGCGCCCATCGCGGGTTCCTCTACATCGACGAGGTGAACCTGCTGGAGGATCACCTCGTTGACCTGCTGCTCGACGTGGCGGCCTCGGGGGAGAACCTCGTCGAGCGCGAGGGGCTGTCGGTCCGCCACCCGGCGCGCTTCGTGCTCGTCGGCTCGGGCAACCCGGAGGAGGGCGAGCTGCGCCCCCAGTTGCTCGACCGTTTCGGCCTGTCGGTCGAGGTCACGACTCCGCGCGAACTGGGCGAGCGCATCGAGGTGGTGAAGCGCCGCGACGCCTTCGAGCGCGACCCGGGGGCCTTCCTCGCCCGCTTCGCCGCGGCCGAGGCCGATCAGCGCGCCGCCATACTCGCCGCGCGCGCGCTGCTGCCGGATGTGGCGTGCCCCGACGCGCTGCTCGAGACCGCGGCGCGGCTGTGCCTCGCGCTGAAGGCTGACGGGTTGCGCGGCGAGCTGACGCTGCTGCGCGCCGCCCGCGCCGTCGCCGCGCTGGAGGGCGCGGTCGAGGCGACGCCCGCCCATCTGCGCGCCATCGCCCCGGCCGCGCTGCGCCACCGCCTGCGGCGCGACCCGCTGGACGAGGCGGGCTCGACCGCCCGCGTCATGCGCGCCCTCGACGCGCTGATCCCGGCGTGACCGGGGGGGCGGCCCGCGACGGCGCGCCCGCGCCCGGCGGGGCGGCCGCGTTCCCGTCCGCGTCGCGAGCAACGGCAGCCCCGGGGGCCGAGGAAGGCGTCGCCGCCCAGCCCGTCGCCGCCCCGTTCGGCGCCGCCGCTCCCGGTGCCGCGGAGCCCGATGCGGACCGCGCCGCGGGGACGCCGCGCGCCGATCTCCCGCCGCCCGACCCCTGGGCCGACGCCTGCGCCGCGGCGGACATCCTGGCGCTCGACCCCGTCCTCCTGGGCGGGGCGCGGCTGCGCGGCCGGCCCGGACCGGCGCGGGACGCCTGGCTCGCGCGGCTCGAGGCGGCGCTGGCCCCGGGCGCGCCCTTCCGCCGGGTGCCGGTGCGCGCCGACGAGGCGCGGCTGCTGGGCGGGCTGGACCTCGCCGCCACCCTGTCCTCCGGCCGTCCGATGCGCAGCCGCGGCCTGCTCGCCGACCTCGCCGGCGGGGTCGCCGTTCTGACGGGGGCCGAGCGCGCCGAGGCGCGGCTGGCGGGGCTGCTGGCCCGGGCGCTCGACGGCGCCGACGGGCGCGGGCTGGCGCTGGTGGCGCTGGACGAGGGCGACGGGCCCGACGAGGCCGCGCCCCCGGCGCTGGTGGAACGGCTGGGGTTCGACCTGCCCCTCGATGCGGTGCGCCCGCGGCCTGTGCCTGCCGTCGATGCGGCCGCCGCGCGCGCCCGGCTGGCGCAGGCGCGCGTCGGGGCCGATCTGGTGCAGGCGCTGGCCGAGACCGCCGAGGCGCTGGGCGTCGCCTCGCCGCGCGCGCTGCTGTTCGCGCTGCGCGCCGCCCGCGCCGCGGCGGCTCTGGCGGGGCGCGGCGATGCCGATGCCGCCGATGCGGCGCTGGCGGCCCGCCTGACGCTGGGCCCGCGCGCCACGCGACTGCCCGCGGCCCCGGAGGATGACGCCTCGCAGGCCGAGGCGCCCGAGACTGCGCCGCCGGATGCGCCGCCCGAACCGCCCGCCGAACCGGGGCCGCCGTCTCCGCCCGATGCCGCCGACCCTGCCGGGGCCGAGCGTCCGGAGCCTCCCGAGCGCGCGGACAGCGGCGACGCCCCGCTGTCGGACATGCTGATCGCCGCCGCCCGCGCCGCCCTGCCCGCCGGGCTGCTGGCTGCGGCCGCGGCGGCCGAGCGCGGGCGCGCGGGCGCCGGCGGCGGGACGGCCGGCGCGCTGCGCCGCGCCGCGCTGCGCGGCCGGCCGGTCGGCACGCGCCCGGGCCGGCCCGAGGGCGGCGCGCGGCTCGACCTCGTCGAGACCCTGCGCGCCGCCGCCCCGTGGCAGCCGCTGCGCAGGGCGGCCGATCCGTCCGCCACGGGCCCGCTGGTGCGCGTGCGGCGCGAAGATTTCCGCCTGCGCCGCTTCAGGCACCCGGCCGAGACGCTGACCGTTTTCCTGGTCGATGCCAGCGGCTCGGCCGCCGCCCAGAGGCTGGCCGAGGCCAAGGGCGCGGTCGAGTTGCTGCTGGCCGAAAGCTATGTGCGCCGCGACCGCGTGGCGCTGATCGCCTTCCGCGGCGCGCGCGCCGAGACGGTGCTGCCCGCCACCCGCGCGGTGGCCCGCGCGCGCCGCGCGCTGGGCGGCCTTCCCGGG
The DNA here is from genome assembly GCA_036770645.1 of Rubrimonas sp. Classification (GTDB taxonomy): domain Bacteria; phylum Pseudomonadota; class Alphaproteobacteria; order Rhodobacterales; family Rhodobacteraceae; genus Rubrimonas. The sequence goes on along the minus strand of DAIPIU010000026.1, from coordinate 3,795 downwards.
GGCGGGGGCACGCCGCTGGCCGCTGGCCTCGAGGCGGGGCTGGCGGAGGCCGAGGCCGCGCTGCGCCATGGCTGGACGCCGACGCTGGTGCTGCTGACCGATGGCCGCGCCAATGTCGCGCGCGACGGAACGGGGGGCCGTGTCCGCGCCGCCGCCGATGCGGCGACGGCGGCGGCGCGCATCCGCGCCCGCGGCGTCGCGGCGCTGGTGATCGACAGCGCGGTGCGGCCGAACCCAGACGCCGCCGCGCTCGCGGCCGCGATGGGCGCGCGCTACCTCGCGTTGCCGCGGGCCGAGACCGGGGCGCTGGCCGCCGCGGTGCGCGGTCCCTGAAGCCGGGCCGGAACCCCGGTCAGCCCAGCCTTTCGTCCACCAGCTTCTCGCCGTCGAGCATCGGCTTCACCAGGTCCTCGCGCTTCCAGATCCGGTAGAACAGGATGGCGGCGACGTGCAGCGCCACCAGCGCCAGCGCCAGCCCGCCGAACCAGTGGTGCCAGCCCACCGCCGCGCGCCGCGTCGCCGGGTCGACCCAGCCCGCCAGCGGACCGACATTGATGTAGTCGTCGGGGTCCGCGACCAGCCCGGTCGCCGCCGTCGCGGCGATGGCCGCCAGCAGCGCCACGACCGACCAGCCGCCCAGCGGGTTGTGGCCCGGCCAGCGGCTGGGGGCGCGCTCGGGCACGGTGCGCGCATAGGCAAGCACCGCGCCCGGCCCCTTGAGGAACTGCGCGAAGCGGGCGGGGCGCGGCCCCGCCACGCCCCAGACGAGACGGAAGGCCAGCAGGCAGACGATGGCGTAGCCCGACCAGAAATGCGCCGTCATGATCAGCGGCCCGAATTCGCCGAGCAGGAAAGAGGTCGCGAAGGCCGCGACCAGCGCCCAGTGGAACAGGCGCGTCGCCGGGTCCCACAGCCGCACGCGTTTCAGCCGCGCATCCGCCGCCTTCTGCGGCCCCGTCCCGTCCGCCATGCCTCAGCTCGCGCGGTAGGCGTCGTGGCAGGCCTTGCAGGTGCCGCCGATCTGGCCCAGCGCACCGCCCAGCTCGGCGCGCCCCGCGGCGATGTTCGCCTGGTTGGCGTTGATGGCCTGCCGCATGTTCAGGAACTTCGTCATGAAGTCCTCGCGGTCCATCCAGATGTCTGCCTTGGCCTTGGTCCCGGCAAGATCGTCCGCCGAGGTTCCGTCGATGAACAGCCGCGACACGTCGTATCCGGCGATCGCCGACAGGTTGGCGGCATGGGCGGCCGCGCGCTCGGCGTCGAAGGTGACCTCGCCCTTCGCCATGGCGGCCAGCGGGCCCATCTCGGCCCCCAGCAGCTTGTAGAAGCCCTGCCTTGCGGCGACGGCGTCCTCGGCGGGCCCGGCGGCGGCCGGTGCGGCGGCGAGGAGGAGGGCGGCGAACAGCGCTGGCTTCATGGGTTGGTCTCCCTGGTCCCTGTGGCGTCGTGACGAATGCGTCGCGTTGCATGTGTAGTGAAGCCCTGCGACGTCCTCATGTCAAAACCGGGATTGCGGGGATTCCATGGCCTTCGCCGTGCTTGTCGTCTGCCTCGGCAACATCTGCCGCTCGCCCATGGCGCAGGGCGCGCTCGAGGCTGCCGCCCGCGACGCGGGGGTGCCGCTGCATGTCGACAGCGCCGGCACCTCCGGCTGGCACGAGGGCGACGGCCCGGATCCCCGCGCCATCGCCGCCGCGCGCCGCCGCGGCTGGAGCATCGCCCGCCAGCGCGCCCGCAGCGTGGCCGAGGAGGATTTCCGGGATTTCGACCTGATCCTCGCCGTCGACGCCCGAAACCTCGCCGCGCTGCGAGCCATGGCCCCCGCGGGCGCCACCGCGCGGCTGGGGCTGCTGCTGGACGAAGCGCCGGGCCCGCGGGGGCGCGACGTGCCCGACCCCTATTACGAGGGCCCCGAGGCCTTCGACGCCGTGGCGGGGCTGGCGGGGCAGGCGGCGGGCGCGCTGGTGGCCCGTCTGGCCGCCGGTCTCGCCGCGCATCCGGCCGCCCCCCGCGCGCCGGTGCCGCAGGACCGTTGACCGCCCCCCGGCGCGGCCCCATAACCCCCCGCCATGACCGAGCTTTCGCGCATCCGCAACTTCTCGATCGTGGCGCACATCGACCACGGCAAATCCACCTTGGCGGATCGCCTGATCCAGCTGACCGGAACGCTGACGGCGCGCGAGATGAAGGAGCAGGTGCTCGATTCGATGGACATCGAGCGCGAGCGCGGCATCACCATCAAGGCGCAGACCGTGCGGCTCGACTACCGCGCGGCCGACGGACAGGATTACGTCCTGAACCTGATCGACACGCCCGGCCATGTCGACTTCGGCTACGAGGTCTCGCGGTCGATGCGCGCCGTCGAGGGCTCGCTGCTGGTGGTGGACGCGAGCCAGGGCGTCGAGGCCCAGACGCTCGCCAACGTCTACCAGGCGCTGGACGCGGGCCACGAGATCGTGCCGGTCCTCAACAAGATCGATCTGCCCGCGGCCGAGCCCGAGCGCATCAAGGCCCAGATCGAGGACGTGATCGGGCTCGACGCCTCGGACGCGGTGATGATCTCGGCCAAGACCGGCCTCGGCGTCGACGCGGTGCTCGAGGCCATCGTGCACCGCCTGCCGCCGCCGAAGGGCGAGCGCGACGCGCCCCTGAAGGCGCTGCTGGTGGACAGCTGGTACGACGCCTATCTGGGCGTCGTCGTGCTGATCCGCGTCATCGACGGCGTGCTGCGCAAGGGCGACCGGGTGCGCATGATGGCGGCCGGCGCGACCTACCAGGTCGACCGCATCGGCGTGTTCCGCCCCGCCATGGCCGAGGCGGGCGAGCTGGGCCCCGGCGAGATCGGCTTCCTGACTGCCAGCATCAAGCAGGTGCGCGACACCCGCGTCGGCGACACCGTCACGCATGAGCGCAAGCCCTGCGCGGCCGCGCTGCCCGGCTACAAGCCCGCCGTGCCGGTGGTGTTCTGCGGCCTGTTCCCGGTGGACAGCGCCGAGTTCGAGGATCTGCGCGACGCCATCGAGAAGCTGGCGCTGAACGACGCCTCCTTCACCTACGAGATGGAGACCTCCGCCGCGCTGGGCTTCGGCTTCCGCTGCGGCTTCCTCGGGCTTCTGCACCTCGAGATCATCCGCGAGCGGCTCGAGCGCGAATACGACATCGAGCTGATCACCACCGCGCCCAGCGTGGTCTACCGCCTGCACATGAGCGACGGGACCATGCGCGAACTGCACAATCCCGCCGACATGCCCGACCCGATGAAGATCGACAGCATCGAGGAGCCGTGGATCCGCGCCACCATCCTCGTGCCCGACGACTATCTCGGCGACGTGCTGAAGCTGTGCCAGGACCGGCGCGGGGTGCAGGCGGACCTCACCTACGCCGGCTCCCGCGCCATGGTGGTCTACCGCCTGCCGCTGAACGAGGTGGTGTTCGATTTCTACGACAGGCTGAAAAGCGCCACCAAGGGCTACGCCAGCTTCGACTACCAGCTCGACGGCTATCAGGCCGACGCGCTGGTGAAGATGCAGATCCTCGTCAACGCCGAGCCGGTGGACGCCCTGTCGATGATCGTCCACCGCGACCGCGCCGACCTGCGCGGACGGGCGATGTGCGAGAAGCTGAAGGAACTGATCCCCCCGCACATGTTCCAGGTGCCGGTGCAGGCGGCCATCGGCGGCCGCATCATCGCGCGCGAGACCATCCGGGCCCTGCGCAAGGACGTGACCGCCAAATGCTATGGCGGCGACGCCACCCGCAAGCGCAAGCTGCTGGACAAGCAGAAGGCGGGCAAGA